>JBGTJW010000658.1:0-26568 GCA_041744955.1 Stenomitos sp. | reverse complement strand
TCTGTTCGATGGAACTAGTCACATGAGCGCGACTTGGCACAGCCATCGAAAGGGGCGGCGGCGGCGGTGCAGTGGATGATTGATCTTGGGGGCGAGGTGCGGGTAAACCGGACATTAGTATTTCTCTGGTAGGTCTTTTTTGATCAAAGCGATTCAATTGGTGCAAACGAGTTCGATTAATAGCAGAATGGGTAAGCTAGCTTTAGGTGGTTGATAGTTCACTGAATACAACTAGAAGTGTATTGGCACGCCTGACAAATATCCATTTATTGTATCGAGTAACCTCGTACTGAGCTGCTTTTTTAGGACTGCGATCGCTCGACAGTCTCACTTAATTGCGGATCAAAAGTGACAGCAATAAGGTTTAACCGTTACAAAGGCTGCTCTAAAGGTCTATTCTGGTAGCAAAATGTCCTGGATCGCTTTGGGGTTTTCTCAGCAAGGCACACTTTGAAATAATTTGCATATTTTAAGGGGGGACAGGAGACGCGCTAAGTGTTTTAGATCACAAGTTAGGACGGCTCAGGCAACCCTCTCTGAACCTGTGCTTGCTTTGCCAGACGCTTAAGCGTTAATTCTTTGTTCAACTTTTGTGTGCCTAGCGTAACAATTTTAATGAGCATTGCAAAACGAACCGCTGATTGGCTGGAAACTCACTGGGTGACACCGGCATACAGTGGCTGGCTGCTAGGAGGGCTATCGCTCTTCTTCTTCATTTCAGCGACCAATACGTTAGCGGGCTGGCTGTATGTTATTAGCGGCATCAGTTTTGCCTTGCTGGCGATCGCCGCCATCTTACCGGAACGAATGCTGCGCGGTATCCAGCTTCAGCGTTGCCCCATTACTCCGGTTACAGTCGGGGATCAACTGACTGTCGAACTGGTATTAGCAAATAAGACGAAGCAACCAAAGACGCTCATTCAGATCCAGGATCAGTTACCGTTTGTGTTAGCTCCGCCTGTGTTAGCCGCGATCGAAATGATTGCGCCACGCAGCGATTACCACTGGGTTTACCAGCAAACAGTGGAACGACGCGGCATTTATCGTTGGCATACTGTTAATTTGAGAACAGCCGCCCCGTTAGGACTCTTTTGGTGTCGTCGATCGCACACAGCCGCCGCAGTTGCCGTGGTTTATCCCACCGTTCTACCGCTGACTCAATGCCCCTTAGTCGATGCGATCGGTCGTGATGCCAGCTTACAGTTTACCCGCGATCGCCATGCCCAGTCTGCCAGCGACGGTCTCACGCGATCGCTCCGTCCCTATCGTTGGGGCGATCCCATTCGTTTTGTCCACTGGCGAACGAGCGCTCGTTACGGTGAACTGCGGGTACGTGAGCTAGAAACCTTTATCAGTGGGCAGGAACTCATTATTTGCCTGGATAGCGCCATGTCGTGGCAACCGTTGCCTGATCCCTCCAGTGCGATCGAGCCGTTTGAGCAAGCGGTGGTTGCGGCTGCATCTCTCTACTTTTATGCAACACGCCACAATCTCAGCGTCAGGCTGTGGACGGCAGGCACCGGACTCGTTCAGGGTAGTCAAGCCGTTCTCGAAACTCTGGCAGCCGTTCAAGCGGGTGAAGACGTTCGTGCAGAGCAGTTGCCCGCTGCGCCCCTGCTTTGGTTGACCCAGAATCCAGTTGGGTTAACAACCTTGCCTCCCGGCAGCCGCTGGCTCTTGTGGACAACGACTCAACTGGAACCCACTGCTGCCAGTAGTCCCGGTATTTTGATCCAACCAGACCAACCCTTGCAGCTACAGCTACAGAGGACAGTGGAGAAGCAGTTGCAGACAGAGTGAAAGACACTATGATCGAGTCGGCATAGCATTGAACCATTAGCCATTACTAGACGATTGGATCGGCATATAGCTATTGCCACAGAACTTAGGACATTGGGATCAAAGGGGGTGTGGGGGCTTCGCCCCCAGCCAGGGGTTTTACCCCTGCACCCCACCCTAACCAGTATGGCTACGGCTATAGCATCGAACCATGCCAAAATTTCTTCATGAAAAAGCGTAATTGAAGCCATGTACGTACTTATTGGCGGTGCCGGGTTAGTTGGCTTGGGTTTGGCGCAACGGTTGGTAGACCTGGGGCATACCGTAGCGCTGATTGATATTGATCCGATCGCCTGTCGTTATGCCCGTGAGCAGCTAGGCGTGATGGCGTTTGAGGGCAGCGCGGTCAATACAGAAGTGTTGCTCGAAGCCGGTATCCGCAAGGCAGATGCACTGGCAGCCGTGTTGCGAAACGATGCCTTAAATCTGGCAATGATTATGCTGGCAAAGCACAATGGCGTTCACCATATCCTTGCCAGAATGCGGCATCGAGACTTCACGGAGCCGTACCGCATTGCCGGAGCCACGCACGTTATTAACGCGATCGACCTGGCAGTTTCAACGATGGCAAATGCGATCGAATATCCCCAGGTGGAATCAATGATGCACTTTGAGCAAGGGCAAATTGAGGTGCTGAAGCTAGCCGTGCCAGAGAACTGCAACGTGGTCGATCGCAGCGTGGCAGAAATCGCGCAAGATCGGCGCTTTCCGTCCGGTTCACTCATTATCGGCTATCAACCTCATCCACACATGGCGCTGACAATTCCGAATGGCAACACAGTGCTGGAAGCCGGTTCAACGATTCTGGTGGTTACTAAACCTGGCTCTATGCGCGAGATGATTGACTTTATTGAAGGGTAGCGTGAGCGATCGCAGCGTTTCTCAATTGCCACATCGATCAATATATTAGAGACAATATATTAGAGACAGGCGTATTCAGCTTGAAGCTGCAAGATGACCGTTGAGCGTGTGCTGCTAGTGATAAAGACACTCTTCAAGCCAAACTTGCACGTCTGCTTCAGATTCCAAATAAGCTGTACGACCTGTACGTGGGTCATAAACGTGCCACCAAAATTGACCCATTTCATCCAGGGTTCGCCGGATCTCTGGCTCAGAATGAGTAGAGCCGTAGGGTTTAAACTGGAGCGGTTGGTTAAGCAGGCTCCAGCACTTGCGCCAAATGTTAGCGGTGGTGGTCGATCGCCCACAGACCAGTGTTAACCGGCGCTCTAAATATTCCACCTGATACTCATGATCAAGCTTTCTGGCACGTTGATCTAGCCGCGATCGCCAGCGTCGATCGAACGCAGCCATCAGAGGCGAATGGACCGTTTGCGGTGCTGCCACGTTGTCGGGGAGCAACTCTAATTCTTTATATTGTTGCCATTGCGTTTTCATTGTGACGCTCCATGTACTCTCTAAAAGAATGAAGCGCGTTCCTTCGGGTGTTGCCCCTACTTCCGTCCCTCCCTAAACGGCTATAGCAATCAGTCTTACAACCTTGTGCGATCGCACAATGATCTGGGCTGGCTATAGGACTTACCTAACAATCGAATTTAAAGGGATATAAAGAGAGAGATGAACGCTTTTTAGTAATGTTTTCTACCAACGTGTTAAGACAAACAAACAATATTTGGCTTCCCTAACATTTCGTCTTGCTTAACTGCAACCAGTGTATTCAGCGACCTTGATAGTTTTCTTCAATCCACAGGCGCATTTCTGCTTCAGAATCGGCATAAACCACTTGTCCACTTCTGGGGTCAGAGGCAACCCACCAGCGATCGCTACCATCCACTACTTCACAGACCTGTAGGGACGTTCCACCAAACAGTACCTGCGTGATGCGCTGCACAGTGGTAAGCCACCAGCGCTTCGGCGATGATGCTACGTCAGACGATCGCACTGACGTAACCTGCTGTTTTTCTTGCTCTAAGAGTGCAATTAGACGAGCATTGTTAGCGGCTCTTGCTACCTGCAAACGGTGAGCGAGGGATGCCATCATGCTGTCTTGATGTCGATTTAAGTGACGGTCATGGGTCTGTAGTGCGTTAATCATTGAAAGAGTCTCAGCAAGATAAAGTTGATACGGTTTTTTACTCCCCATCTTTAACTATAAGATTTTTTCTGTATTGAGTGCTACAGTTTCAGCGTTTGCTGACATAGTTTGCAAGACAACCGATTTAATCCGCGGAAGGCTTGAAACAGAGCAAACGGAAGTTTATAATTAAACCTTTTTCAGCTAAGTGATCAGTATTTTGTCAACAATCTTTCGGGTGATTTCCAACCTTCTGGAAAGATTTTCAAAAAACGCTGAAACAAGGCTTGCTTCGTCACAGTAAAATTGGTGGATCACTAGGCGAACGAGTGTAGATCTGGTACGGTTTTGAAGAAAATCTTGGAGAAGGAAACGGAATGGGGGCACTGAAAGGACGTGACTTGCTCAGTCTGGCGGACTTGACAGCAGAAGAACTACAGGACATCCTGCTTCTAGCAACCCAATTGAAAGCGGGAACCCTCAAACCAAAGTGCGAAAAAATCCTGGGGCTGCTGTTTTACAAAGCGTCTACTCGCACTCGCGTTAGCTTTTCAGCCGCCATGTACCAACTGGGCGGTCAAGTGCTGGACTTAAACCCCAATGTGACGCAAGTGGGTCGCGGTGAACCACTGTCTGACACAGCACGGGTACTCGATCGCTACCTCGATATTCTTGCCGTCCGCACCTTTGACCAGCACGACCTGGAAGCCTTTGCCAGCTACTCCAAAATCCCCATCATTAATGCGCTCACTGATTTGGAACACCCCTGTCAGGTGCTTGCCGACTTGCAGACAATGCAGGAGTCTTTCGGCGCTCTCAAAGGTTTGACGCTAGCGTATCTGGGCGATGGAAACAATATGGCGCATTCGCTTATGCTGGGCTGTGCGCTGGCAGGTGTCAATGTGCGGGTTGCGTCACCACCAGAATATCGTCCGCTCGATCTCGTGGTGCAAAAGGCGCAGGCGATCGCTGGCGGCAAGACTGAAGTTGTTGTGACAACCGATCCGATCATTGCCGTCAAAGACGCGCAAGTGATCTACACCGATGTCTGGGCAAGCATGGGGCAAGAAGCCCTGGCAGAAACTCGCATTCCGATCTTTCAGCCCTATCAGGTGAGTGAACTGCTTCTGAATCATGCCGATAAAGCGGCGATCGTACTTCACTGCTTGCCTGCCCATCGTGGTGAAGAAATTACGGACGCAGTGCTCGAAGGATCGCAGTCTCGCGTCTGGGATCAAGCAGAAAACCGAATGCACGCGCAGAAAGCACTACTTGCCAGCTTACTGGGGGTTGCATAACGCCCTGTCAGGTAAAAGGAATCAGAAAACGCTTTCATTGCCGTGAGGAGCTTTGAAGCACCACTGTCATGGACTGTGGCCGCTAGCAGTTGGCAAAAAGCGGCTTACTGATTTATAGGTGCGCCGTTATTTCTTACAACCGCTTACCTGTAACAGCCCTGCTGCCGGTCATTTCGCTTGTTGCGCCAGCGCTTTCAGTCTCCCGCTTGAGTCAGTTTGCCCTGCGCTGTAGCACTATGAAAGTACGGCGGTCGGACGATCTCACAGGCTCGTACCAAAAAACATTTCATTTTGTAAAATGCTTTGCAGTTTAAAGCGTTAACCGCTATCTATAGTAGAGAACCTGAGGGGATGATTCTACAGGTAGCGTTTTATGGGTTTTGCCAGGACGTTCGGTCAAATAGTTTGACGACTACTGAAGCGCAATCCTCTCCGCCCATACGCTCACTGCCTTAGAAGCCTTCTCCAGTCTTTAAACCATTAGCCACCGAGAAAATAATGAGTTACCAACATCAACTGACCCCCTGGGTCATTCACAAGCTGCTGCCTAATTTAAAGCATCTCACGATTACGCGGTTTCGTCGTCGTCCCGATGCTGAAGCCTATCTTAAGGTCTTGATTCAATCTCAGCCGTATGCTCAGTTTACAATCACCTTTGATTCTGGAGAGAGCAGCTTTGTCGTTCAAGCCGAATCGTAGCGATCGCTTCGTGCCTTTTTTGGAGTGTAGTGTTGAAACAATTGCATGACTGTGAATGCTGTCTGCGATCGACGGCTTGTTTTTGCGGTCGCCTGGTTCGCCTGTGTCAAAATAAAGACCACTATTGGTGGTGGTTATGGCAGCACAGTTGGATGAACCAGACAGCAACCCTGCTCTCGGCAATTTGATCGCTCAACAGATTGCCGAGAGTTCTCAACAACGTCTTACCTTTGCTGCTTATATGGATTTGGCGTTGTACCAACCCCAGTACGGGTACTACGCTACAAATGCCGCCGCGATCGGCGCTAAAGGTGACTTTTTCACCTCACCTCACCTGGGTGCAGACTTTGGCGAATTGCTAGCCGAGCAGTTTGTCCAGATGTGGGAAATTATGCAGCGTCCCACTCCTTTTACCTTAGTCGAAATGGGCGCGGGTCAAGGGTTATTAGCCGTTGATATCCTCCGCTACTTGCAGCACCACCATCCGACGTTTGTACGATCGCTCGAATACATCATTGTGGAACGTTCCGCCGCACTCATTGCGGAACAACAGCGGCAGGCACTGTCACTCAAAGATCTGGATGTTCAACTTCGCTGGAGCAGCCTTGAAGCGTTACCGTCTCGCTCGATCGTCGGCTGCTTTTTTTCTAACGAGTTGGTGGATGCTCTCCCAGTGCATCAAATTTCGTTGGTCGCAGGAAAGTTACAAGAAGTTTACGTCACAGCGACTCAGGGCGAATACGATACTCCTCAGTTTGGCGAAGTGACGGGTGAACTATCGACACCCCGACTAGCAGCCTACTTTGAACGCATCGGTATTGCTTTAACCGCTCAGTCATATCCCGATCGCTATCGCAGTGAAGTTAACCTGGCAGCACTAGACTGGCTCCAAACGGTTGCCGATCGACTCCAGCGGGGATACGTCCTCACGATCGATTATGGGTATACAAGCGCTCGTTACTATAGCCCGACGCGCTCCCAGGGCACGCTGCAATGCTACTACCAGCACACCCACCATTCCAATCCCTACATCCACCTTGGGCAGCAAGATATCACGGCGCACGTTGATTTCACTGCCCTGGAGCAGCAAGGCGAGGAGTGTGGGCTGAAACGAGTTGGCTTTACGCAGCAAAGCCTCTTTCTAATGGCATTAGGGCTGGGCGATCGTATGGCAGCGCTTGGTCAGTCTACCGCTAGCACGGTGCAGGACATTCAAGCAGTGCTACGGCAACGGGATGCCTTACATCTCCTGATTAACCCAATGGGCTTGGGAAACTTTGGTGTGCTGGTGCAAGCGAAAGGGCTTACCAGTTCCGAAAGTGTCCATTCGCTTAGAGGACTAACCTTGCTATCAAGTTAGCTTAAGTCAAGTAAGTGGTACAGACAACGCCTGAACTCAAGCGAAGTAATTGGTATCATAGGGCGATCGACGTAAAGCTCTGAGGTAGCTGGACAAACGATGATACAGCTACTACGTCGCACCAGTTAGCTACAATCCGAATCAACGGAGCGAATCGAGCCGAATCGCTGTCGATAGATTGCTTCTGCTAGTTTGTGGCTCGCCCTACAATTGATGCGTTGCTCTATTTACCCGCTGTAACGGCTCTGGGAGCGCTTTCTAGGACATCAAGGCGTACTGGCGCAACACCAGATTGGATGAGTCCTAGCATACGAGCAGCACCAGCCGACAGATCAATGACACGATTGCCAGAAAAAGGACCTCTGTCGTTGATTCTGACTACTACTGATTGACCGTTATCAATATTAGTCACTACTACTTTTGTCCCAAAAGGCAACGTGCGGTGCGCGGCTGTCATTGCATTTTGATTGAAACGTTCGCCACTGGCGCTAGGATTACCGTGGAAGCCTGGACCATACCACGAAGCCATACCGCTCAGTTTTTGCCGAATGACACCCACGGCAGCTTGCGACCAGTTGTCTGGCTTTCCAGTTACGCTGTTTAGAGGAGAAGCATTGCCGAGCAACCGTCGGAGGCGATTGGTCGCTTGTAGCGCATCTTTCTCCAGGCTGCGGGTTGTGTCTGGTAACACCGTGTTGGCATCAATCACAGCAATCAGAATTTTGTCTGCCTTGATGGCATACCGCTCGTCGGTAGCAGTCGCTTTGCTCGACTGGGCATTCCAGCTAACGGTGATGGTGCTAGCATCCACGCCATCTCGGTTGAGTTGATTGATTTTGGCAGCGATCGCAGCAGCTCTCAGCACTGGATCACTCTGGGCAACGTTGGCATCTGCCTGTGCTGCTTCGCTAGATTGAGCGGCGGCTTCTGTTGAGGCTGAAGACTCGTCAGCACTGTTGAGAGACTTGGCAGTGGCGATCGCGTTCTCGGTAGCGTCGGTCTGTCGGCTTCCCATCTTCACTGATGGAGCTTTGCCCGTTGTTGCCGCTGCGCTGTCAGAGCCAGTTAAGGTCAGGACGGGTATGTTACGGACGTAAAGGGTTGCTGCTTTGCGCCCTGCCAAGTCATGCGCCTGGACTTTAGCGATCGTCTCGCGTTCAGCGCTGGCAGCCGTTGAGGGTCGAAGCTGTTCACCTAGCTTCACAACTGCGCGTGTCGGTGTCAAAGCTGGAGCCACCGTTTGGTCCGAAGCAGTTGCTTCGTCGGTTTGTAGCTCTGCTTGAGAGGGCTGTGGATCGGCTTCGACAGCAGCGTTGATCGGGGCTGGCTCAGCGGTCGCAGCGTGAGTGGAGGCTGGGTTAAGGTTTGCCTCAGAAACCGGGTCAACTGTGCCGATTGGGTTAGCGCTGCTAGAGAGCGGTGTACCCAGCGTTGCCATAAACAGGGTGGCAGTTAGACCACTAAGAACTTTTTGATTCATACGTCCGTGTGTGAAGGGCAAAGATCCGACGAGATTAGAGCGAGTTGAAATATCTCTTGATTGACACGTCTTGTAGCTCGTACTCGTTTTGTATTCACTCCTGGGGTCAGAACTGCAACAGACTATCACGAAGTTTTTGCTTTGGGGATCAGGGATTTAACAGAGATACGTGCAGTATGCTGATTACCGACCCGGTAAAAAAACCATGTAGGCAAGTGTCACAGGATGTTTCGCAGTCTTACATTGCTTTAAGCGCTTCATCAAAACTTCACGTTAACTTTATAAATTTGTGACCTAAATCACCCAATAGCAGGATGAGGTAGGGGAGAGTGTAAGGCTTTGCTTCTAGCGTTCAAAGGGCTAGCGTCCCAGAGTCAAAGTCGCCTATGGGTTAAGTGACCTATTGGGCTTTGCACGTTCAGGTTAAGGTGACAGCACACTCGATCGCAGCCTCGCTGCAACACGTTTCAAACGAGTGAGCCACAGTCCCTATGAACGGGTATGGCTTGTTCCCAAATCAGGTTCCCGAATCAGGTAGAGGAAATGAGCGTGGCGGATGCTCGTGGTGATGGTTGTAAATGTTTTTTTGCTGCTTAGCTTGCCACATTGCACCCAAAGCTTCAGCTAGTGAGGCAATGACGGTTCTACGGGTATCAATCTATTTGGTTAGTTTGTGTCGGCGTTACATGACTATCGATGCTGGAACGAGAAATACGGGCGATCGCCGCATCCAATTGACTAGGCGATCGCCCGTATTTCTGCTGTATCGGTGATCACGCTAGTTGTCAAAGCGTGTCAGGTGTTAGGCTTTAAATGTGTTTGCGGTGACGGTGAGTTTAAGGGAGAAACCCTAGCTAGAGAAGGGTTTGCACTGCTACTGCTACCACCGTAGTTTTTCGATGACCCACCTCGATCGCACTGAGCCAAAACGCCCCTATGACTGCGCTGTCTTCTGAATGGCAACATCATTTTATAGAAACAAATCGCATTCGCCTGCACTGCGTGACCCAGGGAGAAGGTGATCTAGTCATTCTTCTGCACGGGTTTCCAGAGTTTTGGTATTCCTGGCGCTTTCAAATCCCGGCGCTAGCCCGCTACTTCAAGGTTGTTGTGCCTGATCTGCGTGGTTATAACGAATCGGATAAACCAGCTAATGGCTACGACCTGGACACTCTCAGCGCTGATATTCAAGGCTTAATCGAAGGGTTGGGGTATGCACGCGCTCATATTGTGGGACACGACTGGGGCGGCACGATCGCGTGGCACTTAGCACAGAAATTTCCTCAATATCTCAACCGCTTAGCGATTTTAAGCGCTGCCCCACCTCAGCGCTTTCTGCAAGAGATGGTGAGCAACCTGGATCAACTCCGCCGAAGCTGGTATGTGCTTGCGTTTCAAGTTCCTGGCGTTCCAGAGTGGCTAATTCAGCAAAATTTGAAGGAATTTGTGAGAAACCTGCTTCAAGGGCAGGCAGTTCGGAAAGGGGCTTTCTCTGACGAAGAAACGCGGCTGTATCAATTAGCTTTGGAGAAACCGGGGGCATTGTCTGCCGCCTTGAGCTACTACCGCCAGATGCTCTCACCCTGGAATTGGCTGAAGGACGTTGGACGGACACCCGCTCTTGTGACTGCGCCCACCTTGGTTCTGTGGGGAGAAGAAGATTCGCTCTTAAGCCAGAATTTAATCAAGGAACTAGATCAACTGGTTCAAGCTCCGTTTCGGCTGACGCTGGTGCCTCACTGTGGACACTGGATTCAGCAGGAAGCGCCACAAACAGTCAACCGTGAGTTGTTGACCTTTTTGCGGCAATAAGAGGCTAGACGATCGAGCCACTGCGATTGTGTCCCAGCGTTGACAATTGTGTTCGATCGAGCATTGGTAAAATTGTCTCTTCGTTCTGATTATGCCTGGGTTAAGCTCTTACAGTATTTGGGTGGGGTGAGTCTATGTATAACGAGGGCGGAAATTCTACAACGCAACAGCTACTCACTGTGCTGGTACAGGCAACGGCTGAATTAGCCCAATCGAATCAACAGCAAAAGCAGGCGATCGAGCAGTTAACTCAATCGAATCAACAGCAAAAGCAGGCGATCGACCAAGGTTTCCATCACCAACATCAGAAAATCGACCTGTTGACAGACCAGATTGGGCATCTGACAGAAGTGGTGACGACAGGCTTTGCTGAACTGAAAGAGTTGACGCAGCAGCAATCTGATACGGCGAAACGGCAAGAGCAAAATATCACTCGCCTCGTGGGCATTGTCGAGACGTTGATTCAGCAACGCGCTTGAGGGTCTCCTGGTTGTTCAATTAGTTCGACATCAAACACGTCAGCACAGGCGATCGCCACCTGATCTCGCACTGCCTCAAACTGAATTGCTGGTCTAAATTGTGCCAGAGAGCCGACCATTTTATCGGGAATGCCACAGGGAACGATGCGATCGAAGCCGCTCAGGTCAGGACAAATGTTGAGGGCAAAGCCATGCATCGTGATCCAGCGACTGACTTTGATGCCGATCGCCGCGACTTTGCGATCGTCTACCCATACGCCAGTCAAGCCTGGTAGCCGTTCTCCTGATAGCCCATAGAAAGCTAACACACGGATCACCACCTCTTCTAACTGACGTAAGTACCAGTGCAGATCCTTCTGGTAGTAGGTCAGATTCAGAATGGGATAGCCAACGAGTTGTCCAGGACAGTGGTAGGTGACTTCGCCGCCCCGTTCAACGCGATGCACGTCCCATGCGGTTTGAGCAGGGTCAAACTTAAGAAAGGCGGGACTGGCACCTTGACCTAATGTATAGGTGGGCGGATGTTCGAGCAGCAGCAGTGCATCATCCAGATGGGACTCTTGGCGACGATCGTCTACCAGCGATCGCTGCCATGTCCAGGCAATTGCATACGGCACAATATTCCTTTTATATAGCAAACAATGGCGACGGTGAAAGGACTGCCCCGCAGAAACCATCGCTGGTTCAGATTGGATCACTGGTTTAAATTCACGCAAAAAACAAGGGGGTTGTAACGTAACTTTGCCTTAAAGGACGCACGTTCTAATCAAGAATTATCACAGGTTGCAAAACATTCTAAAGGCTACTGTCGTGCAGAACACAAAGTGCTAGGGTGAGAGCTTAACCCACTCTTTCAGGGGAGGAAGCTCGTTTATGAAGCTTGTTATCCAGGGCAAAAACATCGAAATTACTGACTCATTACGTGAGTATGTAACGAACAAGATCGAAAAGGCGGTCAGCCATTATCAAAACTTAACGACTGAAGTTGATGTCCATTTGTCGGTTGCTAAAAATCCACGGATTAACTCTAAGCAAACGGCTGAGGTCACAATCTACGTTAATGGCTCGATCGTCCGTGCTGAAGAAGGCAGCGAGAGTCTGTACGCCAGCGTCGATTTAGTTGCCGATAAGATCAGTCGCCAGCTTCGTAAATATAAGGAGAAACGTCAGGCACAAAGCCAAGCCCCTCTGAAAACAGCAGAGGCTTTGAGTGAACAGCCAGTAGCCGCCGATCTATTGCAAGATCGATCGCCAGAACTGCCGGGTCAGGTTGTGCGAACGAAGTATTTTGCGATGCCTCCCATGACCCCACAAGAGGCGCTAGAGCAGTTAGAGCTTGTTGATCATGACTTTTATATGTTTCTGAACAGTGAAACGGGAGAAATCAACGTCATTTATGAACGAAATCATGGTGGCTATGGTGTGATTCAGCCTCGTAAGGGTAATGGACACACGCACAACGGCAAGAATGGCAAGACCGCTCACGCTCATGATGCAGACGATGAGCAAACACATGACTATGTGCCTCAAGCCAGCGTGATTTAGGCGTTTTGCTGCCATTTGAGTAAAAACTGAGCCTTCTTTGAACCACTTAACGGTTTCTGACTGCGGTTTGATCAAGATGTGATCAGGGTCAGAAATAAGTCCGCTAAGTGGTTTCTTTATTGAGCGATGTTACATATAGCAGTCCTAAATGATACGTGAGTACAAGATCCCCGACTTCTTGAAGAAGTCGGGGATCTGAACAGCGTTAGCAGTCAGAAGCGATCGCCTCTCTACAGACAATCAGTTAGACTGGCTCTGACAACCAACGGTCGATCGCTATGCCGCGCTTTCTTCATGTTTCGGACATTCATCTAGGGTTCGATCGGTACGACAGCAAAGAGCGCACCCAAGATTTTTATCGAGCGTTTCAGGATGCGCTGTATCAGTATGCGATCGTGCCCCAGGTGGATTTTGTCGTGCTGGCTGGCGACCTGTTTGAGCATCGCCATATTCAGCCAAACATTCTTAATCAGGCACAGCTTTGCTTGCAAGAGTTGAAGGAGGCAGGCATTCCAGTGCTGGCGATCGAGGGTAATCACGACAACACACCCTACGGCACCAAAACAAGCTGGCTGCGCTACTTATCCGATTGGGGTTTGCTGGTATTGCTAGAGCCAACGACTGCAAATGGCACCGCACTGTATGAACCGTGGGACGGGGAAACGAAGCGTGGCGGCTACATTGACTTGGCTTGCGGTGTGCGAGTCTTAGGGTCTTGCTGGTATGGCGCGTCGGCTCCAACGGCGATCGCCTCTCTCGCGACGGCGATCAAAGACCTTCCTCCTGCTCCGGCTCATACGGTCATGCTGTTTCACCACGGACTAGAAGGACAGATTGCTCGCTATCACGGTGCGTTGCGCTATAACGATTTGCTGCCGTTGAAAGAGGCTGGCGTTGAGTATCTCGCGCTGGGGCACATCCACAAAAACTACGTGGTGGAGAACTGGATTTTTAACCCTGGTTCGGTCGAAGCAAATAATGTCGAAGAAAGCCAGTTCGATCGGGGTGTCTATCTGGTGTCGCTGGACGCAGCGGGCATTCATGCTGAGTTGAAGCGAGACTACACGCAACGCACGATCGTACGGCTGAAGGTGACAGCACGCGGGCAAGAAAGCCTGGAGGAGCTGGAGGAGATGACGATCGCAACCGTGCAGCAAGCCGTGCAGTCGGGCAAAATCCGTGCTGCCGACGCGCCGATCGTCGAGTTACGCCTTGAAGGTCAGGTGGCATTCGATCGTTTGGATCTAGATACACGCAAACTTCAACAGCAGTTGCAGCAATTGACAGGCGCACTGATTTTTCTGCTGCGGTACAACGTTGATTCAGTGGAATATGCCTCACACATTACGGATGAAGCCGATCGCTGCCAGGTCGAGCGTGAGGTCTTTCTTGATCTGTTAGTGGCACACAATACCTATAAAAAGCAGGCAACCACACTGGCACAAGGCTTAATTGACCTGAAGGAGCAACAGCAGCAGGGGCAATCTGAGGCAGACCTTTATCAATTTGTGCAAAGCCTTTTGCAAGAGTCACAGGGCTGAGGAGAGGCGGATAATTGCGTGCCCAAACCACGATCGCTTCAAGATTCTGTCGCCTCCTTGTAGCCCAAATAGCGTCGCAATTCTTCGTGAACCTGGTGATAGAGCGTGGGCGCTTCGCCCTTTAAACCAATCAAACTGTAGAGGCGACTGGGATTATCTTCTCGTCCACGCAGCAGATGTTCTCCCACAAACACAACGTCAACCTGCTCTTTTACCCGTTCGTAGAGCGAGTCAGTAATCAAAATATCCGTCCAAAAACGTTTGG
This sequence comes from Stenomitos sp., assembly GCA_041744955.1. GTDB lineage: Bacteria > Cyanobacteriota > Cyanobacteriia > Leptolyngbyales > Leptolyngbyaceae > Stenomitos. The sequence goes on along the minus strand of JBGTJW010000658.1, from coordinate 12,215 downwards.
TCAGCCCTTCAACGCGGCTGGCAACATTGACCGTATCACCAATCACGGTATATTCCAGGCGGCGTAGTGAGCCGATGTTTCCAGCAATGACCTCTCCGTAGCTAATACCAATGCCATGATAAAGCAGGGTTTTTCCCTCTTGCTGCCACTGCGATCGCAGGGCTGCTAACGCCTGCCGCATTCCCAGCGCTGCCCGAATCGCGTTCATGGCATCCGTTTCCTCACCATAGGAAACGGGGGAGCCAAATTCTGCCATCACGGCATCGCCAATAAATTTGTCGATCGTGCCACTGGCAGCGGCAACGGCTTCGACCATCGCATTGAGATAAGTATTTAGCAAAGCCACCAATGTTTCGGGCGGTAGCTTGTAGGACAGCGTCGTAAAGCCACGAATGTCACAAAAAAGTACGGCAGCATTGAGCTTGCGCCCTTGCAGCAGCGCCTGGAAATCCTCCGGCTGGCTCAGAATTTCTTTGACGATCGGCTTGGCAACGTAGCGCTCTAACGTACGACGCAGACGTAGTTTTTCAAGCTGGTCGTTGGTGGCACCTGTACTGAGATAGAAAAGCCCACTAAGCGAGATCGCCAGGAATGGTGTGGCAACGGGAAGAATCAAGCCGCCATAGACAAAGGTGACATAACCCATCAGCCACCAGGCACCCGCGATCGCGATCGCCAGCACGAAGCGCGGCGTTGTCCGTTTTGAGACGTGACCGATCGCTAGCCCAATGACAGCAAGGGCAAGGAACAGATAGAAACCACGCCATGCTGGATCGGGAATGATTTCGGCGATCGCCCGATCCTCTAGCAAGGTGGCAATCGCGTTGGCATGCACTTCGATACCAGGAAGAGCACCAAAGGGGGTCGGGTGAATATCCTGTAAGAAGGCAGCCGTCGGTCCAATTAAGACAATTTTGTCTTTGAAGACTTGCTCCTGCTCCAGCCGTTCCCAATTCTGAGGATAGAGTACGTGCCAAAACGGAACGATTGCAAACGTATTTTGACCACCGTAGAAAAATATATAGTCACCCTTCGGTGCCTTAAACGGGAGCTTTGATATTTGTAAACTCGCTTCATCAAACGAAAGCAGGTTGGGGGTTGACTGACGCAAATCGGCATCAATCTGGTTAAGGTACACGCTAGCAAACCGACGAAACTGTCCATCTGGTTCTGTCAAGAAGTTGATAAACCCGATCGCTTTGGGGTCAACTTGAAACATAGGGTCGGGATAAACTAATTGATCCAACCCGCCGCCGCTGCTCTGAGACGTGGCATGAAGTGCTGCCAGCGTCACTCGTCCGGCATGGCGTTGTAAGGTCTGCTGGAGACGCTGATCATCAGCAGGACGATCGCTTGGCAAATCCCACAGCACGTCAACAGCAACGGATCGAGCGCCTGCTGCCATCAGTTTATCGATCACCTCTGCATAGGCAGTCCGCCTCCAGGGCCACGATCGGATTGACGCTAGTTCCTTCAATTCTTTAGCATCCCGCCCCCGTGTGAGCGAATCATCGTCGATCGCCAAAATCACAAGCTCTGATGGCGGAGCTACCTCACCCCTTAGCCGAAAAAAGAGCGCCTGAGTCTGTAACTCCAACAGCACCAGCGGTCGAAAGTTAAACCCTGTAGCGATCGCGCTGGCAACTGCCCAACTAATAATTAGCACAGGCGCGATCGTGGCAGGACTCACCTTCCATCGGCGTTTTATCTGAGTCATTAGTGATGCGGGTGAAGGGGGGGAGAGTGAAGGGGGGAGGGTGAAGGGGTGGAAGAGTAAAGGAGTGTGAGGGTGAAAGAGGAAGAGTTTCGAGTTGGTTGAGCAATTAGCCATAAGGTCTCAGCTTTTGCCTTTTGCCTTTTGCCCTCTGCCTTCTGCCTTTTGCCTTCTGCCCTCTGCCTTCTCTCCCCTCACCTCTAAAACGGTAAACGGAACGGAAGGCGGAGCATAGGAAGGCGCGGTAAGCGGATGGGGAACGGTACGCCTGGAAATAATTGCTGGAAGCTTGCCTGGATTTTTGCCATGCCGGGTAGCTGAACGGTATACCCATTAAAGAGATTGCCCGTCAGAAGGCTAGTGAAATCGCCCTGGGTCAGCTTTTCGACCAGTCCCAGGGTTCCAGTCGCGCTAACGGTGATTTTTTCACCAGCTTTCAGCACAACTTGCTTTTCGCTAGTGGGGGGAGTGTCGATCGTCTCAAGGGGTTTAGGCGACGGTCTGGGAGCAGGCTTTTGAGGAAAAGACGGCAGTTTTGGCAGCACCGAAGGTAGAGAGAATTGTTTGTTGCCTGCGGTCGGTTCAGTATCGTTAGGTTCTTGCCACTGTGACACTACTACCTCTCCTTCCAAAACTTTGATGCCCGTGTCGTCACGATTCGCTTCTAGCACGTAAGTTGTGCCACGCACGCCTGCAACAACCGAGGCGGTACAGCCATTCATGGCACCGTTCACTAACAGCGTGCCCTGCTGGAGACGGGCGCATTGCCCAACCGTCAAGACAGAGTTCTGCGCTAAGCGCCCGATCGCGCCTGTGTTAAATGTAAGCTGTGCCCGTGCCTTGCCAGTACGAACGCGCTGCCCTCTTTTGGCAGAGTCATTGAGCTTTGCTTGTCTGTTTTGGATGAACACTTGAGGGCTGTCTAGCACCTGAGTAATTCTGGCTTGACTGACTGTAGGAGACCGAGCGTCGATCGACGATTGCGTCACCACTACAAGCCACAACGTACAGACAAAGACCAGCAGAAGGCGGCTCAGTCTGCCGTCAACGCCACGCAATTTAGAAATAGTCAACATAGAAGCGACTCCGGAGCACTACCTTTAACAATTTGATCCATGAAGGTAGATTCCCCTGATGATCGATCGCTAGCAGCACCATCACAGCAACAACATGAGTTGGGACGTAATGCCTGCGTTCCACGACTCACCCTTTCTGCCCACCATCCCTTACAGGAAAATCCTTGCAGGAAGGTTTGCAGAAAGGCAGTCTGATGTTCGATCGGTTGATCGCTAAAAAGACAGCTCACGGTCTATGTGTAGATGCCACTACCTAACTCTCTCTACTGACCGATGCAAAGCCATTCCAGAGAGCCTTGAGCTAATTCACTGACAAAGCCTAACCTACCCTTGTAAACACTCGTTTCGTTAACGATGGAACGACACCTGTCTGTGTAGACGCACCCAGCCAACAGTTGTTCTCAAAAGAGACCTAAATTTACCGAAAGGCTCATACCCAGGATCAGGCTGTTAAACTCGATCGTCGGGTCAGTAGAATTACCAAAGCTGTAGCCGACGAACACATTCAGTTGCGTATTCCGAAACGCTGTATAGGTCAGGCGAGCCGCCAACTGATGAAATTCATCGTCTCGCTTAATGGCTGTAAAGTTCGCCAACGCAAATTGATAGTCAAGTCCCACCTGGAGCTTGGGCTGCACCTCATAGCTCAGTGACGCAATGAATGAATTGAGCACCCGCGATCGACTGTCGGGGTCAGCAAAACTCAGCCGCAGTTGGTAAAACGTACTGAGCAAGAGTCGTTTGTTGAGTTGATCGCGACGGCTCAGCTCCAGCCGCACCGCATGATCGTTCAAAAAGCGTGTCCCGATCGGCAACCCTGGAATTTTGCTGCCTGCGATAAAAAGCTGCTGATTCGTCCAACCAATTTCACCAAACATGGTGGGTGACAGCCGTTGAAAAATGCCAGCCCGAAACTGTAGCTCGTTGTAGTCAATTTGGGACTGTGTGTTGTATCGAATCAAGTTACCGTCAATCGCACCAATAAAGTAGGTATTGCGCCCTAAGGCTGGTGCTGTAAAAAGAGTGAAACCGGGTCTGAGCAAGCTATCATCGACCGGATCGATCGCTGAGAAAACGTTGCTGCTTCTAAAGTAGTCGAGGCGGCTAACGAGATAGACAACGGGTTGACGGGATGGGGGCGGGGGTTGTAATGGTTGCACCGGCAGACAGCCCAGTTCTGGGTCTGGTTCAGCACCCGAGGCACATCGGGCGGCTGTTTGCGCTGGTTGCTCTGATGACCCGCCTGCCGAAGTCTCGGATGGCTGGCTTTGCGACACTTGCAAGCGCAGCACACCAAGCTCCGGATCGTTGAAGACTGAAGTAGGTGGATTGCCGTCACGTTGCGACAAGGGCGGACTGTTGCTCTGGGCGATCGCCCCAGCCAGTGCGTTCTCCGTTGTTGGCTCAGAAAAAGCGAAGGAAGCAACGGTTTCAGCGGTCTCGTCAGCAAGCTCACCCTGCACCGGTTGGAGCGGCAAAAGTGCTGCGGCTCGATTACGTTGTGCGTGTGGTTGCTCCACCTGCGGTAACGCTACTGGAGACGGAGCGACTGGCGGAAACTGGCTTAATGAAGGGGACGAGACTGCGATCGAGTCTGGAGCCGCGATCGGTACAGCGTCCGTATTGGGTGTAGGACGTATGGGAGGTTGGGGCGTAGACCACTCCAACTGCGGTAACGCCACTGGAGATGGAGCAGGGGTGGGCGGAAACTGGCTTAATGAAGGGGACGAGACTGCGATCGAGTCTGGAGGCGCGATCGGTACAGCGTCCGTATCGGGGGTAGGGCGTATGGAGGGTTGGGGCATAGACCAGGCGGGGCTACTAAGCAAGACACTGCTCCAAATGATCAGTTGTTGCCAGGTTGCCAGGCAGGGGGGTAAACAAAGCCTCAAAATGGTCGGTGAGTGACGAGTCTGCAAATCAGGAACCGTAGAACTACTGAATCTATTTAAGCCCGGTAACAGTGATGCTTGTGCGCTTGACACTAAAGGCGAACTGAGTCCTTAGAAAAAATCTTTTACCAGCCTAAGCTATTAGGCTGCCGAAACAGCCTTCCTGACATCGCCCAAAGTAGGGATTATTCAAGCGTTAACAGGACATTGTCGTTACAAGCAAAGTAAACCTGTAGCCAGAGCGCCTTACATTTGCTTTAATGGGAGCGCACTCGTACACTGATAAGATGTCTACGAGAGAATATCTGCAAGAGAATATCTACGAGAAAAGACGCTCCGAGAGAACACGCAGACCTGTCTAAATCCCAAAAATACTCCTTTTGAGTCTTTTGAGCCTGATACCAAAAATGTTTTGTAGAGTAATGACCCTGTAGATTACGGTCATTCTTCAGATCGCAAGTTTCAGATCCCTGGCTTTAGATTGGCTGGTTCTAGTCTTCCAAACGTGGATGTTGGGTTTAGCGACTGCAAACGAAAACTGCTGTATTGACCCTGTATCAATGAAGGAACAGCAGCTCCAATGGTTGATGAAGTGGCTGAAGTGCCGCTGCCAGAGTGCGATCGCTGAATGATCCTGAATGCTTGGAGCTATTATGTCTTGTAGACTCGCCCTGATCGCCGCCTTGAGCTTGTTTGGTACTGGCACACTGGCTTTGCCGCCCGTTGCTAGCGCTGAAACCCCTTTGACCAGAGCGACCGTGCAGGCACTTCGCAATCAAGTGCAGCTCATCCTAAAAAATCGGAGCACTCGGGCGGCTCAAAAAGCTGACACCATGACCCCCGGTGATTCTCTGGCAACGGCTCGTCGGTCTTTTGCAGAGTTACGCTTCAATGACAATTCTCTAGCACGCATTGGCGAACGGGCACTGTTTCAATTTATCCCTCGCACCCGCAATTTTTACCTGGGCAACGGCACGGCTCTGCTACTGATTCCTCCCGGTCAAGGACGGACAAATGTTCGGACACCGAATGCGGCGGCTGGTATACGCGGTTCAGCCCTCTTTGTCCGCTACAACGAGGATACCAATACTACGATCGTTGGCGCGCTCACCAACAGCCGCATTGAAGTGTCAAACAATCAAAACCCGCAGGCTCAAACGCTGAAGGCGGGACAGATGGCGGTGATTGTTCAAGACCAAATTGTCCAGGTCTACAACTTTGATCTGAACACTTTCTACCAGACCAGTGAGTTAGTTAAAGATCTGGATTTGCCATTACGCAACGCCACCCCAAGCGCTGATCCGGGGATAGCCGCAGTGCAGGCGGAAACGGCGCAAGCTGTTAGAGAACAGGCTCCACTCGTTGGTCAGGTGTTTGAAAATCCTGCTTTTGTTAGCCTGAGTCCAGCCCCGGGTCTTCAAACGGCGGTAACACCCAGCCCTGTAAATCAAATAACGCTTACTCCATCGGGTCTTGACCTGTCTATAGCCAGATATACGCTCGTTGCTAATCCAGCCGCGCAAGCGTTTACGACTCCTAGTGAAGGTAGCCAGCCAGGGGGAGCTACACCACCAGCCCAACTTAGTATCCCTAACGCTGCAAGCGTGAACGTAACGGCACCCCTTCCAGTGCAGCCCGTCATAGCGCTACCATCGCCTAATTCAAGTGTGACTATTGGCGTGATAGCGCCTCCTGAGCCGATTATTACTCCCCCCGCTTCCACACCTTTGCCTGCACCCCCAGTTTCAGCAGCATCTCCCCCAATTACACCGCCCGAAACAGTACAACCAGTGACTTCAGTTCCAGTAGTGGTACCGCAGCCACCCCCTCCGGCTGCTGCACCACAGGCTCCAGTCCCAACAGTCACTCCAGCCCCAGTGGTCGTAAACCCACCCTCTAACCAAACCCCAGCATCGCAGGCTCCAGTTCGACCAGCCAATCCCGCCCCAGTGGTGGTAACGCCCCCGCCCAATCCATCTCCTGCACCGCAGGCTCCGGTACAACCAACGCCAGCAGCCCCAGTGGTGGTCGCGCCACAGCCCAGTCCAGCGCCAGCACCGCAGGCTCCAGTTCGACCAGAACCATCCGTCCCAGTGGTGGTAACGCCGCCACCCAGTCCATCTCCCGCACCGCAGGCTCCCATACAGCCACCCCCTGCTGCTCCAATTGTGACGACTCCACAGCCCAGTCCAGCGCCAGCACCGCAGGCTCCAGTCCGACCAGAACCATCCATCCCAGTGGTGGTAACGCCGCCACCCCGTCCATCTCCCGCACCGCAGGCTCCAATTGTGGCTCCAGCGCCTCGTCCCGACCCGGTAACGCCGCCACAGTCAAGTCCGGCTCCAGTTAGGGTTAACCCACCCGGTAACCCAGCTCCCGCACCGCAGGCTCCAATTGTGGCTCCATCACCTCGTCCTGACCCGGTGCTGACCCCAACGCATGTGGTGCAGCCAGCCCCAACACCGATTAGTCCTGCTGTAGCCACACCCGCAATTCAGACGCCGATCGTTACTCCACCAACAGTAGTGACACCCACGCCAACAACGCTAGAGGTTCAGACTGGAACAACCGGAATACCAGTACCGGTGCAGCCAGGGATTGGTGGCGGTGTAGCAGCACCCGTATCCAACTAAGCCGCTCTAACGAAACCCTATCTGAGCTTGTGAAGAGAATGGGATATCCTGTTTCTCGTTAGACCTTTGTCGATCGCTCCTACGCTTCAATCATCTGTTGCATTGTCCACCACTCGAGATTGCGATCGTTTTTCCTCTGCCAGTACCAATATTCTCTCTAAATCTTGGGCATTCCATAAGGCGTGTGAGTCTTTAGAAAAGGAAATTAACTAAAGCCCAGTAGCTGACCAGGCTAAGTAAAACAGCAAGCCAAAGGTATAGCGTTTTCATAGCCAGCAACGATCAAAATAGGAGTGCGTGATTTCTACTCTTAGATTAGAAATGGAAACCAAACGCTTCATCTCCTAAAAGATAGGGGTAAGCCATTCAAACAGCTTGGGCACGTTATTTAGCAACGTTCACAGCCTTCAGGTTGATGCAGAAATGGGGTTGCACTTAAAATTTTGGGTCGCTTCTGAGATTGTCAAGTTTTGTAAAGCAAAGTTTGTCAGAATAAAGGTAAGCAACATCGCTACTCTTCATCCTATGACCGTCTCCTCATCGCTTCCGCCTGCAAATGCTTCAACTGCGACTCAAACCTGGATGTGGCAAGGCTTTCCCATCACCTACCAGACTCAAGGCACTCAGGGAGCCGCCGTTGTGCTGGTGCATGGCTTTGGGGCATCGCTCGGTCACTGGCGCAAAAATATGCCTGTGCTGGCAGAACGCTGCCGGGTGTACGCGATCGACCTCATTGGCTTTGGTGGTTCTGCAAAACCGACTCCAGGCGTGCTCAAACCGGGCGAACAGGTGGAGTACACCTTTGAAACGTGGGGGCAGCAGATTACAGACTTTTGTCAGGAAGTTGTTAAAGAGCCTGCTTTTTTGGTCGGCAACTCGGTTGGCTGTATCGCCGTGATGCAAGCCGTGGTGGATCATCCAGAAATTGGGCGATCGATTGCCTTATTAAATTGTTCACTGCGCCTGCTGCACGATCGTCGTCGGGCAACGCAACCCTGGTTCAAGCGTCTGGGCGCACCGATCCTTCAGCGTGTGCTTAAGAATGAATGGCTGGGTCAGACGTTTTTTAACCAGCTTGCCAAGCCTGCAACGGTACGAAAAATTTTGCTGAAGGCGTATCGCAATGCCGATATGGTGACGGATGAACTGGTGGATCTGCTGATGGCACCTGCAAGCGATGTGGGTGCAGCGGCAGTGTTTATCGCCTTTACAGGCTACTCACAGGGACCGTTGCCAGAAGATTTGTTGGAAAAACTGCCCTGCCCCGCGATTATCTTGTGGGGCGACGCTGACCCCTGGGAACCGATCGCGCTGGGTAAAGCGTTTGCAAACTATCCTCAAGTGGAGCAGTTCATACCGCTAGAAGGAGTGGGTCATTGTCCTCAAGATGAAGCGCCAGAATTGGTGAACCCAATTTTGCAGGACTGGATTGCGGGGCGATCGACACCTTACAGCAATATTCAAAGGGGTAAGCCACTTGGCGATGTGTAAGGAGTGAAGGGTGAAGGAGTGAAGGAGTGAAGGAGTGAAGGGTGAAGGAGTAAAGGGTATAAGCTTACGTTTGATCTAAGGCGCGACTGTTGCTGACAGCCACGTTTAATTTTGCAGCCCTGATTTTACAGCGATCGCTCTGACCCGATCGAATGCCCGATAGAATAGGTGAGGGACCGTCGATTTAACGTGTGAGATGCGTGCCAGGTCGCAGATCTGGTGTCATCTGTAGGTTTATGTGCAAACGGTAGCCCGCTCTAGATGACTGCACCTCTACATCTTTGGCTATGACTGCGAACCTGCAACGCCTATTCATGCAACGTCCCTTTTTGGTGGGCGGTAGCCTGCTAGCACTGAGCGCTGGCGGTTTGGACATTCTCCATCACCTTGCAGGCGAGTGGGGTCTTTATGCAGTGTTTGCGCTGTTGGGCGCAGTCGGTGTGCAGTGGTTGAACAAACAGTCAGAACAGAAGCGAACAACGCCTCAAGCACCGCTGATGGTCGATTCTGCAACCATGAAGCGAACGCTGGCAGAGGTCAAGCAGGTGATTACTCACCTTAAAGCAGAAATTGATGATCCAGCCGAGAAGGTTAGTTGCGCGGCAGCCCAGCCTCGTGTATCGCGATTACAGTCCCAGGTCGCTCAACTGACCAATGACCTGAATCGGGAGGAGCTTCGCATCGCCGTGATGGGCGCAAAGGGGACGGGCAAGACGACTCTCTGCCAGTTGTTGCAGCCAGCCTTGGGTGATGGGGTTTTAAAAACCCTGCATTTTAACGAAGTCCCTGGTTTTGATGCGACTACAACGATCGGCTTAACGGCTGATCTGTTGGCACTGCAAGCGGCGATCGCGGCAGATTTGGTGCTGTTTGTGATCACAGGCGACCTTACCGAGTCAGAACTGCAAGTTGTAAAACGAGTTGCTGCAAACAAGCGCCTAGTGCTGGTTTTTAACAAGCTGGATCAGTACTTACCTGCCGATCGCCGAACCGTTCTGGAGCAACTCCGCCTTCATCTGGGGGCAGTCCTCTCTGCTGGGGATGTGGTCGCGATCGCTGCTGCACCCAACCCTATCAAGGTGCGGCAGCATCAGCCAGATGGGGCAGTCAAAGAGTGGCTAGAAGCACAGCCACCCGCTTTAACTGATTTGACCCAGCGGCTAGAGCAAATTTTGGCACAAGAAAGCCAGCAATTGGTGCTGGCAAGCTCTCTAAATCATGCTGTCACCCTGAGAACCCAGGCAAAAGCGGTGCTGAGTGATATCCGTCGCACCCGTGCGTTGCCGGTGGTGGAGCAATTTCAGTGGGTGTCAGCAGGCGCAGCGTTTGCTAGCCCGATCCCCACGCTGGATGTGCTGGCGACGGCTGCAATCAACGCTCAGATGATTCTTGATTTAGGCACGCTGTATCGCCAAAAGTTTTCGCTCCAGCAAGCGCAGAAAATGGCAACAGCGCTGGGTAGCTTGATCCTGAAGCTGGGTTTGGTTGAGCTTTCAACGCAGGCGATCACGGGTCTGCTGAAAGTTAATGCCCTTACCTACGTTGCAGGTGGCTGCATCCAGGGCGTAAGTGCCGCCTACTTGACCCGGATCGTTGGCTTGAGCCTGATTGAATACTTCGATGCTCAAGAGCCAAATCTCACGCTTACGGAAGCGAGTCCGCTGGCGATCGAGCGCTTTAGTCAAATTGTTCAATCTGTCTTCCACAAAAATCAGCAGTTGACGTTTCTGCAAAATTTCGTCTGGCAAGCTACGGAGCGAATTGTTTCGCCAGCGGCATCTCAGCAGACTCCGTCCACTGCACTGCCGCCGCTCTCTATACCGACAGCGCCAGCAGAACCATTACGTCTACCGCTAAAGACAGCGGCTGCTTTGAGCGAAGCACTGGGTGAACGCCAAGAAGTTAGTATGCTGGATGAGAATAGATCTAGCGTTCGTCTTTCGGTTCCCAGCCTTGACCCAACCTCTATCGCCTCAAACTGAATTGCCACCCACTGATCCAACCCCGCGATCGGGGTCAGCTATTGACCCGCAAGAATCGTACCTCAACCGTGCCCGTAGCAGTTTACGGCAGGCATTGACTCGCTACAATGCGTTCTTTCGTGCGGATAAAAATCGATCGCCCAGCGGCACCGATCGCGAAATGCTTCGCAGCGACCTGGAGCAACTGACCGTCACGCTGAACAAGCTCGAAAGTCAGGTGGTTCGCATTGCTGTGTTTGGTTTAGTCAGTCGCGGTAAATCGGCAGTGCTGAATGCGCTGCTGGGTCAAAAGCTGTTGCCAACTGGACCGCTCAACGGCGTGACTCAGGCACCGCAATCGATCTACTGGTCGCCTGGGGGCACTGTGGAAAGCCCCACCACGACTGCTGGCACGATCGCCCTAACCTCTGACACCAACAGCCTGACGGTTGAACTCATCGACACGCCAGGGCTGGATGAAATCGACGGGCAGGCACGGGCAAAAATGGCGCAGGACATCGCGCGGCAGGCAGACTTGATTTTGTTTGTTGTCGCTGGTGACATTACGCGCACTGAATATCAGGCGCTCTGTGACTTGCGGCAGGCACAAAAGCCCCTGCTGCTAGTGTTTAACAAAGTCGATCTCTACCCTGACCAAACGCGACAGGCAATCTACCAGAACCTACAGCAGCTTGCCGCCAAGCACGTCGGTGGCATGAAACTTCAGAGCTTGCTATCAGCAAATGAAATCGTTTTGGTGGCGGCTGATCCGGCTCCGCTGCAAATTCGGGTTGAGTCGCCAGATGGTCGCATCACCTACGAGTGGGAAGCTCCACCTGTGGAGATTGATCGCCTGAAGCACAAAATTCTGACAATTCTGCGGCAAGAAGGACGGACGCTGCTGGCGCTGAATGCGTTGTTTCAAGCAAGGGACGCAGAGGCAGCACTGGCAAGCAAAATTCTCGATGTTCGCAATGCCGATGCTGAGGCGCTGATCTGGAAGTTTGCTCGTTACAAGGCGATCGCGGTGGGCATCAACCCGATCGCGGTTCTCGACCTTGCTGGCGGAGCCGTATCCGATCTCGCCATGATTCGCGCTCTGTCGGAACTCTACGGTCTACCCGTCACCCGCCACGAAGCTCGTAAGCTCTGGCAAACCATCTTTTTAAGCTCCGGTAGCCTTCTCGTGTCTGAACTGGGCAGCGGTCTTTTGTTAGGTCTGGGTAAAAGTGCTGCCGCTGCCGCCGCTGGGATCGAAACCTCCACCAGTTTTTCGGCGTATGCAGGCACGGCGATCGTCCAGGGTGGCATTGCAGGCTACGGAGCGTACGCCGTCGGTCGCGCCGTGCAAGTCTATCTAGAGCAAGGCTGTAGCTGGGGACCTCAAGGATCAAATACCGTCATTCAGGACATTATCAACCAACTAGAACCCAACACCATCATCTACC
>JBGTJW010000657.1:0-2906 GCA_041744955.1 Stenomitos sp. | reverse complement strand
AGTGGCGTTGATCCCAAAGCGGGACTTTACACCGCGATCGTGGCAGGCATTGTGGCTGCTGTCTTTGGTGGCTCTCCCGTCCAAATTACTGGTCCCACTGGCGCGATGGCGGTCATTCTGGTGGGCATTGTTGCCAAATATGGTCTTGAGAAGGTGTGGCTAGCCGGGGTAATGGCAGGCATCATTCAGGTCGCGTTGGGTGTTGCCAAACTGGGACGCCTAGTGACATTTATTCCCTATCCCGTCACCGCAGGCTTTACGAATGGTATTGCGATCATTATTTTTTGCGGGCAGTTGAACAATTTGTTTGGGCTGCAATTACCGCGTAGTGACCACTTTCTACCCGGAATCTGGCAAACGGTGACGCATTTAGGAGCATGGAATGGGGCAGCGATCGCTCTCGCTCTCGTCGTCATTGTCGTGAAGCTCGTTTGGGCGCGGCTGACCACAGCCATACCGGGTTCCTTGGTGGGGTTAGTGGTGGCAACGGCGATCGCCACGGTTTTCCACCTGGATGTGCCCACCATTGGCTCGATTCCACAAGCGTTGCCCCATCCCCACACCATTCCCCACTGGCATGACTTGGGGCTGATTCGGGAACTCATGGGTCCAGCGTTTGCGTTGGCGGTCTTGGGCAGCATTGAATCGTTGCTTTCAGCAGTGGTCGCGGATGGCATGACCGTGAGTGAAAAGCACAACAGCAATCGCGAGTTGATTGGTCAGGGTTTAGCCAATATTGTCGTGCCCTTCTTTGGCGGTATTCCGGCCACAGGAGCGATTGCTCGCACGGCAGTAAATGTGCGATCAGGTGGCAAAACTCGCTTGTCTGGAGTCATTCATGGTCTCGCGCTGGCCATCATCGTGCTTACCCTGGCACCGTTAGCGGCGCAAGTACCCCTGGCAGCCTTAGCAGGCATTCTGATGGTCACGAGTGTGCGCATGATTGAATGGGACGCGATCAGCTTGCTGCTGCGATCGACCTATGCTGACTTTGCCGTGATGTTGCTCACCTGGACGGTCACTATTTGCTTCGATCTGGTGCTGGCAGTGGAAGTGGGCTTAATTGCCGCCGGAGCGTTATTTATTAAGCGCATGAGCGATCTCAATCTGGTCAAGATGCCTGAAACCGAGGTCTTTCCCCCTGGCATACCGCTAGAGTTGACCAAGCAAATCGCTGTTTATCGGGTGGATGGCCCTGTCTTCTTTGGAGCGGCTGCACGCTTTGTGACCTTCTTACGAGATGAACCGCAAGTCAAGTATCTGATTCTGCGGCTACGCTATGTGCCGAATATGGATACGACGGGTTTGGTGGCCTTAGAGGATATTTATCAGGATCTAAAACGACACGATTGCCGCTTATTTCTGAGTGGTTTGCAGCCCGAAGTCCAAACGCTACTGGAACGCAGCGGCTTGCTGGACAAAATTGGACGAGAGCACTGCTTTGAAACCACAACTGCTGCCATCTGTGCATTGACAGGCCGTGCTAGCAGCCTATCAACGAAGAAGTACTTCAAACCTGCGATCAGAAGAATGGGTCGCTTAAGGCTCGGTACTTGTAGCGAGGTTGAAAGAGAGTCATTGCACCAGGAGCAAGTATAGGCTTGCCTAAAGTCCCACTGCCAGACCTAGTGGTGTCACTAAAAACTCGATCCACTCTAAAAAAGTCAGCAATACTTTCACGCGTTGTATGCCTTGACATCTGGATCTGTGACTAAACTTTGCCCTTAAGAAACCCAACTAAATGGTGCAGAAATGATTGGCTGACAGTCGTTGCTTCGGGTGCAGTGATCTCTATAGGCAGTGGTTCTGGCTTGGGAGACGCTGCCATAACAGTGACCAATGGGACTTCTTCCACTAAGCCTGCTGTCACTAAACGAAAGGCAATTTGCTGCACTTTTTCTAAGGGCAATTGCAGTTGCTGGGCGATCGACTGCAAGGCAATCGTACCGTTGGCAAACTCCCACAACTGCCACTCTGTTTGGTGTAGCTTGTGTTGCGGTTTGCCCTCAATGACGCTCATCACAGCCGAAGTCGGTTCTGGCAGCTTGCTAGCAAGAGCGCTCCAAGCCTTCAGCACTCGCAGGGCTGCCAGGGTTACTTCTGAAGTGGGTGCATTCAGGCCTGTCATCTCGGCAAAGGGTAGCGGCGCTTTGCCGTCAAACTGAAACCAGGCATCCTTGAGCGCGAATAAGGTACATACTTGCCGCATGACCTGCGTGTAAAACAGCAGTTTGAGCTGCTCCACCGTTAACAAGCCCTGATTTTTGAGGTTTAACCCGATCGGTACTGTGACGGCACAGGTCGGAGCAACACGTAAGGCGGTGTGTTCACCCAACCAATCTCGTTGTCCAATCATGTAGGCCAACCCATGCTGATCAAGCCGATTGGCGGCTGCCACAATCCGTCCTTGATTGAACCAGATGTAATGGTTTTCGCGGTTCTCAGACTGAGTGTCTGAAAGCGTACAGAGAGTGAGTAAGCCTGTTTTGCTACCCTGATCCAAAAAATTGAAGAGTTCTGCTAGGGAGAACTCTGATAAATAGCCAGTCAGTGCCATACTGTTTTTCCTTACAGTCTTCAACGTTGTGGGTTTCAGGAACAGAGCTTCAAGCGGGTCGCTTAACCAGACAGTCTTGCATGGAGTGTTGCACCAGGGTGATGACTGCTTGTGCCACAGAGGCTGTCTGAGTGGGATCGACAGCGATGATGGGAAAGCGCTTGTAGGCACTCAAATAGGGATTGAGCCGACATAAGATGTTGTTGGCGAATGTATTACAACTGCCCTTTCAAACGTGCTACAAGACTTGGTGGGTAACGAAAGATCAAGCGTTCCAGCATTTGTCACCTTTCTGTAATCCTGCGTGTAGCACATTCGCCAACGGCATCACATAAAGGCAAAAAGGTGC
>JBGTJW010000656.1:0-4435 GCA_041744955.1 Stenomitos sp. | reverse complement strand
CACCTGGAATGTGATCAAAAGCAAAATATCCGCATCATGTGTGAGGCGCTTGCACAGTCAAATAGCACTCCAACAGCAGCAGTTGCTACGCAAACCCCGAACGAGTTTTGTTCGATCGGGAAAGCATTTTTGCCAGTGCGGTAGGCATTGCGTCAATCGACAACACGTGTTTGGCGGCTCCCAGCGCGATCGCCTCTTTGGGCATACCAAACACCACACTACTCTGCTCATCTTGAGCAATGGTGATGCCACCTGCCAGCGCCACATCTTGCATACCACTGGCACCATCTCGACCCATGCCAGTCAACAAAATGCCGATCAGCCCGTTGCCATAGTGCTGAGCCGCCGATCGCAGCATGATGGTAACCGATGGACAGTGACCATCCACTGGAGCCGAGGCTGTGCAAAGAAACTGCCCCTGACGACCAAATTCTAAATGCGATCGCTCTGGCGCGAAGTAAATGACTCCCGGCAACGGTAAAGCTCCAGCTTGAGCGATTTTGACGGGTAGACGACATTCTGCTGCCAGCCAGTTGACCAATCCTTGTAAAAAGCCCTCGCTAATATGTTGCACACAAAAGATGGGGAGTGCCAAATGATCCGGTAGCTGAGTTAAAAGGGTGTGGAGTGCCTGTGGTCCGCCTGTAGAAGCCCCAATGGCGATTGCCCTGACCGTAGAGAGGGGAGCGTGGATTCCGTCTAGTGGCTGGCTTACTTGCTTTGCCGATGGCGTAAGAATGGTTGTCTTTTGTTGGGTGGTGGTCGCTTTTAGACCATAGCGTGTGAAGACTTTGACACCAGCAAGCACTTTAATTTTATTGATTAGCACCTGGCGAAACGACTCATAATCTTGATCAGTACCAACTTTTAATTTTGGGAAAATATCCACTGCGCCTGCTTCTAAGAGGCGAAAAATATTATGTTCATTCTCTTGCGGATGAACCGATGTGCTGATGACCAGAATCGGACGAGGAAACTGGCTCATGACCCGTTGCGTAAAGGTCAGCCCATCCATCACCGGCATATGATAGTCCACACAAATGACATCTGGCTGCAAGGTGGGTAGCCGCTCCAGTGCTTCCTGCCCGTTGCACGCTGTACCGACCACTTCAATATCCGCAGCCGTCGCCAAGAGACGCTTTAAGACTACTAAAACAACGGGAGAATCTTCAACTAATAAAACGCGAATAGGATGAGTCATGAGTCGCTCTTACTGATCATTGATACCGCTGTGCCGCTGGTTGTCGGTCATGTGTTAAATCAACCGCTTCAACGTTTCAATCAGCACTGTCTGATCAAAGCTGCCTTTGGGAATGTAGGCGTTGGCACCCGCTTCGGCACCTCTCCGTTTGTCTTCATCACTGGCTAAGGAGGTGACGAGAATAATGGGTATTTCACTATACTCTTTATGCTGCCTCACTTTCGCAGTCAGTGTTAACCCATCTAAATTCGGCATTTGTACGTCAGAGACGATCGCGTCGAAAGTGCGAGTGGGTAGCTTATTCAGTGCATCTAAGCCATCAACCGCTGTAATAATTTCATAGCCTGCACTTTCGAGAATGCGTTTTTCCTGCGTCCGAATGGCGATCGAGTCTTCAACCAACAGCACCACTTGCTTCTGGTTCGCTGCTTGCATTGAAGTTTGAGCATGATCAACAATCGTTCTCTTTTGCACCGAGGTAATCAGATCAGATGGATTCAGCACCATACAGACTTCTCCCGTCCCTAAAATGGTTGCTCCAGAGACGTTGCGAACCCGTTGCAGCAACTGGCTTTGTGGTTTTAAGACGACATCTTGTTCATCGACTAGCGCCTCCACCAAAAGCCCCAGTCGTTCTTCACCGACTTTGAGAATGATGCAGGGAAACGAATCCTGGGGTGCCGCTTTGGGAGCGAGTGAGGGGGCTTTTAGCTCTAGTAAATTGGCGAGCTTGACGATCGAGATTGGCTGCTGATCGAACAGGAAGGCTGTTTGACCCTCGATTGTAAACAGATCGCTGGACTGCATTAACAACGAGGTTTCAATAAACTCGACAGGGATGGCGTAAGAAATACCCTCGACGACGACCAGTAGAACGTGGGCAGTTGCCAGAGTTGGGCGAAGCTGAATCTGAAAGGTTGAACCAAGGTTGGGGCGTGACTCCACCTGGATCGTCCCTTTCAGGCGATCAACGTTCGTTTTTACAACATCCAATCCCACCCCGCGTCCAGAGACTTCGGTAATTAAAGAACGGGTCGAAAAACCAGGTGTAAAAATGAGCGCTTGAATCTGGCGATCGCTCATCTTTGCAAAGTCATCTACACGACAAACACCTCGCTGCACGGCTGTCTGCTTGATGGTTTCAATCATTAAACCGCGACCATCATCGCTCACTTCGATCACAATATTTGTTGCGGTTTGGTAGCCTCGCAGGTGGAGAGTGGCAGTGCGCGGTTTACCCAGGCGTTCGCGTTCATCCGGCAGCTCAATGCCATGATCGATCGCATTTCGCAGCAGATGCATCAACGGATCTTTCATCTCTTCGAGAATGCGTTTGTCAGCGCGAGTGTCGCCACCTTCGATTATCAACTCGATCGCTTTACCTTCCTGTCGTGCCAGATCTCGAACCATGCGAGAGAACGGCTGAAACAGGGTAGACAACGGCAAGAGGCAGAGAGCCTGAATACCTGCTTCCAGTTCCGTGGCAACGCTTTCTAGCCGCGAACTATCTTCATAGGCAGCCTGCCGTAATTGATTGAGCCTCTGTCCCACCTGCTCCAATCGCTCTTGATGGCGCTGCTGGGAACCTTGCCCAGATGAGAACTGCCCTTTAGCATCACGTCGCCCTTCATTCCACGTAGTACGATGGCTGAAGGCATCACGGTTCCAGTCTTCCCACAGCGTCAGCAGTTCTTCAATGTCTACCAGACGGTGGTTGATCCGAGTTTTGGTGACGGTCAACTCACCTGCCTGAGTCATCAGCGTGTCAAGTTTTGCCGTTTCTACCCGAATAGTATTGATGCGATGGGCTGCGGTGGGAAGTGAGGTCTTGGGGGCGTGGAGAAGGGAGGGAGTAAGATGCCGAAAGGGTTCTAGATCTCTGTGCTGCCATGTTTCTATGTCCCCTTGTTCGGTGTCCCTTTGTTCTGTATTCCTCTGTTCTATGTCCCTCTCATCTGCCCTAGTGCTAAGGATTGCTAACGGCACAGGCTCTAGCAGGATGGCTTTCCCATTTCCAGGCTCAACCGCCTGCTCTGGCTCCTTGGGTGCGCCCATCAGGTAAGCCATTACATGGATTACGTTGGTTTCAGCCGTTTCTCCCGTAACGGCTTCATGCACGAGTTGACCCATTGCATCCAAGCCTTGATAGAGGCGATCGCTCAGCTCCATTGAATAGGCAGTTTCGCCCCGCTTGACCGATCCTAAGATATCTTCAAACTGGTGCGCCAGGGTGCCAATATCCTTGATGCCCAGCATATTGGCATCGCCTTTGAGCGAGTGAATTTCGCGCAGCAGGTTTTCGAGCGTAGCGCTATCATCTGGATGTTTTTCTAGATGGAGAACATTTGCTTCCATTTGCTGCAAATGCTCTTCACTCGTAGCTTTAAAGATGTCACGAAGCTCATCATCGTCAATAAACATAGTATCTACCACTCCTTAAACGATCGCCTTTAGATTCAAAGCAGCCTCATTCAGTTTTTGCGTGCCAACTTTGGTTTGAGTAATACCTGACGCTGTTTGTAGAGCGTTTTGATTGAGAGTGCTCATCGCGTCACCCACCTGCTGAATGGCGATCGCCTGTTGCTTGGCTGTCAACGAAATTTGCTGACTGGTCAAGGCAATGTCATTCACCGCCGCCACGATCGTCTCCACCGTTTTACTGCCTTCATCCGTCACCATCACGGTCGAATTCGTAGCATTTTTAATGTCAACAACGAGTGCATTGATGCGATCTGCCGATTTCTTGCTTTGGTCAGCTAGTTTACGAATTTCAGCCGCCACCACACCAAAGCCTTTCCCATGTTCGCCTGCTCTCACAGCTTCGACAGCGGCGTTGAGTGCCAGCATATTAGTCTGATTTGCTAGATCGCTCACCAACATTGAGATGATGCCAATCTGACCCGTTTGTTCACTTAAGTGCAGAATCTGATCGGTGATTTGTTCAACTTTCTCACGCAAACTAGACCCATTGCTGCTCATAGAACCTACTTGTAGGTTCTGTCTATCGACGAGAGTTAACACCTGCTTGGCACCATCGGCTGCGGCTTCTGCCTGGTCTGCTGATTGACGCGAGGAGGCACTCAGTTCATCCATGGTCGTAGTGGTTTGATTGACAGAGACAGCCTGCTGTGACGCGATACGCTCTTGCTGCTCAATCGTTGCTGCAATCTCGGTTGACGAACTCACAATGGCATTGACGATCGACGCAATTTTGGCTCCCAGTGGTTTAGCAAT
>JBGTJW010000655.1:0-7420 GCA_041744955.1 Stenomitos sp. | reverse complement strand
AGAAATAACTTAAAACTCAAAGCTTGAAACTCAAAACTCAAAACTCAAAGCTTGAAACTTTTCCTGTCTTCTGGCTCCTTTCTGCCAAAAACTAACCATATAACTACTAAAAACGATTCAAATGACTTCGATCGCTCAACGCTTTGAAACTCTGCGCGACCATGCCCGTTGTGCGCTTATTCCCTTTATTACGGCGGGTGATCCTGATCTAGAGACGACGGCAGAGGCGCTGCGGGTGCTCGATCGCAGTGGGGCTGATTTGATTGAACTAGGGGTGCCCTATTCTGACCCGCTGGCGGATGGTCCTGTCATTCAAGCGGCAGCTACACGGGCATTGAAACGAGGTACACGGCTGGATCAGGTGCTGGAGGTGGTGCGATCGGTTAGTCCCACGTTGCAAGCGCCGATCATCCTGTTCACGTACTACAACCCGATCTTGAATCGCGGCATTGAGACCTACTTGCAGCAGATTTCGGCGGCTGGAGTGCGGGGGTTAGTCGTGCCTGATTTGCCGTTGGAAGAGGCAGAAACGTTGCTGAAGCCAGCGGCAGAGTTTGGTATTGATGTGACGCTGCTCATCGCGCCGACCAGCCCGAAGGAGCGTATTTTGGCGATCGCAGAGCAGTCGCAGGGCTTCATTTATCTGGTTAGCACCACAGGCGTAACGGGGATGCGAACGCAGGTGCAGTCACGGGTAAAAGATTTGCTGCTAGAGCTACGCACGGTTACAGACAAGCCGATCGGTGTGGGGTTTGGTATTTCGCAGCCAGAACACGCTCGCCAGGTGATGGAATGGGGCGCAGATGCCGCGATCGTTGGTAGTGCCTTTGTCAAGCGGTTAGCAGATGGTTCACCTACAGAAGGGCTACGGGCGATCGAGACGTTTTGCCAGAATTTGAAAGCCGCGATCGCGCCTGTGTGATCCCGCCTATCTCATCCCGCTGGCTAGCCAAAACTAAAAACTAAAAACCTCTCAGCGTGTCCTACCGCTATCTGCTCTTTCACAAACCCTATGACGTACTGTGTCAGTTTACTGATGACGGCTCGAATGGTGTGCGGCGTACCCTCAAAGACTACATTCCTGTAGCAGGCGTTTATCCGGTTGGGCGGCTCGATCGCGATAGTGAAGGCTTGCTGTTGTTGACCAATCACGGCTCACTGCAACATCGCCTCAGCGATCCCAAATTTCAGCATCCGCGCACCTATTGGGTGCAGGTTGAACGTTTGCCCGACGATGCAGCGCTCAAACAACTACGGCAGGGCGTGGTCATTCAGGGCACCAAAACGCGATCAGCGATCGTCACCTTGCTTACCGAAGAACCGACGCTGCCCCCGCGTGATCCACCGATCCGGTTTCGTAAAACAGTGCCGACTGCTTGGCTAGAGCTGACGCTGACCGAAGGGCGCAATCGGCAGGTGCGACGCATGACAGCAGCCGTTAACTTCCCAACTCTGCGACTGGTGAGGGTGGCGATCGCTCACCTTCAACTCGACGGACTTGCCCCCGGACAATGGCGTGATCTGACTCCCGCAGAACTTCGCCCACTGGAAGCACTTTGTCAGTAAGATAGAAACCTATGGAACGCGAAGTCATTACTCTCCTGTCCCCACGAGAGATCGATAAAATGCGTCAGGCGGGACACCTGGCAGCACAACTACTGCATCACCTGTCGTCGCTGGTGCAGCCCGGTGTAAGCACCCTTGCACTCAACGACGAAGCTGAACGCTGGACGCAAGCGCATGGCGCAAAAAGTGCCCCGCTAGGCTACAAAGGCTTCCCAAAATCCATTTGTACCAGCGTGAATGAAGTCGTTTGCCACGGCATTCCGAACGCTAAACAGCTTTTGAGAGATGGCGACATCGTTAATATTGACGTGACGGTGATTTTGGATGGCTATCACGGTGATACCTCCAAAATGTTTTTTGTGGGAGAACCGTCGCCGATCGCCCGTAAGCTGGTCGAAGTTACCGATGAATGCCGCCGACGCGGTATTGCAGCCATCAAACCCGGTGCCAAGATTGGCGATATTGGCGCTGCCATCCAAGAGTATGCCGAAGGGCAAGGCTTCTCGGTCGTGCAAGATTTTGTGGGTCATGGCATCAGTAGAGTGTTTCACACTGCGCCTCAGATTCCGCATTATGGCAAAGCCGGTACTGGCAAAAAGCTGCGATCCGGCATGGTCTTTACCATCGAGCCGATGATTAATGAAGGCACCTGGGAAGTCGAAGTTCTCGCCGACAAGTGGACGGCTGTCACCCTCGATCGCAAACTCTCTGCCCAATGCGAACACACGATCGCTGTTACTGAAACAGGCGTGGAAATCCTCACTCCCTATCCTGGCGAAGATTTTCCATTCGATTAGAGGGAAAGGGATTACGGTAGAGTTTGCAGTAGGCTGACAACTGAAAAGTAGAAGTAGACCATAAGGGTTAGAGAAAAGGTGACAGCTAACTGACAACAAACACTATTCCAAAACTTTTGTTTAGCTGTGGAACAGTAAGTGATGGTGCTAAAGTTGGGAAAGTAAATTCGCTCAAGTCAGTATGGTAGATTCACAATCTCTTGATCAAGAAGCTTTTGAAGCAATTGCTCGCCAGAACCTGCAAGAGCTGACAGCGCTCGTAAGTGAATATGATCAACAAGATCAAAACTCTGAAGTCGGACAGTTTTCGCGTCTTGATCCGCTCAAGAACATCATTCTTGGTGTTGCCATCAAGCTCCGCTCTGGACAGGCGATTGAGACAGATAAAAGCCTGCAAGTAGCCGATGAAATCGTGATGCAGGCAGAGCAAAAGGTGAAACAGCCCGATATTAAGAAGCGAATCTGTGCATCATTGGAAATGGGAACTGGAGATTCGGTAGCTCTACTCAGCTTTCTACTAGAATTAGCGAGATCGGGCATATTAGCCATTCCTTTTGACCCAAGTGGTACGCTTCTAATCAGTGCTGCTGTTCTTGTCGTCTTCCGTATGGGACTGAAAGGTTTCTGTGCTGACTAAAGACTCAACTCCAGGATAAGCAGCTTTAACCTTAAAATACTGGAATATTGTTGAGATAGGTCTAAATATTGTCATATTTAGGTATGTTCCAACTGTGGAACCCTCTACGAGCATTCCTGCCATCGCAAACCTTACAGTTTCTAAGTATTCCTCCGTATATCCCTCGATGGCAGCGTTAACAAAGGGATCGCCATTGCCGTTTCCCATTACAAGAAGCGATCCAGAATCGCCAGGTTGTGACGGGATCAAAGCTGTGAAATAAGGAATGGCAGACGATATTGGTCCAAAGTTCATAAATCCGCTGTAGTCAACATATCCAGTTTGGTGACCGGAGACTCCCCCATACATTTGAACAAGCATTCCACGAGATAAAATCACTGGGGGTTTAGGAACAATTGGCACCCATTTTAGAAGCGGATTAATCTGACTTGGAACCGTTGGCTTAATCAGCGATATGTCAAGCTTTTGAGCAAGTTCTTCCTGTATATAAGAGGTATAAAAGATCTCTCCGATCTTTACTGATGGATTGTTCTCGCAGGAATGAACTTCCGTATAGCCTGCTTGAAAGCCATGGTGGACAGTGAGTAATCGGATATCAGACAGTGCAACACTATTCCTAGGAATCACAAATGTAGTTAGGGTTACTTCTCGCTCGATACCTACACGTCCAGCATGATTGCAGCCAGCAATAGAATCGCCGCTCTGCATTAAGGGAGTGATTAAAGATGGCAAAGTCTCTACAGATGTTTCAGTATCAGCAGTATCTCTGCTGAGGCGGACAGGAGTTGCCATCCACTCCAAAAGAAGTGGGATTGTTTCTTCTTTTTGTAACAGTTTAATTGATGATTTTACTTCGAGATGTGTGGGAAGGTTGAAGCGTCGATAAGAATCCTCTGATACTGGGGAACCAAATACCAGAATTCCTGCTAATTGAGCTTGGTTTTCAACGATTCGCTCTGCTACAGCTATCGAATTCAATCCTTCTATATGCTTCCAATCACTCATCAGTCGTTCATACAGCGCAGCCATCACCTCCCGTTCTCGCCAAACTTGGCGTTTTAGCTTGGGCGGCATCTGCTTCCATGACTCAAAGAAGTCTATTGCAGATTCCTCAAACAGAATTGGATCTGTTATGTTGTTATGCTTTTGAAGTTGCTGCACCAACTTATCTTGGCTTAGCCACTTCATATAAGTATCTGGCTCCCAAGCATCATAATTTATACTTGATGAGCTATTAGAAACCCTACTTTTGAAATTTTCTAACTTCTCAAGTGCC
Organism: Stenomitos sp.; assembly: GCA_041744955.1. Taxonomy (GTDB): domain Bacteria; phylum Cyanobacteriota; class Cyanobacteriia; order Leptolyngbyales; family Leptolyngbyaceae; genus Stenomitos. The sequence goes on along the minus strand of JBGTJW010000655.1, from coordinate 3,144 downwards.
CTATTAGCAGCAGCGTTATCAATGGGCTTGCCAAGGCTTGTAATAGTGTGATCAAAGTAAACTGATAATTCACCAACAACCGAATTCTCTTGAAGAGAAGTTTGATGATTAACGGCTTTAATTGCTACAAACTTCATAATGCAAATGCTTACAGCCATTGAGTCTAAAGGAATACTCAATGCTTCATAAGTTTCTCGTAGTCCATTTAAGCATCGGTCATCGAGTACCGAAATGTCGCCAGCGAGTGTTGCATAGGCTATGTAACGCAAAATTATTTCTAGATCACGCAAACAAGATGCCATTTGACGATTAGTGTAAGCACCGCCACCTGGAGCAGTTAAATAAGGCTGCTCAAGAAACAAAGCACGTGCTGTATTTGCAACGATCGCAGAAGCGTTCTCAGCAATGCAAGAAACAGTGTTCAGCCGCTGCTGCCCATTTTTCACCAAACTGACTAGTCTATCTAGCTGCTCAGAACTGGGAAATTTACCAGTTGCATCAGCCTCCGAAATGACCCTGGTAACTGCGTCCAGCATGATTGCTCTAGGTAAAGTGTTAACTTTAAGATAACAAGTTTCTCCAGGTCAGGAATTGTTTCAATTAGCAGGCTATGTAGATACTGCTTTCTTAAGCTGTGCAAAAACTGAATTACCAAAGTCTGAAAAGAACTTAAGTATTACTAGCACATTGCGCTGATGGCGATCGTCCTTGCTGAGTATGCTCCGGCTCCCCTCGATCTGCTGCACGTGATTAAGCTGCTGTTGCTGCACGATCTGGTCGAAATTGATGCGGGCGATACCTTCTGCTACGACCATCAGGGCAACCAGAGCAAAGCCGATCGCGAAACTCAAGCTGCCGATCGCCTGTTTGGACTGTTGCCACCTGATCAGGCAATCGCCTTTCGGCAACTATGGGATGAGTTTGAAGCACAGGAAACGCCTGCGGCTAAATTTGCGGCTGCCCTCGATCGACTCCAGCCCATCCTCAATAACCAGCAAACAGGCGGCTATAGCTGGAAACTGCATGGCATCACGAGCGATCGCGTTTTGCAGCGCATGGCTCCGGTTCAAACAGGCGCACCAGAGCTATGGTCTGTCGTGCAGCAGGTGATCGAGGACTGCATCGCTGCTGGCTACCTAAAAGAACCCGCGTCGGAAGAAGTCGCGATCGGTAATCTGGATGCGCCCGTAGCCTAAAAACTGACCGTAGGGCTGCTCTCCAGTGGGAAATGCCGTCACGCCGTAGAGATAAACGCCACCGACATCTGGATTACGTGTCGCGTATAGTCCAATCCTGACCTGGCTACCTGCTTCAATCGGTGGATTAAACGTCACGGTAATAGCGCGTGTTTTGGGATCTTCGGTCACGTCCTGGATGGGGAGTCTTGTCTGTCGATCGCCCAGTCTGCCCACTGCTTCTGTTTGCCGGATATCAAAACGGGCGCGAGAAGGTGCGGCTTCGGGGGCAATCATGACCTGTTGTAAGGACTCCCCGGCATTCTCAGGCACGGTCAGCGTAAAGTAGTACGTCGAACCCCAAGAGTAAGCTGTCTTCTGCGTTGCAGTTGCACCCTCAAACCGTGGTGGCTGCACAAAATACGTTTTGCCATTCGCTAACTGCACCGCCTGCATGGGTAAGCCGATACTACCGCTTGCTGCTAGCGCTAAGACCGCACTTAAGCACAATTTACCGATTTTCATCTCGCCTTCTTATCTTGATACTGGGTCGCAATCTTTACATCCACAGCCCGTCCCGTATGCCTGCACCCTGACCAGCGATCGCCGCTACCTGCCTTGGCGGCAATAACTAAGAATCATGACCACTATCGTAGATGGAGATGCGTCCGTAGCCCAGGAATTGTCCAAACGACTGCTCGCCTGCTGGAAAGGCAGTCACGCCATAAAGGTAGGTGCCACCTAGATCTGGGTTGCGGTCAGCGTAAAGCCCGATCGTCACCGTTTTGCCAGCCACGATCGCTGGTTCAAAGGTAATCGTAATGGCTTGCGTCTTAGGGTCTTGAGTCACCGATTGCAGCGGTAGCGTTGTGCCTTCTCGACCGAACGTGCCTTCAAATGCCTCGGTGCGATTGACATCAAACCGTACACGATCGGGCGCTGCTTGAGGCGAGATCACTACTTTTTGCAACGGCTCTCCCGCATTTTCCGGTAGCGTCAGTGTGAAATAGTACGTTGATCCCCAAAAACGAGCGATCGTTTGGGTGGCAGTGGCACCTTCTAAGCGGGGCGGCTGAGTGAAATAGGTTGTGCCATTTGCTAAGGTTACTGCCTGCGCCGAAATACCGACTAGCGCAACCGTACTGAGGGAGAGGGATAGTGCGGTTGCCAAATGCGATCGCCAGTTCATAACCTGCATCCTGTGGTCTACACATCTGTTCTAGCAGGTTCAAACGAGAATTGCCGTCTCGCTTTTTGATGAGGTGATTGTGTAATGGTGACAACAAAAAAGCCAGGGCTAGCCCTGGCTTTTTTAACAGACTAAGTAGAGACAGTTAGCGATCGACTGATCCCATCACCACGTCAACGCTGCCCAGGATCGCAAAAATATCCGCGACCTTGTTTCCCGTTACCAAGTTGGGTAGAACCTGAAGATTGTTGAAGTCACCGGGACGAATTTTCCACCGCCACGGGAAGACAGTATCGTTGCCGATGATGAAGATACCCATTTCACCGCGACCTGCTTCAATACGGACGTAATGTTCGCCTTTAGGAATTTTGAAGGTGGGCGCAATCTTTTTGCCAATGTACTGGTAGTCAAAGCCGTTCCATTCAGACTTAGGACCTGCTTCCATGCGCTTTGCTTCCAGGTTCTCGAAGGGTCCACCCGGCAGCCCTGCGATCGCCTGCTGGATGATCTTCACCGATTCGCGCATTTCTGCCATCCGCACCACGTAGCGTGCCAGACAGTCGCCCTCTGTTGCCCAGGCAACCTCCCAGTCAAAATCGTCATAGCATTCGTAGTGATCCACCTTCCGCAGATCCCACTGCACACCGGAGGCTCTCAGCATCGGACCTGAACAACCCCAGTTGATGGCTTCTTCACGGGTTAAAACACCGACACCTTCCAGACGACGACGGAAGATGGGATTGTTGGTGATCAGTTTTTCGTACTCGTCAATGACGGGCA
>JBGTJW010000654.1:0-7198 GCA_041744955.1 Stenomitos sp. | reverse complement strand
CAGGCACTCTTGCGAGGGGGCGATCGACTTTACCTCGTCCCCGTTCCCGACCACAGCACTGCCGACCCCGAAGCACTAGCTGCGTTAGCGCACGAAACCTGCCCCGATCTGACAACGTGTCAAACCTACGCTGATATACTGTCTGCCTTAGAAGCCGCAACGGGCAACGGTTCGCCCGACCAGGTAGGGGAAACAAAACAGTCCCAAACAGATACGCCTCTTACCGTTTTATGCGGGTCACTTTACCTCATTGGGCACTTCTTTCAGAGGACTGAGCAGGACAGTGATTTTCCGATTAATAAGCCGTAGTTTCTTGTGAAGGGGTGAAGAGATGAAGGGGTGAAGAGTGAAGGGTGAAGAGTGAAAGAGGTATGGCAGTGATTGGAGATGGTTATAAAACAGGTGTCATTCCTTCTGATCGACTCAACGAATTCCGCCTGATGCACTCAACGCTTTAAGCTCAAGCAGATCTGGCTAAAGGTTTGAACGACTTCGGCAAATTGTTGATGGCGTTCCATGAGTACCATGTGCCCTCCCGGAGCCAAGACCGTTAGTTCTGCTTGCGGCACGTCTGTACTGATGCGTTTGCTGGCGAAAGGTCGGGTGGCAATGTCAGATTTACCAACAATCACCAGCGTCGGCACGGAAATTTTTGGTAAGGTGGCTGTTTCGTCGAACTTGAACATTGCCAATACGCCGCGCGCCAGTATCCCCGGTGATGCCTTAATGCCAATCAGACTGGAGAAATTAAGCTGTCCCCGCGCTTCTCTGCCCGTGAAGCCAGAAATTTCTGTCATTAACAGCGTCGAGCCATTGAAATAACTCAGCCAACTGATGAGCCAGAGTAAGGGAGAAAGGGCGATTGACAGATAAAGCAGTGGTTCTAGCAATGGTTTCTGCAATGCCAGCAACAGCTTACTGAGAATGGTGGTTTTCAGCGGATTAATATACGTGCCATCGACCAGAATCAAGCCAGCCACCCGCTGCCCCAGATGGTGTGGAAACAAGCGGCAGAAGGTCAGCAGGATCATTGCGCCAATGCTATGCCCCAACAAAATAACGGGTTGATCGCCTGCCAGCGTTAAAACTGCTTCCAGATCACACGCAAATTTTTCGAGCGAATAATCTCGATTTTTTGGTTTTTTGGACTTGCCCAAACCAGGTAGATCCCAAACAATGACGCGAAACTGCTCGGTGAGTTGCTGCTTCGGGTAATACCAGACAGTGCTATCAGGTCCCCAACCATGCGTCAGGATAAGGGTAGGAGCACGATCGGGTCCATAGATTTCAACGTGAAGTTCGCTGCCACCGGGTCGGAGTAGACGTTCAGTGCGATCGCTACGGATGACTCTCGGTTCATTGTTGCCGGGACGACGCAGCAGCAAAATGGGCAAAAAGCCCAAAAATGACCACAGCAGCAGTCCTACTCCCAGATATAACCAGCGATCGCTAACCAGATTGCCCTCATACCATTCGTAAAGCACGTAAGCGCCACCGCCAAGAATAGCAACAGTCAAGAAATTGGTCAGCCACAGCAACAGAAAACCGAAGGGCATGAACATGGCAAGTCAAACGTCCGTAGCAAAGGATTAAGGTGCACTGAGTTTAAGAGGATACTTGAATCTGGAGAACCCTCTGAAGTTAGAAAAAGCCGCGTTTAAACCAGATAGGGTTAAGCCAGATAAGGTCGAAGCTGCTGTGCCAGGGTTTGCACATGCGGTTGTTTGAGCAAAGAGAGATGGTTGCCCGGTACTGGATGCAGTTGCACGTCTTTTGTTAAAGTGCTCCAGCCCAGAGTTGAGTCCTGCCCAAAAACCTCTGCTTGTTCAGTCGCTTTAAATAGCGTGATGCGATCGGGGTAAGGCTGCGGCACATAGCGGTACGCGGCTTGAGCGTTGGCATAGACAATACGCAGCAGGGGGGCGATCGCCGATTCATCCAAAAGCTGTAGGCGGGATGCTTCGGGCAACTGACGGATCAGCGAAGACCACTGCCAGCGAGACAGCCAGTTCAAGGAACGCAAGCGATTTGCCGCGATCGCACCATAGTCCAGCACAAACGGTAGCGTAGACCAGAGAGCCGTTCCCAAAAGAAACTTGAGGCTTTGCCCCAGAGACGGTTGGTAGCTGGTGGGTGCAGGCGTATCCAGCATTGCCAGAAGACCTACTTGCTGCCCTGCCTGCGTAAGCTGTTGCGCCATCTCGAAGGCAACCAGCCCACCAAACGACCATCCGCCTAGAAAATAGGGACCGTGGGGCTGAAGGGTCTGCATGGCTTGAATATAGTAAGCGGCGATCGCTTCAATCCTGGTTAAGGGCGCGTGTTTGCCGTCCAATCCCAGCGGTTGCAGCCCATAAAAACTGCGATCGCTGCCTAGCTGCTGCGCCAACTCCAGATAGGGAAACACGACCCCAAACATGGGATGCACACAGAAAAACGGTTGCTTGCTGCCACCCAGCGTTAAAGGCACCAGCGGCGATCGGGCTGTAATCGCTTGATCAGAGACGATAAATTTATTGTTAAGTGATGGAGCCTGGACAGGCAGATCTTGAAGAGTCTGGTCTTCCAGCACTTGAGTCGGGATACTGGGTTGCGGCAATCGCGATCGACGATGAGCCGCACGATCCAAACGAACCAGCGGGGGCACTTTGGGAGCGGAAGGGGCTGCGCGTAATGTCTCTAGAATCGGAGCCAGTTGAGCGATCGTGGGTGTTTCAAACACGCTCTGCAACGGTAGCTCTAGCCCAAAAGCATCGCGTACACGGGAGGTCATTTGCGTTGCCAGAAGGGAGTGCCCACCCAGTTCAAAAAAGTTGTCATGAACCGTCACTTGCTTGAGCCGCAAGAGTTCTTGCCAGATGTCAATTAAGGTTGATTCTGTCTGGGTTAAGGGTGCAAGGGTCGTGCTGGCGGAACGTGCAGTGCTGGCGGAGTGGAAGGTATCACTCAGCATTGGAAGGGCACGACGGTCTACTTTGCCATTGACCGTGAGTGGCAGCATTTCTAACGGCACAAAGGCAGACGGCACCATGTAATCTGGCAAGGTTTGTTTGAGATATTGGCGGAGTTCAGGAATAAGCTGACGGGCAAAATTCGACTGAAGCGGATCGTTCGTGTAGGGCTGACCGGAATGGCTGAACGGCTGCGAAAGGGACACAGCAAACGCGGCATCAACATCATGCCGAATCAGTATCACATCATAAGCGCCTGTATGGGTTTGTGTTGACCAGGTGATTTCTACGGTGTAGGGCAGCATTGTTTCTAAAGCCCACCAAGCTTGAGGATCGATCGCCAACGCAACCGCATCCTGCAACGTTTCTCGCATCCGCCCAACCGTTTTAGGAGTGTCTTTGCGGCGTAACCAGTTTGCCGTTTGCACAGCAGCCTGCACACGGCTGTTTGTGACGTTGGCGATCGTGACGATCGCTGGTTCTGTCTCACGTAGTTGTGTTTGAAGCGCTTCCACTGTAATCGGTTGACATTGCCAATCATGTTGTTGGATGGACTGCGATCGCTCGTGAGCAGACGATCCCTGCAAGGTTTGAACGGTTGGCGATCGCAGCGGTTCTAGATGCAGCAAAACGTTATAGCGAAACTGCGTCATTTCATTTTGGCTGCGACCACGCGAGAGACGAATTTGCACCTGTTGAATTTGAGGAAAGCGATCGCGCAAGGCATGAAAAAACGCTGGCTCGATCGCTAGTTCTGGTTCTTCAAACCGCGATCGTTCCACTTGTTGCTGCAATTGGGTGCGCTCCATACCTCCATCTGCCTGACAAAATTGCACCCAGGTATGAAACGCCGTCAGCAACGGTAGGCTTCGCACATCGCCCAGAAACAAAACGCCTCCGGGTGCCACTGCTTGCATGGCTTTCTCCAACACCTGCATTAAATAATCCTGACTTGGAAAATATTGCACGATCGAATTCAAAAGCACCACATCAAACGAGGCTGCATCAATACTCTCAAAATCGGTTGCCATGCGGTGCCGCAGTTCGACTTGAGGAAGATGGAGGGGTTCCAGTTGAGTTTGAATGGACTCCAACGCCTCCTTTGAAAAGTCTGTTCCCACATATTTTTGGCAATGCGGTGCAAGTTGAAAGAGTAACAAGCCAGTACCACAGCCGATTTCCAGGATTCGCTTGGGTTCCAAAGCAAGGATTTGCTGGACGCGATCGCCTACCCACTCTTGCATTTGCTCAAGGGGAATGGGTTCTCCGGTGTAGCTGCTATTCCAACCAGTGATGTTGAATGGGGGTGTAGCGCTTTGGCTTGAACGCTCAACCGAACACCGCTCAGCCGATTGCGGCGGGGTAAGGGCTGTGGGCTGTGGAGTCTGGTAGGTCTGGTTGTAGAGAGTTTGCCAGTATTGAATGTGTTGGGTTTGCAGCAATTGAAGAATAGTTTGTTGAAAATGTTGGCGATCGAGGCTGAAGTACGTGACGAGGCGCATCTCGTTGGATGGTTCGCTAGAAGGGATGACGATTGCCTCCTGAATCGCGGGATGGCGTTGCAGGGTTGCTTCAATTTCGCCCAGTTCAACCCGAAACCCTCGGATTTTAATTTGGTCATCGACTCGACCGAGAAACTCAATAGTGCCGTCCGTGCAAAAGAAGGCACGATCGCCCGTTCTGTAGAGCAAGGGAGTTGGGCTTGCGTCGCCCTTCCCCTGAAATGGATGAGAAACAAACCGTTCTGCTGTCAACTCTGGACGCTTGAGATAGCCACGAGCGAGTCCGGCACCGCCAATGTATAATTCACCTGGAATGCCTGCGGGAACAGGATTTAAGTTGGCATCCAGAAGATACACCTGAGTATTGAGAATGGGACGACCGATCGTCAGTGGATTGTCACCGGGATGGAGTTCAGCGATCGTTGCCCAGATGGTGCTTTCCGTCGGGCCATAGGCGTTGAAGAAATGTCGCCCCACTGCCCAGCGATCGACCACCTGACTGGAGCAGGCTTCTCCGCCCGTCATCAATACCTGGAGAGCAGGTAGTGCCGCAGGCGGCAGCACAGCCAGCACGGCGGGAGTTAGTAATGCATGGGTAATCGCGTAGTCGTTGAGAAATTGCACCAATGCCGTGCCCGGTAGCTGGGCGGGCTTGGGTGGCAGATATAAGGTGCCACCCGAACCCAATGCCAGGGCAAGCTCGAAAATGGAGGCATCAAAACTCAGCGAACTGAATTGCAGAATGCGACTGCTGCGAGAGAGGTGAAAGACTTGCTGCTGTGCTTCAACGACATTGCACAACCCATGATGAGAGAGGAGAACGCCCTTTGGTGTGCCCGTTGAACCAGATGTATAAATCACATAGGCAAGCTGATCAGGCGTGACGGTGGAACCCGCACTTCCAACCTGTTCTTTTTGGAGCAAAGGGGCAAGGGGCAAGGGTTGATCCAGACAAAGGATCATTGCTTGCGATCGCGGTAGCTGTGCGACCAACCAGGATTGCGTCAGCAAAAGCGGCACCTGCGTATCAGTCAACATAAAGTGCAGCCGATCGCTGGGGTAGTTGGGGTCGAGCGGCACATAGGCTCCTCCAGCTTTGAGAATGCCGAGAATGCCAAGCACCATGTCAGCAGAGCGATCGACACACAAGCCCACCAGATCACCGGTTTGAGTGCCCATCTGGCGTAAGGTTTGCGCCAACTGATCCGCTTGCTGATTGAGTTCTTGGTAGGTGAGTGATCCCTGTTCTGACACCAGCGCGATCGCCTCTGGAGCCAGTTCTACCTGCGCCTCAAAAAGGTGATGGAAGCAGCGTGATCCCCCTAAATCTCCCTTAGAAACGGGGACTTCTGACTGATTCCCCCCCTTTTCAAAAAGGGCTAGGGAGGATCGGTTCCATTCCGCAAGCTGATGATGTTCGGCGGGTGTAAGCAGCGGCAAGTCTGCCAGAGACGCATCCGGGTTGGCGACAATGCCTTCCAGTAACGTTTGAAAATGACCAATGAGGCGACTAATTCTGTCGCGATCGAACAAGTCGGTGCTATAAGCGATAAAGCCGCTCAAACCTTCCTGCGATTGCCACAAGCTTCGCAGCCCGTGAGCGGGTTCCCATAGGTGAACTTCCAGATCAAACCGGGTGCTGCCTGACTCTAACGGCGCAGGTGTCAGCGTTAAACCTGGCAATTCTAAGGGCTGCATGGGAGCATTTTGGAGCGCAAAGGCAACCTGGAAGAGGGGATTGCGACTGAGATCGCGATCGGGATCTAACGCTTCGACCAGCTTCTCAAAGGGCAAGTCCTGATATTTGTAAGCTTCCAGGGCAACATTTCGCACCCGCTCCAATAAAGTGCGGAAGGTGGGATGACCAGACAAATTCGATCGCAGCACCAAACTGTTGACAAAAAAGCCAATTAGCCCTTCCAACTCGCTCCGATGGCGGTTAGCAATGGGACAGCCGATCGCAATGTCAGTCTGCCCGGTATAGCGATACAGCAGCGTTTGAAAGGCTGCCAGCAGGGTCATAAAGAGCGATGCGCCCGACTGCTGGCTAAGTGTCTCTAATGCCTGGGTCAGCGTAGCGGAAATTTGCAGCGGATAAGTTGCGCCCCGGTAGGTCTGAACGGCAGGACGGGGACGATCGCTGGGCAGTTGTAGCACTGGCAACGCCTGTAATTGCGTTCGCCAGTAAGCCAGTTGTTTCTCTAACACCTCTCCCTGCAACCAACGGCGCTGCCAGTCAGCAAAATCGGTGTACTGGATGGGTAAGGGCGGCAAACTGGGCGATCGTCCCTCCACAAAAGCGGTGTAGCAACACGCCAATTCTTTGATCAACACACCCAACGACCAGCCATCGGCAACGATATGATGCATCGTCAGCAACAGCACCGACTCACTAGCGTCAAATTGCAGCAACGTTACTCGCAACAGCGGATCGGTAGTGAGGTTAAACGGGTGCTGGGCTTCAGCCGTGGCTAGCTGTTGGCTAAGGCGGTCTCGATCGCTCACCGCCACTGCCTGCAAAGGCACGACGGCTAACTCAACCGTGACATCGGGTGCAACGATTTGAACAGGCTGCCCCTCATGGGTTGTAAACGTGGTGCGAAGGGCAGCATGACGACGTACGACTGCCTGAAACGATCGCTCTAGCGCCGTTTGATCCAGCGTCCCCGTTAAGCGGATGGCAGCAGGCACATTGTAGAAAGGGTTGCCTGGAGTGAGCTGATAGAGGAACCACAAGCGCTGTTG
>JBGTJW010000653.1:0-13359 GCA_041744955.1 Stenomitos sp. | reverse complement strand
TGTCGGCTTTGCCATCGCCATTAAAGTCCCCGATCACCACAGAATAGGGATTTGCCCCAACAGCGAGATCGGTGGTGCCGCTGAAGCCGCCCAGCCCATCCCCCAGCCGGATCGAAACAGTGCCGGAGTCATAGTTTGACGTGGCGAAGTCGGCTTTGCCATCGCCATTAAAGTCCCCGATCGCCAAAGTACGTGGAGCTGACCCGACGGCGATCGTGGTGTTGCCGCTGAAGCCGCCCAGCCCATCCCCCAGCCGGATCGAAACATTGCCGGAGGGAGTATAGTTTGACGTGGCGATGTCGGCTTTGCCATCGCCATTAAAGTCCCCGATCACCACAGAATAGGGATTTGCCCCAACAGCGAGATCGGTGGTGCCGCTGAAGCCGCCCAGCCCATCCCCCAGCCGGATCGAAACACTGCTGGAGGTAGGGTTTGACGTGGCGATGTCGGCTTTGCCATCGCCATTAAAGTCCCCGATCGCCACACACTGGGGATTTGTCCCGACGGCGACATTGGTGGTGCTGCTGAAGCCGCCCAGCCCGTCCCCCAGCCGGATCGAAACATTGCCGGAGCCATAGTTTGCCGTAGCCAAGTCGGCTTTGCCATCGCCATTAAAGTCCCCGATCGCCACGGACTGGGGCAATGTCCCGACGGCGACAGGGCTGGCGGCGGCAAACTGGGCGGTGGTGGTGCTACCCAGGAAGTAGTCATTGCCCGCTGCCAGAGTCAGGATCACCGTTTCATTCGGATCGACAATGCCATCGTTGACGGGGACAACATTCAACGTGGCGGTGGCGGCTCCCGCTGCAATCACAAAGCTATTGGCGCTGACGCTGGTGATGTTGCTGCCCGTGCTGAAGCTATAGTCAGCAGGATTGGTGGCGGTGCCGGAGGGCGTAAAGTTGACGGTTAAGCCACCTGCTGGGGCGGGTTGATCCAGGGTGAGGGTAAAGGTGCCCGTTGTCCCACTTTCTGCCGGGGCAATACCCGCCGCTACCGTTACCCGGGGCGATGTATTCAGTAGCACCGAGACGGTGTTGGAGCTAGAGTTTACCGCGACAATATCTGCTTTGCCATCGCCATTAAAGTTGCCGATCGCCACAGAATTGGGATTTCCCCCGACCGTGACATTGGTGGTGCCGCTGAAGCCGCCCAGCCCATCCCCCAAACGTACCGAGACGCTGCCGGAGGCATAGTTTGCCGCGGCTAAGTCGGCTTTGCCATCGCCATTAAAGTCGCCGATCGCCACTGACTGGGGATTTGTCCCAACAGCGATATCGGGGGTGCTGCTGAAGCCGCCCAGACCATCCCCTAGCCGCACTGAGACCGTGTTGGAGCCATCGTTTGCCGCGGCGAAGTCAGCTTTGCCATCGCCATTAAAGTCGCCGATCGCCACAGAAATGGGATTTAACCCAACAGCGATATCGGGGGTGCTGCTGAAGCCGCCCAGACCATCCCCCAACCGGATTGAGACAGTGTTGTCGTCATAGTTTGCCGCGGCGAAGTCGGCTTTGCCATCGCCGTTAAAGTCTCTGATCGCCACAGAAATGGGACGTAACCCGACGTTGACATTGGTGGAGCCGCTGAAGCCGCCCAGACCATCCCCCAGCCGCACCGAGACGGTGTTGGAGTTAATGTTTGCCGCGGCGAAGTCAGCTTTGCCATCGCCATTAAAGTCGCCGATCGCCACAGAATAGGGATTTGACCCGACAGCGACAGAGCTGGCGGCAGTAAAGCTGGGCAAAATATGGGTGTAGGACTCCCGCACTGACTGGCTAAATGCCAACCCTGCTTCAATGCTGCCAGTCTGGTATTCCAGCGTCCAGTTACCGCCTTTGGTGTTGGCTCCCGTCCGGTCATCGGAGGCTGCAACATCTGCCCCCGTTAACTGGCCGAGGATGCTAGTAAAGGCTTTGCCCAGTTCACCCTGCGCCACATTGCAGCCATACAGCAAAATGTCTGCATCATCCGTCAGTGCTGCGCTCCAAGATTGAAGTTGAGCTGCATACTGGGGCAGTTCTGCCAGGTTGAGTACACCACTGCCAAAGTCCAATCCGCCTGCCTCCCCGTGGGAGACAATGTGAAGGCTAGAGATACCGTTTCGCCCCAGAAGCGTATTCGTAATTTGGGTGACGGCATCCTGGCTAGAGTCCAGGAGATGCACTTCCGTACCCGAAGACACCCCTGCTACCAGCATTTGATAATCTGCGACCCCGCCATCCACAAAGAGCAGCGATCGGCTCGACTGACTTGGGCGATTTATACTGAGCGGGTCAACCAACCCACCGACTGTAGGCTGAAGCAACAAGGGTATAGACAGAGCCGCATCAGTCGTAGAGACAGCAGACACAGGCGTAGTTTGAGCAAGCATAGAGAAACTCCAGATCAGACCGTGGCGGGATTAAGTCGATCATGAGATTTTCCTCCAGGCAACGAATCCGCGTAACTACGGTCATTGGTTTAGACTGTTACGCTTTATACAGTAATTACACCGTCGCTTTTAACAGATAAGGGGCGTTCACAGATCCGAGCGTCCCTTATCGTCGCCTCACAACGCGGGTAAGACGACCCTTTACAGCCGTTTTCATTTGCATTCACCCCACCCCACACCCTACACCCCACACCCGTCTTCACAGGACTGTGGCTTACCCAATCAGTAACCGCTGTAAGTTCCCACCATCTAGCGGCAACGATCGCGTCGATATGCCCAAAAGCAAGCCCCGACAGCATTTTCATGCCATCGACAATCGTTCACAGCACTAACTGAGCGATCGCAAACCTAACCCGATCGTTTCAGCAGTATTACGGGGATGGTCAGAACAACTTCGCTCTGTGCTTTCTAAATGCCAGCACCATCCAAAAATTCTTCGATTACCTTGTCACGAATGCGACAACTACGAGAGGTCTCATCAGCAGCCACGTCAGGCTGTTTGGCAACATACGAGCCGTTGCCGTTGGCACCATTAGTACCATTAGCCGTTGTAGCGGTTGCCGAAACCAGCAACAGTGATTCGTTGAGAGACTGCTTTGTGTGCAGGAGCTGAATTTGTTGCTCTAGCGATTCAATACGATCGACCAAAGCGCGAATGACCTGTGCTTCCGAATCAGGTAAGCTCCCATGTGCCAGTGGATCGACCCGTTCGCCCGATCGATGCACAATGCGTCCCGGCACTCCCACGACCGTGCAATCTGAAGGGACTGTCCGTAACACTACTGAGCCTGCCCCAATACGGACGCGATCGCCGATTTGAATATTACCCAGCACTTTGGCACCCGCACCAACGACAACATTTTCTCCTAGCGTTGGGTGCCGTTTGCCAACCTCTTTGCCAGTACCACCCAGCGTTACGCCCTGGTAGATCAGCGCATAGTTGCCAATAATTGCTGTTTCACCAATCACAACACCCATGCCGTGATCGATAAAAACGCCTTGCCCAATCTGTGCCCCAGGGTGAATTTCAATGCCTGTCAAGAACCGTGCTAGCTGAGACAGCAAACGGGGAACGAACGGCAAGCCCAAGCGATGCAGCCCATGCGAAAAGCGGTGAAACGCTAGCGCCTGCAAGCCTGGGTAGCAGAACAAAACCTCTAACCAATTGCGCGCAGCGGGGTCACGCTCAAAGATAATGCGAAAATCGGCAAGGAGGTTAGTTAGCACGAGAGACAAACCCTGCGGCAGAACAAATCACTATCTATCTTAACGTCTGAATGCCCTGAATCGACGAGTGCCGCAGTAGCCGACATGGCATACTCCTTAACAGAATGTGTCTCATGCCATTCATCTCTCGTTTGTCCTCAACCTTACCGTCGCCTATGACCGAGCCTTCAGATCCATTATTAGACCCATTAAGCGTTGCGTATCGAGCGTTTGGGCAACTTCGAGCATGGGTTGGCAACCGGAGAGTGGCAAGCGTTTATCGCTATGCTCACTGATGATTTTACGTTCTGGTTTCCTGTCGGACCTTACCACGGGTTGAATGTGGGCAAGGAACGGGCGATCGCCTTTTTCCAGTATGTTTCAGAGAGTTTCAGTGCGGGTCTGACGCTCACGCTCGATCGTGTGACCAGCAATGAAACAACCGTTGTGTTTGAGTTTCGGGATGAGGGCTTGTTGTTAGGGCAACCCTACAAAAACCGCGTGGCAGTCTCATTTGACGTGCGGGGCGATCGCCTTTGCGCCTACCGAGAATACTTTGGCAGTGATGGCAAAACAAACTAATGCAGATTACAAACTTCAGGATTAGAAAAAAGGCTACCGTCTAAATTGAAGAAAGCCTTTACAATAGGTGGGATTTTAGCCCTAGACTCAACAACGCTATGCCACGTCGCAACGATCTCCACAAAATTCTGCTGATTGGCTCCGGTCCCATTGTGATTGGGCAAGCCTGCGAGTTTGACTATTCGGGCACACAAGCTTGCAAAGCCCTACGGGACGAGGGGTATGAAGTCGTTTTAGTCAACTCCAATCCGGCGACGATTATGACTGACCCGGAAACCGCCGATCGCACCTACATCGAGCCGCTGACCCCAGAAATTGTCGCGAAGATTATCGAGAAAGAGCGACCGGATGCGCTGCTACCAACGATGGGCGGACAAACCGCGCTCAACCTTGCCGTGTCGCTGGCAAAAAATGGCACGCTCGAAAAGTACGGTGTAGAGCTAATTGGGGCAAAATTGCCTGCGATCGAGATGGCAGAAGATCGCAAGCTCTTTAAAGAAGCGATGGCGCGGATTGGTGTTGCTGTCTGTCCCTCTGGCTTAGCCACAACGTTGGACGAAGCACGGCAAATTGGGCACGAAATCGGTAGCTACCCGTTGATTATTCGTCCGGCTTATACAATGGGTGGTTCGGGTGGTGGTATTGCTTATAACCAGGAAGAGTTTGAAGAGATCTCCCAGTCAGGGTTGGATGCCAGCCCCGTTTCCCAGATCTTGATCGAAAAATCGCTGCTGGGCTGGAAGGAGTACGAACTCGAAGTCATGCGCGATCTGGCAGACAACGTGGTGATCATCTGCTCGATCGAAAACCTTGACCCGATGGGCGTTCACACGGGCGACTCAATCACCGTTGCGCCTGCTCAAACTCTGACCGATAAGGAATACCAGCGGCTGCGGGATGCCTCGATCAAAATCATCCGCGAAATTGGCGTGGAAACGGGTGGCTCCAACATCCAGTTTTCCGTCAACCCCGACAATGGCGATGTTGTGGTGATTGAGATGAACCCGCGTGTCTCGCGCAGTTCCGCGCTTGC
The DNA here is from genome assembly GCA_041744955.1 of Stenomitos sp. Classification (GTDB taxonomy): domain Bacteria; phylum Cyanobacteriota; class Cyanobacteriia; order Leptolyngbyales; family Leptolyngbyaceae; genus Stenomitos. The sequence continues at coordinate 8,107 of JBGTJW010000653.1, read as the reverse complement.
CTCTAAAGCAACGGGCTTTCCGATCGCCAAAATGGCGGCAAAGCTTGCGGTGGGCTACACCCTAGACGAGATCCCCAACGATATTACGAAGAAAACGCCTGCCAGCTTTGAACCCACGATCGACTACGTTGTCACCAAAATTCCCCGCTTTGCCTTCGAGAAATTTCCTGGTTCCGTTCCTACCCTCACTACGCAGATGAAATCGGTGGGCGAAGCAATGGCGATCGGGCGTACCTTTCAAGAGTCCTTTCAAAAAGCCTTGCGATCGATGGAAACGGGGCGCGCTGGCTGGTGCTGCGATCGCAACGAAAAGCTGCCGAGCCTGGAGCAAATCCGCGCTGGCTTACGCACTCCCAACCCGGAGCGTATCTTTACCATTCACCATGCCTTTCAGATGGGCATGACGGTGGATGAAGTCTACGAACTCACGTCGATCGATCCCTGGTTCTTAGATAAGCTCTATGCACTGCTAGAAACCGAGAAGATCTTGAAGCGGACTGCACTCAGCAGTTTTACCAAAGAGCAGCTCTTTGATGTCAAGCGGCAGGGCTTTAGCGATCGTCAGATTGCTTTCGCCACTAAAACCACTGAAGACGAGGTTCGCACCTATCGCCAGTCGCTTAACGTGATCCCTGTCTACAAAACGGTCGATACTTGCGCGGCTGAATTTGAAGCACTCACGCCCTACTATTACTCCACCTACGAAGAGGGCGAAAACGAAATTCTTCCGTCCGATCGACGCAAAGTGATGATCTTGGGTGGTGGTCCCAATCGTATTGGTCAGGGCATTGAGTTTGACTACTGCTGCTGTCATGCCTCCTTTTCCCTGGGCGAAGATGGCTTCGAGACGATCATGGTCAACTCAAACCCCGAAACGGTTTCGACCGACTACGACACCAGCGATCGCCTCTACTTTGAGCCGCTAACAAAAGAAGATGTCCTCAATATTATCGAAGCCGAAAATCCCGAAGGGGTCATTATCCAGTTTGGTGGACAAACGCCGCTGAAACTGGCAGTGCCCTTGCAGAAATACCTGAGCGGTAAGGACTGTCCGGTCTCAACTAAAATTTGGGGCACCTCGCCCGACGCGATCGACATTGCTGAAGACCGGGAGCGCTTTGAGAAAATTCTGCGGGAACTGGATATCAAACAACCTGCCAACGGTCTCGCCCGTAGCTATGGCGAATCATTGGAAGTCGCTCGTCGCGTTAACTATCCTGTGGTTGTGCGTCCCAGTTACGTCTTGGGCGGTCGCGGCATGGAAATCGTTTACTCCGATACCGAGCTACAGCGCTATATGACAGCAGCCGTTCTGGTGGAACCTGATCACCCCATTCTCATTGACAAGTACCTGGAAAATGCAGTGGAGGTGGATGTAGACGCGATCGCCGACCAGGAAGGCAACGTCGTCATCGGCGGCATCATGGAACACATTGAGGAAGCCGGGATTCACTCTGGTGACTCTGCCTGCTCACTGCCATCGGTGTTTCTCAGCGAAGCCGTGTTAACCCAGATTCGCACCTGGACGGTCGCTCTGGCAAAAGCACTGAAAGTCGTCGGGCTGATGAATATTCAGTACGCGGTGCAGGGCGAACAGGTTTTCATTCTGGAAGCAAATCCGCGTGCGTCTCGGACTGTGCCGTTTGTGTCAAAGGCGATCGGCATACCCCTGGCAAAAATGGCAGCCCGTGTGATGTCCGGCAAAACCCTGGCAGAGCTAGGCTACACGAAGGAAGTCATTCCCAAGCACATTGCAGTGAAGGAAGCCGTGTTGCCCTTCGAGAAATTCCCTGGCACCGATACGATTCTTGGTCCCGAAATGCGATCGACGGGCGAAGTGATGGGCATTGACGACAACTTCGGTACCGCCTTTGCCAAAGCCGAACTGGGCGCAGGGCAACGTTTACCGCAGAGCGGCACCGTCTTTGTTTCTACCAGCGATCGCGACAAAGCTGCCGTCGTCTCCGTGGTTAAAGAACTGCTGGAGCTTGGTTTTCATGTCGTTTCGACTGAAGGCACCCGCAAAGCACTGCGCGAACAGGGTGTGGAGGTCGAACTGGTGCTCAAGCTGCACGAAGGTCGCCCGAATGTTATGGATGCGATTAAAAATGAGAAAATTCAGCTTATTGTTAACACGCCCTCTGGTGAAGAAGCTAAGGCAGACGGTCGTCTGATTCGCCGTACTGCTTTGTCCTACAAAATTCCGATCGTAACAACGATCGCTGGAGCCAAAGCCACGACTGCCGCTATTCGATCGCTCCAGTCTCAATCCCTATCGGTGAAAGCACTACAGGACTACATCCACTAGCGCGACTGCCTCAGCTAGGAGCCATCGCCACTTTTGGCTGAGTCAGTACGTCAGTAGACATCTCTGTATCTGTCTGGCGAAAGATTTAGCAAAGAAGCTTAAACCTTCTTAACATTAGAGTGCGTGGGAGGAGCTAAACGTTTCGCTTGTTAGGCGCTCGACCAGTGCATTTTGTTTAATGGGATGCAGTTACAAAGTGCGATCCTGGGTACTCTTGTCTCACTCAGAGTGTTACACCCGTTAGCCAAGCGCAAAAGTAATACGTCCGTGGGTATATACGTCTCCTCTCATGAATGTTACATTTGTTAATACGTTGCATCAGCAATTCTAATATGAAGTTCGTGGTGTAAGGCTTGTTCATTCTTTAGCGCAGTCACGTCTGTGAAGGCTCTGCTTCACTCTTGTTTGAAACCGTCTCTTACGCCTCATCACCGCTCAAACCTGCTCCTTAACGTTAAAGAGCAAAGGCTGTCTGGTCTAAGACTGGGGCTGCTCAACACCGCTGATCCTTTCTACCCTGTCGCATAGTTGTACCGGCTGCTGACTCCAGCCTTTATCCACTGTCGTTTTTTCCATAGCGCTATGAAGACTGCACAAACATCAACCGACTTGGTACGCGCTTACTTAAGAGAAATTGGTCGTGTTCCCCTGTTGACTCATGAGCAAGAAATTCTCTACGGCAAACAGGTACAGCGTTTATCCTCACTGTACGAAGTCAAAGAAACGCTGACTCAGCAGCTCGATCGTGAGCCATCGTTAACGGAGTGGACTCAAAAAGCCGATCTGTCTGAAGCTGAACTACAGCACGCGATCGCCGAAGGCGAGAATGCCAAGCGCAAGATGGTCGAAGCAAATCTGCGCCTAGTTGTTTCAGTCGCAAAAAAGTACACCAAGCGCAATGTCGATCTGCTGGATCTCATTCAGGAAGGCACGATCGGGATGCAGCGTGGCGTTGAAAAGTTTGATCCGACGAAAGGCTATCGCTTCTCAACCTACGCCTACTGGTGGATTCGTCAGGCAATCACGCGCGCGATCGCTGAAAAGGGTCGTACGATTCGCCTACCCATCCACATCACCGAAAAACTCAACAAGATCAAGAAGGCACAGCGTCAGCTCTCGCAGCAGTTGGGACGAGCTGCCACTGCGTCTGAACTTGCCACCGAACTGGAGCTGACTCCCCGCCAGGTGCGAGAGTATCTGGAACGATCGCGCCAACCCCTCTCCCTTGACCTGCGAGTGGGTGACAACCAGGATACAGAGCTAGGAGAACTGCTGGAAGACACTGGCGCTTCGCCTGAAGACTTTGCCCTGCAATCGTCACTCCGTGCCGATCTCGAAACGCTGATGGCAGATTTAACGCCCCAGCAGCGAGAAGTGTTAGCGCTCCGGTTCGGGCTAGAAGACGGACAGGCGCTCACTCTAGCAAAAATTGGCGATCGTCTCAGCATCAGCCGGGAACGGGTACGCCAAATCGAACGCGAAGCCCTCACCAAACTACGCAAGCGCAAAGCGGCGATCGGAGAATATCTCGCTAGCTAATTGATTGAAGCCGCTGTTCTACTCATCTAGCGTGCCGTAACCCTATGCCTGTTTCCTCTGGCTGTTTGATCAGAACGGAGAGATAGGTATAGGGTGTCGTGCGATCGCTTATAAATAGTGATCTGCCTTTTGTTCAACGACCAACGAAGGGCACATTCGTTCATGTTTGCGCTTGTTTAGGAACGTTTGTGTCATCGAGTCCTGTCGATCGCGCTACGTCTGTAGTGTAGAACGCAACGAATGGAGGAAAATAAAGTACAAGTTCCTGGTGCATACGTATGACCTGTTGTCTCAATCCAGACTGTCAGCAGCCTCAAAATGCCGATGATGCCGAGTTCTGTCTCAGTTGCGGTACTAAACTGACAGTCCTGCTGCGGGGACGCTACCGCGTGATGCGACCGATCGGGCAGGGTGGCTTCGGCAGAACGTATCTGGCACTGGATGACGATCGACTGAAAGCACGCTGCGTCATCAAGCAATTTTCACCCCAGATCCAGGGTACAAAATCCCTCGAAAAGGCAGTCAAGCTGTTTGAGCAAGAAGCAGTGCGACTCTATGAATTGGGCGAACATCCTCAAATTCCGGCGCTGCTAGCGTATTTTGAGCATGACAAACGCCTTTATCTGGTGCAGCAGTTCATCGAAGGCAACACGCTACTGCAAGAACTTTCCCAGAACGGTGTGTTTATCGAGCAGCGCATTCGTGAAGTGCTGGCTGGCATTTTGCCCATTCTCAAATTTGTCCATGATCATCAGGTCATTCACCGGGACATCACCCCCTCCAACATTATTCGCCGCAAGTTTGATAACAAGCTGGTGCTGATTGATTTTGGCGTTGCCAAGCTGCTGTCAGTGGAAGCCAGCAACCAACCCGGCACCAAGATTGGCACTGAAGGCTACGCGCCGATCGAACAACTGCGGAGCGGCAAAGCATACCCTGCCAGCGATATCTATAGTCTGGGTGCTACCTGTCTGTTTTTGATGACCCAGGTGAAACCGGAAGATTTGTATGATCCGCTAGAGGGACGCTGGCTCTGGCGAGAACGCTTGCGCGAAAAAGGGCAGGCAATCAGCGAACCGATCGCTCAAATCCTGGACAAAATGCTGAAGGATCTGGTGAGTGAACGCTACCCCTCGGCGGCGGCGGTTATGAAAGATCTGCGAACCGCCCTCTCTAGTCCTCCCGTTGCAGTGGCTCAACCATCTGGTTTCACAAATACCCCGCGACCGGCGGCAAATCAGAGCACGAATCAACCTGTCAGTCCACCGCGTGCCAGCCAACCATTTTTGAGTCAGCCCAATCTTAGTCAGCCCAACGTCAATCAACCGCGTGTTTCAGGTGAGCCACCTTCCCAACCAAACATCAATCAACCGCGTGTTTCAGGTGCGCCACCCTCCCGACCGCCCATTTCTAAAGCACCGCTTTCGAGGCAGCCTGTATCCGGTTCACAACAATGGCGTTGTCTGCATACGCTGACTGGACATTCTCGCTGGGTGACAGCCGTTGCCATTAGTGCCGATGGCAACACGATCGCCAGTGGTGGCTTAGACGACAGCATTAAAGTCTGGGATCGTTCGACAGGCGAACTGTTGCAAACCCTGACTGGGCATCACAAGCCCATCAACTGCTTGAGCATTAGCCCCGATGGTCAAACCTTAGTGAGTGGCAGCGATGACGATACGGTTCGGCTCTGGCACCTAGCAAGCGGCAATCTACTGCGATCGCTGACCGGACATACCAGGGACGTAAGTTCAGTGGTCATTAGTACCGACGGGCAACTGCTTGCTAGCGGTAGCGAAGACCGCACGGTGCGGCTGTGGAACCTGGCAACAGGCGAAATGCTGCGTGTCTTTTCGGGTTTAGCAGGCATGGTGCGATCGGTTGCCCTTAGCCCCAACGGTCAGTTCCTTGTAAGCGGCGGACTGGATAACCAGATTAAGCTTTGGAGCCTGAAAACGAATGAGCCAGTGCGCACGCTGCCCAACGGACACTTTAACTCGGTAAATGCGGTTGTGATTGCGCCCGATGGCAAAACCCTCGTTAGCGCCAGTAAAGATAAAACAATCAAAGTATGGGATCTGACGATAGGCGCTGTCGTGCGTAACCTAGCAGGGCATATGGACTCGGTGAACGCGATCGCCATGAGCCGCGATGGCAAGCTCCTTGTCAGCGGTAGCAGCGACACGACTATCCGACTCTGGAACCTGGAAACAGGCACCCTCAGCGGCAGCTTAACCGAACACATCAGTGCCGTTAATGCGGTTGCCCTTACTGCTGATGGCAAATGTTTGGTCAGTGGCAGCTCGGATAGCAAGGTGAAGGTGTGGCAGTTGGGGTGAGGGATGAAGGATAAGGGATGAAGGATAAGGGCTAAGTTCTCTTCGCTTCCCCTCTTTCCTCAAGCCAAAACGGTTAGACAAACAGTATTATTTGTTACAAAATATGACTGACTCTCTACGTTTTTAGAGAATTTTTAACAATCTCCAGCATAGGGGTGAGCACAGACTGCCTTAATAACAGCTAGTCTAAAGAGTATCTCTTTATCTGCACCCTTATGGACTCTGCCCAGTACCCGTTTGGGAAGATTCACTACTTGTTTAGGAAGGCTGACCATGCAAATTGGCAGCGGCAGGAAAGTAAGCGACACATTCTACGATCGCAGCTAGGCTTCACTGACGTGGCTTCCACTCGCCCTAAGCCCTGTACAGGCTGTGCAAACTACCACGGGGTGGCGTATGGGTACAGCCGTGAAGGTCGTACGCCGTTGATTTGTGGCTTTCATCCCTACGGTTGGCAAAGTGAAAGCGACTGCCCTGATTGGTGTAGTGCTTAAGCTGCCTACAGTGCTTCAATAGACCCGCACCCAGCCATCAAACATGAGGTGTACAGAGCCATCGCCTGGTACACGTTGGGCGCCCGATCGTAGTTCAACTTGTAACGTTGTAGCATTTGGTTTCTTCACCACCGCTTGCAGAAATTTTGCTGATCGATCCCAAAACGCAACAGAAAAATCATCTGGCACGGCTGCCCACTGAAATTGAGCCTGCTGCCCTGGACTCAAGGAGAGATAGCGAGAGCTATTAGATGCCCGGAGCGTCACGCGATTCATCGATCGGTTGACGATTCGTAAGACAAGCCGCCGACCCGGTGTATATTTAACGGTTTTGCGCCCACCATAATCATCGTTTGGCTGTTGGGCAATGATGGGGTGAGTCGCTCTCATCTGCCACAGGCTCAATAGGACGGTGAGCAGCCCCATGAGTAAAAGATCACGCCGCTTAACGACACGCTTCATCGGCTTACTTTCTCCTTCGGTGGGGGTACAATGCCAACGCGGTGCAGGTTTATATCGATCGCTTTAAGTAGCTCAAAGTCCTGTTCTGGCAAGGGAGTGCTTGTAGCTTCGTCGATCGCAGGAGTTTGTTCCAGAAACGCAAATGCCTGCCGAAACTGCTGCGGTTCTGCCTGGATGGGTGCATCAAAGTGACAGGGAATGATGCGTTGTATGCCCCAACTTGCTACGTGGTCAGCCCAGTCGAGCGTTTCTTGTGGTGCGCGATTGAGAATAAGGGTTTGCAAAATCGGTGCTACAAAAAGTCGTCCGTCACCCTGTAGGGCATGGAACGATCGCAGCCAGTCATCCTCCCACTGAAACGGAAACAGTCCAAAATAGCCTTTTTGAGAACGGTCTGTAGCCTTAAAGGCGTTGCTGATCGTTTGGCTAGCCGTTCTGACTGCCAGAACGCTGGGGCGAAAATAAAGCGTAAAGAGGACAGTGCGATGCCAGCCTTTGCGTCGGTTAGCAGGGTTGTCGATCACTACATCAGCAGCGTTATCCTTGGCATGGAACAGCAGTGGGTAGGGGTCAAGCTGCACGATCGCAGGCGGCTCGTTAGGAACAGAAACGATGGTATCAGTGACCAGCAGAGTGCGCGATCGTCGATGAAAAAACGCGACTTCAGCAAACCGTCCTGGACCGAGCGCGATCGGACCTAAAATGGCATAGTCAAAGTCAGCCGCAAAGGGCGCTTTACTGCTGTCATCTGGCAAGATATGCGTCCGTTTGGCAGGCAACCCTAGCCAGCTTAAGGGTAGATTCAGCGGAAAGCTCCATTGATGGGGTGTGACGAAGACCTGCGCGTGTTGGAATTGCCTCGCAAAGGGTCCGACAAAAACCTTGTGCTCAACTCCTGAAATGGTCGGCAAAATGATGTACTTTACATTGCCGTATTGGGCTACCAGTTCATTGACCAACCGCAG
>JBGTJW010000652.1:0-12559 GCA_041744955.1 Stenomitos sp. | reverse complement strand
ACATCAAGCGCTAGCCAGACCCACTGCTTGTTGCCTTTGTCATCGACAAACGACCACCATGCATCCATCTGCACCCTTAAGGCTCCTTTGGGCTTAGGGGTCACCTGCACTTGGCGTGGCACCACCTTGTAACATTGGTTGACATACCCTTGGAGCCAGGACTCTGACAACTTCAGCACACGAGCAATGCCAGCTAAAGGCAGCTTCTCTAACAGCAAGCGGTCAATCAGGACGGTGCTGTCTTTTTCCCGAGGTTGCCACTGTGGATTTTCCACAAATTGACGACCACAATCGCGGCATTTATAGTTTTGTTTGCCGCGTCGGGTCGTGCCATTTTTCATGATGTCTTCTGAGCCACAGTTGGGACAACGCAGAAAGGGAGGGATGCTTGACATAGGCGATGAAGATGACAGTCATCCCTTATTTTATCTACCCTTTACGAAAAGGCACTACCGGGCTATAAATTGCCTCCGCAGGTTATCAAACCCTTTTATTCGGGTAGTCCGCGTCGGCGGACTTTGTTTTCGTAGTCGCGGTTTTAACCGCCAGACACTTTTCAAACAACCTCTTCAGCACGATCGCCTTGCAGCGCTAACTTGAACCTATGTTTCAAACTACTCGTCGTCGGCTTGCGCTCTGGTACACCACTGTTACAGCGGTGCTGCTGCTGCTGTTTGCCAGTGGCTTTTACCTTTATGTGCGCGAGACATTGATTGAGCGGATTGACGACACGTTGAATCATGTAGTGGAAGTGGTGGGACGGTCGATCGTCATTGAAACAGTGAATCCACATTCTGAAGGTGGTGCTTTGCGCGTGAATGTAGAAGCCAGCTTTCGAGACAATGCAGCGACAGGCGAAGACGATCACATTGATTTGGAATGGTTTAGCCCTACGGGTACATTGCTGTGGTCTACCCTTACCGAACCACTGCATATACCGCTCCATCTTGACAACAACGGCGAAACGGTTCGCATAGTCAGAGGTGAAAACGGTACGTTGGGTGTGGTGACGAGACGTAAGGCAGAGGCAGGGGGGGCGGAAGGAGACGAGACAAACGCGGCACGATCGACGAGCCAAGCCGCACCAAGCCAAAGTCGGCAAACTCAAGCTAGTCCTGACTCACTCATCCTGCGGCAGGTAACGCAGCGGATTGAAGTGGGTCGGCAAGTTCTGGGTTATTTGCGGGTCAGCCATCCCTGGTTTGAGGTGACAAAGCCTGTCCGTCAGTTGGTGCGAGATTTGGTGCTGGGGACGGGGCTAATGGTGGCGGCAGTAGCCGCGATCGGCTGGTTTTTGTCGGGTTTAGCGATGGAGCCTGTGCGAGAGTCGTACCAACGGTTAAAGCAGTTCACAGCCGATGCCTCGCACGAATTACGCAGCCCGATCGCCATCATTCAGACCAATGTACAGGTGGCGCTGGCAGATCCCAATCCTGATCCACGCAGTCAGCAGCAGCACCTTAAAGTAGTAGAGCGGCTCACCCGACGGCTGGGGAGGCTAGTGGATGATCTGCTGTTTCTGGCACGACAGGATAGTGGTATTGTGCAGGCTCGTTGCACCAGTGTAGCGCTGGATAGCTTGCTGCAAGACGTGCTTGAAGAACAACAGACGCTTGCTGAGGAAAAGGGCATCCAGCTTGAGTTGAGCGTGATTGAACCGATCGCCAAAAGTGTTTCGCCCAGTCCGTTAACGAACCAAAGTGGCGCTCCGAGCGTGTCGCTGTCGTCCAGTACAACGGCGATCGCCCCATCACAACTGCTAACCCACGACGGTTGGCAAACGTTACACGCTGACCGTGACCAACTAGCACGCTTGTTTACAAACCTGGTTGGCAATGCGCTGCAATACACGCCTACGGGGGGAACGGTGATGGTGAAGCTGCAACCGCTCCGGCGATCGGGTAATGCGTCACTTCAAGTCATGATCAGCGATACGGGTGTGGGCATTCCAGCCGAAGCGTTACCACGGTTGTTTGATCGCTTCTACCGCATTGATCAGGCACGCACCCAGGCATCTACTGTCGGATCGGGACTGGGCTTAGCCATCGCTCAGGCGATCGTCGAAAATCATCAAGGCACGATCCAAATCGACAGTACGCCGGGTCAGGGCACAGCCGTAACCGTGACGCTGCCCCAACGAGAACCGACATAAAAAAGGAGAAAAAACAGGAGTTTTGAATTTTGAGTCCTTGAATTTAACTCATCACTCATCACTCATCACTATCAACTCAAAACTCTTTTCCCGTTACCCCTCATACCCTGGAATCACATGGTGCTGCACTTCTTCGTAAGCAGCAAGCTGGAGTTTGAGAAACTGGTTTTGGTCTTCGATCGCCCTTAGTTCTTCTAGCTTTTCCACAATGGCGCGAGTGAAGGTGCTGGCATCCGGTAGCTGGTCAGCAATCCAGGATGTTTCTACCTCGATTTCAATCATTTGCAGCGCATGACGATACTCCCGCACAAGGCGCTGGTTATTGGTGATTTGCTGCTTCAGAATTTTGACAGCACCCGTTGCCCGAAAAATACGGGGCGCGTAGAGTGCTTGATCAACATCGACCATTTTTTGTTTCAGATCTTCCAGGCGTTCGATCAATCCCTGATTTGACTTGCACTCATGCTTAATTTCATCAATGCGATGGTCGATTTTTAACTTTTGCGCCAGCAGCCGTTGATCTCCCATCAGGCGATTGGCTTCGCGTCCACAGGCTTCGAGTGGCGGGCTGGTCAACTGAGCGCTATTGGTCACTTTGAGATACGCCATCGCACCCAGCGCCGTGGCGATCGACGCTAGAAAAACATTTGCCCCACTAAAAAACGAACCAACTAACAACGTGAGCACAGCCGTACTGATAGTAATTCTAAGATAGCTTGAGCTGGGCACTGGGTTTGGCAACACGTAACGTTTGCCTGTCGTGTGGTTTGTCACAGCGACCAGCTTTTTCATCAGGTATCCCTGCACGGTGTAGAGCACAGACACCACATCGCCGTAATGCACTGGAATAGGGTCAGTTTGACCAGGAATGGAAAATTGAAGCTGTTTCAGGTTGCGATCGGGGGTCGTAATCTGAAACGTATAATGACGCTTATGGACGCTAGGCAAACTTTTGCTTAAAAACAACAGCGTCTCATTCATCGAAGAATGCTTGGAAAGCTTGCCATGCAACACACCATAGCGATCCTGGCAAGCAGCACAGGTCACCTGAGGAAGGGTATCGTTAAGGTCGGCGATCAGTCGTGAACACCTGGGGCAATAAAGTGACAGTTTCATTGAGCAAAAATGCAGTGACAACTGGTCTCAAGCGCCCTCAGATTTCCTGAAACACGCAAGGCATAACGCATGAGCAAGCAACCGCAGAAATTTTGTTTAGAAAAATAATCGGCAAATGTTTAGAAGAAGCGCAAAAATAAGCGTTTTATCAAGTTTTATCAATCAGGAAAGAGCGCTGGATCAGCAACCTCCTCTATCTTAGACCGTGATCCAATCACCTGGAAACGGATGTGATGCCGTCTTAACGTTTTGAAGCAATACTGAGCTACCTGACGACATCCGTCCAGCGACTAATCGCCACTTCTACAATTTAATTCCTCTAGATAGAGGTCATTCTGTAATCCTTCGCCATAGTATGCAAATGTTGCTGCTTTGTACGGTAGTCATGCTGTAGTGGGTGCATTCAAGTTTTGCAAATTCGCCCTCAATCCCCCAACCCCTTCTCCCAGAGCGGAAGAAGGGGAGCCAATTCAAAGTCCCTTTCCCGTCGTGGGAGAGAGCTTAAAGCCTTGCGGCATCAAAGAAAAGGGTGAGGGCTACAAAAGTGGGATGCACTCTTAAAGATGTACATAGACACTTGCTTGGCGAAGGGAATGTTTAGCGTTTTCTCGCCGCAGGATTATTGCTATGTCAGCAGCTATTTCTGTAAACCGCAGTCTTTAGCGGTCAATTACTTTAGCGGTCAATTAATTGATAAGGCGTTCGTACAACAGCCTAGTGCTTTCGAGGGAAAAAATACAATGCCAATTTCGATTCGGGATGATGTTGTTTATCTGATGTTGAAGAAAATCCGGGCTAGCGATCGCCAGCCTGGACCAGACCCAGTTAACTTTAATCAAGCTGATTTCACAGGTATTGAACTGACTCCAGCCGACTTTCTGGGTCATCTAGATTATTTAAACCAGGAAGCATACATTAACGCCGAATTTAGCGGTAATGCCTATGGCAATCAGGATGATGTGCCGAATGTCATTAATGCTAAAGAAGTTGATTTTCGTATTGCCAATACATACGGAGCGCCAGATGGTCCACTGCCCCATCTGATTGCCTTTAAGAAAGCAGAGTTAACAGAAAAAGGTCACAAAATGCTAGAAGACATGGAAAAAAATCCTCCTGAATCATTAAAGAAAGGCTCTACTGTTCCGATCGCGACTAAAGACACACCGTTCCTTGAAAAAGTGATGATCAAAGGCGGCTTATCGGATCTGTATGATGCACGCGATATTACAGAAGTTGTGTTTCGCACCATGCGGGATATGATGCCAAACCAAACCGTCGATCGCGTTGCTGACGAACTCCACAAAGAAATGGAGCCAACCACAGAAAAAGCACTTCAAAACGAAATTGAAGACTTGTGGGAAGATACAAATCCTCTAGTGCGCTTCATTAGTCGCGTGCGACAACCACTCATTATCAAAGACGACACGTTCTTATTCCGAGTCAAGCAAGAAGGCGGTCTGCAACCCACTGTTGATCCAGAAACAATCGTTAAAGCCGTCTTCTCTGCCACTAAAGATGAGCTGTCTGACGATCGTATCCAGGAAATTCAAGGCTTTCTACCAGGCACAGTGAAACAGCTTTGGCGGGAGGCATAAAGCAGTTGCAGGTGGTTGGGCAGACGACTTTAGCTATTCTTGTTCAATCACCTGCAAGCGTCTTCGCTCATAGGTAGCTCGGAACTCTTTAATCGATCGAAGCGTCACAAGTATGTGTACTGACCTATAGTGCTGTGCTAGCTACAACCTTGTAAGCAGTACGGATGGATTGGTCTTTTACCAAAGAGTTTGTTATGAACCTGAAAAAGTTGCGTTGCACGAGACACTTTCTACAATACGCAAGTGTCTGTTGCAGCAGTTTGTTAGTTTTTGCTGCGATCGCGGCTCCACTTGCAGGTAGGACAATGGCTCAGGTTCGTCCCTCTGCTCCAGTGGTCAATCCACCCTTACCCAGTGAACAACAGCCACCGATTGCGACACTTACACCCAGTAATGGCACTGTGGGGGTAACGCTCATTAACAAAACTGGTGCACAAATCATGTATCAAGTCATCGGTGATACACGGCTGCGAGTATTAAGAGGACGATCGGAAATCACGCTTCAGTCCTTACCAACTCCGGTTAGTTTGTCGTTTTATCGCCGCGATCGTGGCTTTTTGCTTGTCAGCCCTCAGGTGCCTACAACAGCGACCGATACAATCGAGCTAACGCTGACAGAGACAACTGACTTTGCCACTGATAGAACGGCACTTACCATTGAGCCAGATGGCGAGGTTTATCTTAATTAGTCGTGGGGACGCTGTTGGTGTCTTTACAAACTTGCAGTATCTCTACAAACTGACAGACGTTAATCTGCGTTAACGATTTTGGGGACTTTGAAAAAATCACCATCCCGATCGGGTGCAGACTCCAGCATGGCTTCTCGTTCAGCATAGGGCTGTAGCGTATCGGCGCGAACCACGTTACTCACATCGATCGCCCGTGTGGTTGGCTCAACCCCGCTCACGTCCAACTCATTTAACTGCTCAAAATAGCCCAAAATATCGCCCAACTGAGTGGTCAGTTTCGTTTCTTCTTCTTCGGTCAGTTGAAGACGGGCAAGGTGAGCGACTTTATGAACTTGTGCGCGATCGAGCATGAGTAGTTGTTAACGATTAGTTATTTTACGTTTTGGACAGGAAAGACCAGCTAGAAGCAGCGATGGCATCTTCACAAGCTGACATTGAAACCAGGTAGCACTTTAGACCGTTGCTGTTGTTGGCTCATCGCTTCTAACAACTCAAAACCAACAACTAGAAACGTCCTAAAAGTACGCATCAATTTGCGATCGTCCCGTTGTTTTGAGCCAATTCTGCGCCTCAATGTAGTTATTGGGAGCAACACGAATGGCACGTTTCCAGTATTCTGCCGCTTGCTGAAAGCAGCTCTCAGCCTCTTCGTCCCTGCCAGCTTCTTTTGCCTGCTCGCCCTTGTAATGGAAGATCACCGCTACGTTATTAAGAGCCTGGGGCAGCCTGGGGTTTAACTCTAGCGCCTGGTGGTAATAGTCCATCGCTCGATCGTGCTCACCATTGCTGGCATGAATCAGCCCAATGTTGTAAAGGATGTAGCTGCGATCATAATCGTCGTCTTCTAGCTTCAGCGCTTCGTAGTAGTTATCCAGCGCTTCTGCATACTCACCATCGCCCTGGGCAGACATACCATCGCGATAGTAGGCAAACGCTTCTTTCTCTTTTTTCGTGGCAGGCAGCATCTTCAAGATGATATCCGCCATGACCGTGAAGCTTTTATCAATGAAGTTGTCGTTGCGTTGAGATCTTGGCATAGCCCGCAAATGATGGTGATGGGAGCAAGAGCAAGTCGGGAAAGCAGATTGCTTCGACTGTGTATTAGTTTAGCGCCCATTGGGAAATGCCGTGTAGAAGATCTGTTACAGCGCTGCGATCGAGCCGCTGATATTGCTTCAGATCAACAGAAATATAACAACAGCAGTAATACTGAAATTTGGTGTGATAGCAGTCACCCGATCGAGTGAGTTTGGTCATCGTCATGTGCCAGCGCTGTCACGTCCTGCCATGACAACACTCACAGAGTAAAACCGTTTTTATCACCTGCGAAAGTAAAGAAGTCGCTCATAGTGAAGTCTCAGGGCATCCACTTAGAGCAAAGTTCTTAATGTTACAAATCTTTAGGCGTGATTACTGTTTGACAGTGAAGTTACTGAAGCGGTAGCGCCTGATGGCTTACGAGGTTTTACTGAATGACCTGACGCTAAGGACGATTCACCTAGAGCGTTTGTTCCGCTTCTTTTCTCAGTGCGTTTTACTCTTTTTCACCTAGCTACGCAAAAGCCAGGGGCTTAGTTACCACACCACACCCCTGGCTGACTCCACCGTTCGCTTAAACTTGAGGAGCTAACATCTCATGGTAGACAAAAATAGTCAGACAGCAGCTTATCAGGCACACTTTGTCGAGCTGCTATCGTCATCTAGCCTAACGGCTCGTCGGTATGTAATGAGCCACGAATATGCTGATGCTGGCATTATTCAACTGGCGGCTTTCTTGCGAGACAACCCCAATCCGATTCTGGTCTTTAATCCAGAGGGAACGATCATCAAGATTAATCCGACTGCGGTAAAACTACTCAAACGACTGCAAGTAGAAGCACTGGCGCTTTTACCACCCGAGCATCTACAAATTGTGAAAGCGTGTCTAGAACGTGAAGGGCACGAACACACCATTGAAGTCATCGTCAATAGTTCTAGCCTCGCACTAACCTATCGATCGCTGCTTGCGTTCAAGATTGTGTATCTCTACGCGATCGAGCTGACGGACTACCGCCGATCGGAGGCAGAACTGCTGAGAATTGCGGCAAAGACGATCGACCTGGCGAAGCAAGCTGTTGAACAAGTCCAAACCCTTCGCAAAACACTTCCCCAAGCAACAGTGAAAACTACTGCCACACAGCCCACTGCCGCACATCCCACTGCCACACGTCCTGTTATCACACATCAGGGAGACGTAACTCATATGTTTGTCTCTATGGACGGCTGTATGTTTGAGTCTGTGAGCAAGTGTAAGGCGTGAGGCAAGGGAGACAGAAGTGCAGGCGAAGCAGAGAGGAAACTGGCAGCGATGATTGCAGTCGAAACTCCCGACTCCCGACTCCCGACTCCCGACTCCCGACTCCCCTTTTCTCCTCAACAGAAAAAATACAGATCCTATACTAGGAGTAGACAAGGCTTTGCAGGGAAACCGCTATGATTCCAAATCCCGAAATTATGCAGGCGGTTGAACGCCTGGATTATCGCGTAACCGTTGGCGACATTGCCAGTCAGGCAGGGTTGAATGTCACTGTGGCGCAACAAGGGCTTTTGGCACTTGCCTCAGAGGCTGGTGGGCATTTACAGGTGGCAGAGTCGGGCGAAGTAGTTTATCTGTTTCCCCAAAATTTTCGCACCGTCTTACGCAATAAATCGCTGCGGTTGCAGTTGCAAGAATGGTGGAGCAAGGTTTGGAAAGTCTTGTTCTACCTGATTCGGATTTCCTTTGGCATTGTGCTGGTGGCTTCGATCGCGCTGATTGTGATCACCATTGCTTTCATTGTGCTGGCAGCCAGCTCTAGCCGGGATGACAACGATCGCCAGGATTCGGGCGGCGGCGGTATGTTTATACCCAACTTCTGGTTCGGACCAGATTTCTTTTGGATTTTTTCGCCCAACTACAACGATCGCCCACAGCGGTACGATCGCCGAGCCATGCGGTCTGGCGAACAGCCGAAGATGAACTTTCTGGAGGCGATCTTCTCCTTTTTGTTTGGCGATGGCAACCCGAACGCAAACCTGGAGGAACGTCGATGGCAGGCGATCGGCACCGTCATTCGCAACGAGCAAGGCGCTGTTGCTGCCGAGCAAATCGCGCCCTATCTCGATCAGGTCGGTCAAGGGTTCAGTCGCCCGTATGACACTCAGTACGAAGAGTATATGCTGCCCGTACTGACTCGCTTTAATGGGCAGCCCGAAGTGAGTCCTGAAGGCGAGATTGTCTATCACTTTCCAGAACTGCAGGCGACAGCAGCACAAACTCGTCCCCAGCCTGTTTCAGCCTATTTGCAAGAACAACCGTGGCGCTTTAGCCAAGCAGGTTCGGGGCAGCTCATAATGGCAGTAGGGTTGGGCGGCGTTAACCTTGTTGGGGCTTTAGTGCTGGGTAGTCTCCTTGCGGATGGTACTGCGGCTGCCCAACTCGGTGGGTTAGTTGCCTTTGCACAGTCCATTTATTGGGTGTTGCTGGGCTATGGCACGGCGTTTCTGGCACTGCCCCTCCTGCGCTACTTTTGGGTGCAATGGCGCAATGGCAAGCTCAACGCCCGCAATGAAGCACGCCAGCAGTACGCTATACAACTCAACCGGGCGGATGCCAAGCTGCAAGGTAAGCTTGCCTATGCTCAACAATTTGCTACCGAAACAGTCATTGGCACCGACGATTTAGCGTATACCACAGAGCGAGATCTGTTGGAACAAGATGTGGAGCAAACGTCCAAAATTGATGCGGAGTGGCAACGTCGCCTGGATCAGGGGCAACAGTAGGTACGGCAATCATATTTTTGCTGCTCAAAGAGCGTTGAGCCAGCCTACATGCATTGAGGGTAAAACTTAACGCTTTGCAACAATTTTCAACGGCTGCAATGCCGAGTGGAAAGTCGTTACCTTGAGTTTATAGAAGGTATGAAAGTCTTCACAGTAGCGATCGTCAATTGGATCGGTAACAGGCAATACTGATGTTATTGATCACCTCGTCGTGAGCCAGCATTAAAAGAATGAAAATTAAGCTCGGAGATATCCTAACTGGTGAAAATGGTGCCTTTTACAGAGTCGTTGAGTGCAAGGAAGATATCGTCTCGCTAAGACGGCTCAATGGCTACACAGACTTTTCGTGCAACCCCGCGTTTGTGGAAGCTCAGTTTCAAGCGGTGATGTGCCCGTTGATGGCGTACAGTCCCTCCGTCTAAACTGCCCTCGACGGGTCATTGCTCCGGCTTGCGCTCCTGCGATCGAGCCATTGAGGCTCCGGTGAGACCCAGACGCAGCATCCCTGAGCAGGGGCATCGACCCAGCCCTTCGATCGCAAGCTTGCCAGTGCTTTAGCAAGACTTTTACATTCTTTTGTAAAGAATGTCGTAATTACAGGGCAACCGTGCAAAATGTTAGGGGCTAATCTAAGTAGCCTTTCTACTTCGCCAGCCACTGGTGATAGTAGCGGTTTGAACGCCTTATCGGTTTGCAACGTGACGTTAATGCACCTACAGACACTAGCAACCTGCACACTCGTGGCGATCGCGGCGTGCGAGGGCATTCACACTGCTAACGCAACGGCTGCCCCACGCTCGTCGTTGAGCCATCACTTACCCAGCAGCCTCTCCAGCAGCAACGTAACGGTTAACGCAGTGCCGCCAAGCGCAATTACAGAACCAAGCGTCGGTACGATCGCGCAGGCAAAAGCAGAAGCCCCAAGCGATCAACAACCCCAAAGTAATCAACAACCCTCAAGTAGTTTAGAGACAGCGGCAGCGGTTGATACCCAGACGAGCAGCACAACCCAGTATTATCAGGACTATCAGCCGATCGCAGCATCAGCTACAGCCCCTCCACCGATTGCTGTATCGACACCACCCGATGCAATGCCAGCAATGGGGTCTGATCAGCCAGCGATCAATTTTGGTGCGCCTCTGTCGTCTACCACCGAGCGATCGCCCACGCAAGCGCTGCCTGCTGGAACGTCACTGAGCGAACCTCTACCAATCGAGATGCCGCCTGGAGCGTCACCCGCGTCCATCAATGCTCCCATCTGGGTCGTGCCATCGCAACAAGCGACGACACCAGAAACAGCGCCGATACCAGACATTCGACCGGAGACGATACCAGCAGGCGAGAGAGTGACGGTGCCAGCGTTGCCCAGTGCCGCACCAGCTAAGCCCCCTACCCAGCGCACCCCTGTCCCTACAGGCACGATCGCGTTACCTGATCTCGTCGTGACCGCAACAGATGTGCAGATTGTGGGTGCTGAGGCAGAGCTACAGCAAGTCGTCCGCAACACGGTCAGAACGCAACCCGGTGGCGGCACCAGCAGCAGCCAGCTTAAGCAAGATGTGGCAGATATTCTAGGCACTGGGCTGTTTGCCAATGCCAGCGTCAGCAGTCGCACCAATCCTCAAGGGTTGAGCGTCGTCTTTCAGGTTGAACCGATCGTCGTGCGATCGCTCCGGCTCACGGGGGCACAAGCACTGACGGTAGACGTTGCCAATCAACTGTTTGGTGAGCAGCTTGGTACAGCAGTTAGACCCACCCTGCTCAACGAAAGTGTGAGACGTATTAACGAGTGGTACGCCCAAAACGGTTATGCGTTAGCGCGAGTCTTGACCCTACAGCCGACACGAGAGGGAGTTGTCACCGTTGAGGTGGCTGAGGGGTTTGTCAGTGATGTGCAAGTACGCTTTGTCAACAAAGAAGGGAATCCCGTTGATGAGCAAGGACAGCCGATTCGGGGACGGACTCAGCCCGGTTTCTTGCGCCGCCAGATCAAGCTGCAACCAGGACAGGTCTTTCGTGATGATGTAGCGCGTACCGACTTACAACGGCTCAGCGAATTGGGCATCTTTGAGGGTGCCAACGTTTCCTTTGAGGGCGATGCACGGCGGGTTGCCGTGATCTATAACGTGGTTGAGGCATCGGCGCGGCGGGTCAACTTTAGCGGTGGTTATAACGATGAGCAGGGTCTTTTTGCGTCAATCAATTTTCAGGACAACAACTTTGGTGGACTAGGACAACGATTTAGCGCCAACGTTCAGCCAGGAACGTTAGATACCCAGTTTGATGCCCGTTTCGATAGCCCGTACCGCGATACCGACCCGAATACACCTGGTTATGGTGTCAATGGGTTCCGGCGACAGGGGCTATCGCGTGTGTTTGATGATGATATCAAGCTGCCAAATGGTAGTCGCGCGCGGGAACGCAAAATTGGTGTTGGAATTGATGCCACTAAACCGCTGAGTCCCACCTGGAGAGGCACCTTAGGGTTGAGCTATACCAACGTGAGCCTGCGCGATCGCGAGGGTGACGTTTTTGCCAGAGATGAACGCGGGAATCCCCTCTCGCTCAGCGGGACGGGCATTGATGACCTGACGACCCTCTCGTTCACAGCCATTCAGGACTTACGCGATAACATCGTCAATCCAAGCCGTGGCTCAGTGGTGACGCTCAGTACCGAACAATCCATTCCGATCGGTCGTGGCGAAGTACTGGGCAATCGCGTGCAGGCAAACTACGCCACGTTCATCCCAGTCGGTTTAATCAAGCCGAATGCCGATGCCCAACAGCCCCAGGTGGTTGCCTTTAATCTTCAGGGTGGCACCACGATCGGCGATCTGCCTCCCTACAATGCCTATGTGCTGGGCGGACCCAACTCTGTGCGCGGCTATGGCGCTGGCGATCTTGCAACCAGCCGCAGCTACTTTCTAGCCTCTGCCGAATATCGCTTTCCCCTTTATCGCTTTATTGGTGGTGTCGTCTTCGCCGATTTTGCCTCTGATTTGGGCACCAGTGATGATGTGCTGGGCGAACCAGGTATCCAGCGCGGTAAACCGGGCACTGGTGCTGGCTTTGGTTTGGGCTTACGAGTCAACTCACCCTTTGGCATTATTCGTGCAGACTTCGGCATCAGCAATCAAGGCGATAGTCGCTTTCAGCTTGGTTTCGGACAACGGTTTTAACGAAAGATTCGCTAGCCCGTCGCAGAT
>JBGTJW010000651.1:0-11395 GCA_041744955.1 Stenomitos sp. | reverse complement strand
TCGTTGAACTGGCTCCAGCGATCGATCGAAAGCAAAGCAAGCTCTTCCTGCTAGCGACCTTTCATCAAGGGATTTAAGGGAGAGCAAGCGGAGCATCTATAGCTAGCACTTTTTGCATTAGTCTTACTCAAGGAAAGTCGTCGCTATGCTGTTTTATCCTTCAAAAACTTCGACAAAAATGCTTCCATGGGCGGCACTGGCATTGCTTCTTTTTGCCTACAGTACGATCGGAATGTTCCTGGCAGAATTTTCCATTGCCTGGTTTAGCTGGGCACTGGCGATCGGGGGAGCCTTTTTGGTAACAATGGTTTTTACCTTTCCCCAGTTTCAGCTTAAGCGGGAGTTTTCGCGTTGGTTACAGTCAGATATCGGCGCTTTTATACTGCTAGTGATTGCGTCGGCGCTACTGTCTGTCATGCTGTTATGGCTCCACATTTTTCTGAGGCTGGTGACTATTCTTGCCGCCGAAACATTAGCCAGGTTGGAGTTAAGCTCCAGTGGCTTCAGTGTGGTTAAATCATTTTGGCTCTTGATGATCACCGCCTTGCTAGGGTTGGCTCTAGGATGGTCGGTTAGTAGCCTCATTTAAGCCCGACGACTATCTTCAGAATCGATCTTTAGCTCAGCATCGTCGCTGCTTCTAGTGATATAGCCGTAGCCATACTGGTTAGGACTGGGTGCAGGGGTAGGTTAGGACTGGGTGCAGGGGTAGAACCCCCTTCGGCTTTCGCTCCCAATGTCCTACGTTCTGTGGCAATAGCTATAAAGCTGTAAGAATGAGGATGAGCCTGAGAACCCCTTCTTGGCGCGATTGCTGCCGCTGTTGTGGCTGGTTATGCCTGTGAACTGGAAATGGAAACGCCTCTTTCAATTGGTTACTGTTCTCCTGGGAATAGGGCTACTGCTTGATTTAGTTTGCCGTCTGGGAGCCGAAGTCCTCTGGTTTCAGGAGGTCGCTTACCTTTCGGTCTTCCTACTTAAATTTCAGGTGCGATTGGTTCTTTTAGTCGTGGTGACGGGGTTCACAGCCGTTTACTTGCTGGGTAATCTGGTCTTAGCCCAGCAGTTACAGAATACTCCTACGCCGACAGACCGTGACGATGATGGACTGGGACGTGAGGCACTCAAACCGTCGCTTTTTGCCCCTTATGTGACGCGATCGCGCGCAACCTCATCGTCTCTGCAATCAAGCGCTGCGTTGAGGCTGCGATCGCTCCTGCCGCTTACTCTGGGGCTGAGTGTCTTAATGGGATTGTTGCTGCTGTATTACGGTCAGCTTGCTGTCCACTACTGGCAGGATGGTGCCACTCTCCCTAACACGTTTGCGTCTCGCCTTAACCCCAGAAACCTCTGGCAGACGATCGCGCAGTTAATCAGCCAAAGCGGGTTGCTGGGTGGAGTGCTGGGGGTGGCGATCGTGCTGCTCGTTTATCCACGCTTTTGTCTGAGGGCGATCGCGGTCGGCTTCAGCCTGTTGCTGGGCTGGTTGCTATCAAAACAGTGGGCGATCGTTCTGCAAGCGTGGCATCCCACAGCATTCAACGCCTCTGAACCGCTGTTTGGGCGCGATATTAGTTTCTACATCTTTGCCCTACCGCTGTGGGAATTGCTTGAACTGTGGCTGTTTGGGCTGTTTTTGTATACCTTCCTTGCGGTCGCACTGACGTACTTGTTGGCAGGCGGCAGCCTGAGCCAGGGTTACTTTGCTGGGTTTTCGTCTATGCAGCAGCGTCACCTGTGTGGGGTTGGCAGCGGGTTGCTGGGTGCCATTGCGTTGAGCTATTGGCTGAGTCGGTATGAATTACTGTATTCGCCCCGTGGCGTGTCGTTTGGTGCCAGCTATACCGATGTGGTGGCGCAACTCCCTATCTATACAGGGCTGAGTTTGCTTGCGCTCGCGCTCGCGCTCTATCTGTTGTGGCGTACCGTGCTCTGGCAACCCAAGTCGTCCCACAAATTGCCCCCTTGGTTCGGGCTTAACTTAGGTTTGGGCGTGCTGGGCGTGCTGGTTGTTGCTGGGGTGGTTGTGCCTGAAGCCGTGCAGTATTTGATTGTGCTGCCAAATGAACTGGCGCGTGAGCGTCCCTTTATCGAACGCACGATCGCGCTGACCCGTCAGGCGTTTGGCTTGGAAGTGATTGACGCTGAAAACTTTAACCCCCAGGGCAACCTGACCGAGGCAGACCTGACTGCCAATGAGCTGACCATTCGCAACATTCGCCTGTGGGATCAACGACCGCTGCTGGAAACGAATCGTCAATTGCAGCAAATTCGTCCCTACTACCGTTTTCCTGCTGCTGACATCGATCGCTACACCTTGCAAACCGATGCGCCTGCTCGTCCGCCTGCAACGCCCCGCGATCGTCCAGCACTCGATGCTGGTAAGGCTCCAACCGAACAACGGCAGGTACTCATCGCGGCACGGGAACTTGACTACAGTGCCGTTCCTCAAGAAGCACAGACCTGGGTCAACCGTCATCTCATTTACACCCACGGTTATGGCTTTACCCTTAGCCCAGTGAATACGGTCGGTGCAGGCGGTCTGCCAGAGTATTTTGTGAAAGATATTACAGGAGGTGAGGCGGAAGCGCTGACAACCTCTAGCCCTGCGGTTCGTGCCAGTATTCCCATTGGTCAACCCCGCATTTATTACGGTGAGATTGCCAACACGTATGTCATGACTCAAACGCTGACGCGGGAGTTAGATTATCCCAGCGGCAGCGACAATGCCTACACGGTCTACAACGGTCGGGGTGGCATCAACATTGGTTCCTGGTGGCGGCGAGGCTTGTTTGCTGGTTATCTGCGCGACTGGCAGATCTTGTTTACCCGCGACTTTTCGTCCCAGACAAAGGTACTATTTCGGCGTAATATCAAGCATCGCATTCAGACGATCGCCCCTTTTCTACGCTACGACAGCGATCCCTATCTGGTGACAGCCGACGCTACTGAAGCTGGAGCGACCGATCAAAATTATCTTTACTGGATGGTGGATGCTTATACGACGAGCGATCGCTATCCCTACTCTGACTTGGGGAGCGAAGGCATTAACTACATCCGCAACTCGGTCAAAGTCGTCATTGATGCTTATCACGGTTCTGTCGCTTTTTACGTTGCTGATCCCACTGACCCCATCATTACCACCTGGTCAAGCATCTTTCCCAGCCTCTTCAAACCGCTCACGGCGATGCCTGCAAGCTTGCAGAGCCATCTTCGCTACCCGGTAGACTTTTTTAAGCTGCAATCAGAGCGGCTACTGGTTTATCACATGACGGATCCACAGGTGTTTTATAACCGGGAAGACCAGTGGCAGATTCCCAATGAAGTCTATGGCAATGAAACTCGCCCCGTTGAACCCTATTACCTCATTACCAGCTTGCCTGGAGTGCCGTTTGAAGAGTTCATTCTGCTGCTGCCTTACACGCCGCGCCAACGTACCAACCTGATTGCCTGGTTAGCCGCGCGATCGGACGGCGAGAACTACGGCAAATTGTTGTTGTATACCTTCCCCAAAGAACGCCTGGTTTATGGCACTGAACAAATCGAGGCGCGCATCAACCAGGACCCAGTGATTTCTCAACAAATTTCCCTCTGGAATCGCCAGGGCTCACAGGCAATTCAGGGCAATTTACTCATTGTGCCGATCGAACAATCGCTGCTGTATGTAGAGCCGCTCTATCTGGAAGCCACTCAAAATAGTCTGCCAACGCTGGTGCGAGTCATTGTTGCCTACGAAAACCGGATTGTGATGTCTCCCACTCTAGAAGAAGCGCTGCAAGCCATCTTTAGACCCGAAGTCACTCCAGACGCAACGATTGTTCGTCCTGTAGAAGAACCTGCGGCTGAGTAGTCTTGATTAACGTCCCAGCAGACCCTTCACGCTCACCCGCAGCCAGTCGTAAAGGCTGGTGCCGCCCACTGCCAGCGCATAGAAAATCGAGAGAGACAGCGTGGCTCCCATCAGGCATAAGACTAACCCTGCAAGGCTAATGGCACCATCGTCATCTAGCAGACCAAAGCCTGTGACGAAAATGCCCATTGCTGGCAGAGTATTCGTCCCTGGAATGGGAATCATCATGGAGATTGACATGAGAGCGATCGCCAGACCCAGCACTGCCCGCCCCGTCCGACTCGTGCAAACTGGAGTAAGGCGCGGTTTCGACAACCGCTCGATCCGCTGCATCCAGGGAATCCCCGACTTCACAAAGCCCTGTGCTTGTTTTAACGGCAGAGCATGATTCATAATGCGCGCTGGCAGCCAGGGAGTTTTAGCACCAGCCATCAACTGCACTGCCAATAAAAACATTGCAATGCCAAAGGGCACAGAATAGCCGGGTGCTGGCAGAGGTAGAGCAGACGGCAGCGACAGCAGCACAAACAGAAAGCCAAAGGTGCGCTCGCCTGCCAGTTGCAGCACGCTTGCTAGCGTGATTGGGTTGGCGGGAGGTTCCTCAATAAAAAAGCGGTGCAGATCTTTTGAGAGTTGAGCCATAGTAGCGGTAGGGTTCTTCTGGTACTGGAGTCATCCTACGCAATTAAAACTCATGTTCCAGGCAGTTGTAGTGAAAGGACGCGATCTCTTCACGAAGCCTGCACCTGAAGGTTGCTCCGGTCTGGCATTCAGTAAAACCAGCCAAAATCTATCGCTCCCTCCCTGCTGGCGTGACTGGAGAAACTACCCGTGCAGCTTCAGAATTTTGGCAACGACTGCCAGACTTTCTTCGTACAGTACATCATGTCCCCAGCGCTGCAATTGCTGACTCAACAGAAACTCAGCCTTTTGGTCAGACAGCGATGAAACGACTTCTGTTTGGCACGCCTGGGCACTACCGCCTGCTTCCATTCGCATACAGCCTGTGGTTTCAGAACAGAGGATTGTGCAACAGTCGGCTTGCAAATTGGTAGACGTGATGCGAATACCCACCAGATCACCCAGAATTTCGCCCCAGTCGGCTGTGGGGATGGCGGCTAACTCTGCGGTGATTTCGCGCTGATTGGCTCCTTTAAAGGTGATGTGTTTGAGGTCATAGTCACCGCCCGTCTCTTTGAAGGCGATCGGTTGCCAATCAAGCCGACTCGCGATCCATCCCAGATAAAGGAGCGCCTGGGCTGCGTTGCCTTTTTCGTAATCGATCGCAAGCTGGTCAGCTTCGTGCAAGGAAGCGCGACGTTCAGGGGGATCAAACGCGGCTGCCATGAGTTCCTGCCAGGGTTGCAGGCGATGCCAGTTGAGATCAGCAATGTAGGTGCCTTCATCAATCAACTCCTGAATTTTGAGAAACTCTGATTCTGGATCGCTGAAGTAGCAGGAATCCAAAATCAAGCAGTTGCACGAGTCGGCAAGCGTTTTGAAGAGGGCTTGATCGGGGTTGGGAGTTGCCTTCCACCAGACAAACTTGGGCAGGTCGTGGATCATCAACGACGCAACTAAACCACCCACTCGTTCTAAGGCTGCTTTGGTGCCTCGTAAGGTGATGTACTCGCAGCAAATGAGGTGATTACCGCTGCCTTGCTGCACCGGGCAGTAAGCAGACACCTGAGCCGTGACACCCTGATCTTCGCCCAAAACGGGACACAGGGTAATGATGCGACCAGGGTTTTGCACGGCGATCGCATCGCTAATGCTAAAGCCCCGTGTATTGGGGTTATCAAATTTGATGCGATCGATCGGGTTTTTAGCAAACTCTTCTCGTAGTTTGGCAAGTGTGCCAGGATCAACCCGTCCGGTAATGGAGCGTCCGTAGGATTTTTGAGCATCCTGCACCGCCGCTTTGGTCATTGGTCCGTGAATGCCATCGATCGGACCTTCATAAAATCCCAACGCTGCCAGCAGTTGCTGAAACTCTTCTGGCTCATAGATCACCATGCTAAACGTCGAGGCTCTGGTAGCGCCATGATTCAGCGAATCAGTATTCTGGCTATGCCAGATGCCACTCAGTTCTGCCTCAATTTCGTCGAGGGAAATGTCTTTGGGTCTTTGTAGGGCAACAAGTGGAGTGGTCGTCATAACAGTTGTTGGTGATTCGTTATTGGTTGTTAGTTGTTTAGAGAGGAGTGAGGGGTAAGGAGTAAGAGGTGTTTAGTGGTCAGAACCAACTCAAAACTTTTAGCCTTTAGCCTTCATCCTTTCTCTAGAGTCTTCTCCAGTTTCGCCCATCGGCATTGAGCAACAGTTCTGATTCAACGGGTCCCCAGGTGCCAGCTTCGTAGAGAGGAATGCTTTCGGGCGGAGCGGGAGCATCCCAGACATTGAGGAGGGGAGTCAGAATGCGCCAGGAGGCTTCAACTTCGTCGCCACGAGTGAAGAGGGTTTGGTCGCCAAGCATACAGTCCACCAGCAAGCGGCTGTAGGCATCAGTGTTTGCCTGTCCAAACGCCGTGTCGTAGCGAAAATCCATTTCAACCGATCGCGTTCGCAGCGAGGTTCCAGGCGTTTTCACCTCAAAGCGAAGCGCAATCCCCTCATTCGGCTGAATTCGCATCGTGAGAACATTTGGGTTTGCTTGCTTTGCTGCCGACTGAAACATCAAAAACGGCACTTCTTTAAACTGAATGGCAATTTCAGAAATCTTTTTAGGCATTCGTTTACCCGTCCGCAGGTAGAACGGTACGCCTTTCCAGCGCCAGTTGTCGATCGTCAGCTTGAGTGCCGCATAGGTAGGCGTGGTAGACTCAGCGGCTGCCCCTTCTTCTTGCCGATACGCTGGTACTTCCTTGCCCTTCATCCAGCCTTCGGTGTACTGACCCCGCACGGCAGAATTACCCAGCGTCTCCAGATCAGCCAGGTGAGTGGCTTGCAGCACCTTCACCTTTTCGTTGCGAATGCTGTTAGCTTCCAGCGAGTTGGGCGCTTCCATTGCAGTCAGACAGAACAACTGCATCAGGTGGTTTTGCACCATGTCGCGCAGTGCGCCAGCCGTTTCGTAGTAGCCTGCACGACCCTCTAGCCCAACGGTTTCCGCAACGGTGATTTGAATGTGATCAACAAATTGGCGGTTCCACAGCGGCTCAAAAATAGCGTTTGCAAAGCGGAACACCATGAGGTTTTGTACCGTCTCTTTGCCCAGGTAGTGGTCGATGCGGTAGACCTGCTGCTCATTACAGACTTTTTGAACGACCCGATTGAGCGCCTGAGCCGAATTCAAATCGCGACCAAAGGGTTTTTCGATGACAAGGCGCTGCTTTTTGGGATCTGCAATCATCTCTGCTGCCCCAAGCTGCTGAATGGCTTCGGCAAAGAACTTGGGCGCAACGGAGAGGTAAAAGACACGGTTGCCGCGTGTGCCGCGCTGTTGGTCTAGTTCTGCCAGAAAGGTTTTGAGCTTTTGGTAATCGCCCTGGTTGTCAATATCGCCGGGTTGATAAAACAGACCTCTGGCAAAGTCATCCCAGATGGACTGCGAACCCAACCCGCCGCCAAATTCCTCGACCCCTTCGCGCAGATGCTCACGGAAATAGTCATGGCTCCAGTCGCGACGGGCTACCCCAACGATCGTCAGTTCTGGGGGCAACCGCCGCTCTCGCTTCATCTGGTAGATTGCCGGTACGAGCTTGCGCTGGGTGAGATCACCAGAGGCACCAAAGATGATTAGAATCTGCGGTTCGGGAATGCGATCTTGCTGGAGACCAATGCGAAGGGGATTTTCGAGCAGAGTAACCATAGGTTGGGAAAGAGAAGGAAGGATAAAGGATAAAGGATGAAGGATAAGTAGGGAGGGGATAAAAGACTTAATGCCTACTCCCCACTCCCTACTCCCCATTCCCTACACAGCAGCGAGTCGATTCACTTTGTCTTCGAGGGACTTCATCAACGACTGGAAGGGTTGGACAAACTTATCGATGCCATCAACCAGGAGTTCGTCCATGACTTCATCAAGGTTGATGTTGATATCAGGGTCTTTGAGGCTTTCGATCAGGTTATACGCTTCCTCAACGTCTGTTTCGATCCGATCGGCAACATTGCAGTGGTCAGCGCAGGCTTCGATCGTCGCAGGGGGCAACGTGTTGACTGTATCCGAACCAATCAGTTCATCGACGTACATCACATCACTGTAGTCAGGGTTTTTGGTGCCTGTGCTTGCCCAGAGAAGGCGTTGCACGTTCGCACCTTTGACGCTCAGCGCTTTCCAGCGATCGCTCTGGATGATCTTCTTATACTCCTGGTAAGCAATCTTTGCGTTAGCGATCGCTACTTTTCCTTTAATTAACAGCAGGCGATCGCGGCTACCGGGTTCAGATGCGCCTTCCTTGAGCTTCGCGTCAATTTTGCTGTCAATGTTGGAATCAATGCGGCTCAAGAAGAAGCTGGCAACGGACGCAATTTTGCTGATGTCTTCGCCTTTTTCAACCCGCTTTTCTAAGCCGCGGATGTATGCCCAGAAGGTTTCGACGTAGCTGCTCACTGAGAATAACAGCGTGACGTTAACGTTGATCCCTTCGCTAATAACTTGCTCTACGGCAGGAATCCCTTTCGAGGTGCCGGGGATCTTGATCATGACGTTTTCTTTGCCGATCGCGGCATAGTAGCGACGGGCTTCCGAAATCGTTTTTTCGGTGTCATCAGCAATGTCTGGCGGCACTTCAATGCTGATGTAGCCATCTAAACCACCAGACTCGTCATAGATGGGCTTGAAAATGTCGCAAGCATCGCGAATGTCCTGAAATACGAGCGATTCGTAAATTTCCACGGTGGACTTTTTGGCTTTGATCCCCGCTTCGATATCGGCATCGTACATCGCATTACCCGCGATCGCCTTCTCAAAAATCGCTGGGTTAGACGTGATCCCACGCAGTCCACGGGTTTCGATAAACTTTTTCAAATCGCCGGACTGGATTAGATCCCGCGCCAGATTGTCCATCCAAATGCTCTGACCAAACTCTTTAATCTCAAACAGAGGATTCGTTACCATCGTCTTTTCTCCTAAAATCAAGTTCCTGGTCATCAGCGTCAAATTTCTGTCTAACAACTAAAAACCAACAACTAACGACTACTTAGTGCGCTGCGATCGCTTGTCGCGATCGCTCATGAATAAACGACTCCACTAACGCCACATCCTCTTTACTGCCAATGATGAGTGGTGTTCGGGCATGGAGTTTTTCGGGCACTGCATCCAGAATGTCCTGAGTGCCAGTGCTGGCTCTGCCGCCTGCTTGCTCTGCCAAAAATGCCAGTGGAGCCGTCTCGTAAAGCAGCCGCAGCTTACCCTCTGGCTTTTTGACTGTACCGGGATAGAGAAAAACACCACCCTGGAACAAAATGCGATGGAAGTCTCCTACCAGCGCACCGCTATAGCGAGCGGTATAGCCCTCATGACGATGAACGTAACGAATGTAATCGCGAATTGACTCATCCCATTGCCAGAAGTTGCCCTCATTCGCGCTATAAATGGGACCGTGATCGGGCATCCGAATATTTTCACTAGACAAAATAAACTCGCCCAGGCTGGGATCCAGGGTAAACGCATGAACCCCTTTGCCGATCGAGTAAATCAGCACTGTGCTGGGACCATAGAGAATGTAGCCCGCTGCAAGCAGCTTGCGTCCATTCTGCAACAGGTCACTTGCTGTACCGTCAAGGTCTTCTCCTTCCTGCTGGCAAACGGCAAAGATGGAGCCAACGTTAATGTTGATATCGACATTGGAGGAACCGTCGATCGGATCGTAAAGCAGCGTATAGCGTCCCAACGGACAGTTCTCAGGAATGTAGTAGGGCTTCTCCATCTCTTCGGAAGCCAGACGGCACACCAAACCGCTTTGCTTAAAGACAGAGATAAACACCTCGTTGGCGTAGACATCCATCTTTTTCACAGACTCGCCCTGCACATTCTCGCTACCCGTAAAGCCGAGCGCTCCTTCCATCAAGCCTGCACGGCTGAGGCGACGGGCAATGAGTTTGCCTGCCAGCGCAATGCGGCTCATGAGCGCACTTAAGTCCTGTGCATCAGCGGAAAAACTCTGAAGTTGCTGAAAAACGTGACGCGACAGAGTGGTGCAGTCGTGATCGAGCGCGTATTCGTAGTCTAAAGAGTCATAATCTGACGATGCGTGGGCTTCGACCATTGGTTAACCTCCTGATAGCCGAGCTTGGTCGGAATTACGTTGCCTTAGTATGCAGCGTGATTTCACCTTCTATCTTAGGAAGGCATGAGAAGAATGGCATTTCCTTTAGAACAACTACAGAAAGCGATCGCTGGCAGGTGTTGGAGCATACGAAGGAGGTTGGGTTGAGGCAACGAAACCCAACAAGCACATCTTTTTGCGATCGCACTGCTACAACCGTCTCGATTAGATACTTATTTCCTTAGTGGTCGTCGGCAGTGCTTCTTGAGGGCTTTTGGTCACACGTTTTCGACCAGAATTGCCGTTAGAGCAGTGAAACCCGATATCGTGACCTCTGGTTTCATCAAAATCTAATTGAGTTGCCGTCTCAGAAAACTTCTCTGTCATTTCATACATATCCTGCGACCCAAACATATTCTTATCGCCGTACCACTCAAGTCCTTCCGCATATCTCAGTTTATAAGAACCATAGGGGACAGGGATCTCAAGCGTCTCGTTGAAGCGCACAAACGCGGTAGTAACAATTTTGCCAGATTGCCAATCCAGCAGTTCTACATAGTAATTGTTGACGTTTTTAACAGGGTCTAAGACATCTCCGCCACAACCACTAGCCACCTTAGAATTCTCACTGGACAACGGTGCTCTGACAAAAATTCGGAGCTTTGACGCAGGCTCACCGGGCTTTAAACCTTGCTTTCTGACTCCGCTCGGCGGCAGAGCGACGGGTTTGGGTGCGGGCGGCTTTGGCTTCGCTGGCTTCGACAGCTCAGTTTGTTTATCTGGCGGATCGACCACTGAACTAACTTTGGAGCCAGCGCGAACCTGATGAATCACGTAGCCCGCCATGATCGCCAGAACGACAATCAGCAGAGTCGTACGAAACTTGCCGCCGTCTGGCTTCTTCTGTTTTTGCTGACGGCGCTGGACTTCTCGTTGAAACGAATCTTCTAGTCTCCTAGACATCGTGAGCAATCTCCTGAGCTAAGAAATTTGAACCAACAATTTCAAGGCTTGAGCAGAAGAATATACTGAATGCCAAAAATATGGCTTCATTCTTTTGTTCTGTCAATAGGAATAGTCGCCAACACCTAAATATCCAAACGTTTAGGTTTCATCATGCTTAAAGCGATTAACTACCGTTAAGAGCCATGAAGCTGACCCGTGTATGTTCTATAGATTTGTTGCTTAATAAAATCCTTTAACAGCAAGGCGCATACTACATTCCCCTTCCGTATCCAACTTAAGCCGCTTCCAAGTAAAAGTTCCATAAGCCAGTTGCCGTTAGCATGAGGCGGTCATCGAAATTAGGCACACGATTCCGGTAGATCGCAGCTAC
>JBGTJW010000650.1:0-4071 GCA_041744955.1 Stenomitos sp. | reverse complement strand
GCGCGGGTCCTCTAAAGCCGCAAAATGCGTCAGAATGCGACCATCCGTAGGTGGGTTCATGAGCAGAGTTTTGCTAGCGCACTACATTGCTCTTACCCTACACCTCTTTTTTCATGCGTTTTCCCTGGATCGGTCGGCGATCGCTAACGTCAGATCCCCGACTTCTTAATCGATTTGCGAGTTCGGCAGGATTGAACTTAGAAGTCGGGGATCTATGGATCGTATTGCTACAGCTTACCAAGCCGATCGCTAACGCCAGATCCCCGACTTCTGAATCATCTAGCAAGTTCAGCGGGACTGAGCAAAGAAGTCGGGGATCCATAGGATCGTATTGCTAAAGCTTGCTAAGTCGATCGCGCAAAATTTCCGCTTGCTTCTCGGCTTCTGCTAACGTTGCCCGTGCGCTTTCCACGACATCGGCAGGGGCTTTGTTGACGAAGCCAGGATTGCCGAGACGACCGGATAATGCCTGGATTTCAGCCTCCACCCGTTTGAGATCGCGTTCGATTTTGGTGCGCTGTGCCCCAAGATCAACGACACCTGCTAACGGAATCACGACCTGGACAGTACCCACTACGCCTGCGATCGCCTGGGATGGGTCGGGGTCTACCTGCGCTGCATCATTGATGGTCGTAATAGTCAGCGTTTCCACTTTCGCCAGATCTTTGATGTACGCCTGTCCAGCCGTGAGGATTTGCTGTTCGCGATCGCTCTCCGTCTGCAAAATGGCGGTCACTTTCACCGCTGGCTTAATTTCGGCATCGGCACGTAGATTACGAATGGTGCGAATGGTGCCGATGAGCAAGTCAAACTGCTGTTCCAGTTCGGTATCGATCAGGCTAGCATCAACTTCAGGATAAGGTTGCAGCGCCAGATAGCGATCGTCGCCTGCTTGGGTCAACGTGTGCCAGATCTCCTCCGTAATGTGGGGCGTGAAGGGATGCAGCAGTTTGAGAATGCCTTCCAAAACAAAGACTAGCACCTGCTGAACGGTCTGCTTGGACTCGGCATCATCGCCCTGCAAGCGAGGTTTGACCAGTTCAATATACCAGTCGCAGAAGTCGCCCCAGATGAATTCATAGAGACCTTTGGCGGCTTCGCCTAAACCAAAGCTGTCGATTTGGTCGCGGGTCTGCTGGGTGACTTGGTGGAAGCGGGAGAGAATCCAGCGATCGGCGAGTTGAAGTGAGGAGTGAGGAGTGAGGAGTGAGGGGTCAACAGAGGAGTCTTCTCGATCTCCCAAATTCATCAAGACGAAACGGGAGGCGTTCCACAGCTTGTTGGTGAAGTTGCGGGAGGCTTCGACGGTGGCGGATTCATCGGTTTTGCGGTTGTATTCCAGGCGAATGTCCTGTCCTGCGCCTGCGACTTCGCGGATCAGCGTATAACGGAGGGCATCGGTGCCATATTTGTTGATTAGCAGGAGTGGATCGATGCCGTTATTGGACGATTTAGACATCTTTTTGTTGTTTTCGTCCCGCACCAAGCCGTGAATGTAAACGGTCTGGAAGGGCATCTGTCCGGTAAAGTGCCCCGCCATCATGGTCATGCGGGCAACCCAGAAGAAGATAATGTCGAAGCCAGTAACAAGCGTCGTAGTGGGATAGTAACGCGCCAGATCTGCCGTTTGTTCGGGCCATCCTAACGTCGAGAAGGGCCACAGACCTGATGAGAACCAGGTATCGAGCACATCAGGATCTTGGACTAGCTGTACGTCGGCACCGAACTGAGCGATCGCTTTCTCTTTTGCCTCCGCTTCATTCTTCGCCACCACAAAGGGCGTATCGTCCGTAATTTCGCCGCCTGTTTCGTTAACGGCATACCAGGCAGGAATTTGATGCCCCCACCAGAGTTGACGCGAAATGCACCAGTCGCGGAGACTGACGAGCCAATCGCGGTACACTTTCGTCCAGCGATCGGGCACAAAAGCAGGCGAATGTTGTTGATCCAGAAAGTCCAGTGTCTGGTCTGCCATTGGTCGAATTTTGACGAACCACTGGGTTGAGAGCAACGGCTCGACGGGCACCTTGCCGCGATCGCTGTAGGGCACCGTATGCTTGTAGTCCTCAATCTTGACCAGAAAGCCTTCTGCTTCAAGCTGCGCGACGATATTCTTGCGTGCCACAAAGCGATCCTGTCCCTGAAACGCGCCTGCATTCTCATTCAGAGAACCATCTTTATTCATGATGTTGATGAAGGGCAGGTTGTGGCGTTTGCCCATCTCAAAGTCATTCGGATCGTGGGCAGGGGTGACTTTGACGCAACCCGTCCCAAAGGTGGAATCCACATATTCATCGGCAATGATCGGAATCCGCCGCTGCATGATGGGTAACGTCAGGGTTTTGCCAATAAAGGCTGTGTAGCGATCGTCGTTAGGATTCACCGCGACGGCTGTATCGCCCAGCATTGTCTCCGGTCGCGTGGTTGCCACTTCCACAAAACCAGAGCCATCAGTGAGCGGATAGCGGAAATGCCACAGATGCCCGTTTACTTCCCGGTTCTCGACTTCAAGGTCAGACACGGCGGATTGGGTGGCAGGGCACCAGTTGACGAGATATTTGCCGCGATAGATCATCTCCTCGTCGTAGAGTTTGACGAACGCTTCCAGCACTGCCTCAGACAGTCCTTCATCCAGCGTGAAGCGTTCCCGCGACCAGTCTACAGAAAGCCCTAAGCGGCGCAGTTGACCGACGATCGTGCCGCCCGACTCTTCTTTCCACTCCCAGGCGCGTTCCAGATACGCTTCTCGACCAACATCCTGCCGCTTTTTGCGCTGAGCCTTGAGTTCCTTATCCAAAATGGCGCTGACGGCAATGCTGGCGTGATCGGTGCCCGGTAGCCAGAGGGTGTTGCGTCCCAGCATCCGGTGATAGCGCACCAGCACATCAATCAAGGAGTGCTCAAAGGCGTGACCCATGTGCAAGCTGCCCGTCACGTTGGGCGGCGGAATCACCACGCAGTAGGGTTCGCCGGGATGGTTCGGGTCAGCTTTAAATACGTCGTTTGCCTCCCATAATTGCTGCCACTTGGCTTCGGCGGTTGCGGGATCGTACTGGCTGGGCAAATTGGGGGTTGCGGCGGTCATGGGTTCGATCAACAACTAATGTTTTCTTCTGAAGGTATCTAAAATTTTGCCATGCGGACTGTCTAGTTATAATGACACGCTCAAACTCACTTCTAAAACTGTTTCAGCAAGCTAAAAAATCACCCAGTAGCAAGTGCGCGGATTGCCCAGATATGCTTCCAAAAAATGATTCCGAAAGTAAAATATACCTCTTTGATTTAATTGTATCTATAGTGTTAATTAGATACTGTTGATGCGTATTGATTGAATAGAGCGAGATACGGCTCGTAGCGGTAGAGCCTATTTCGCTGCCAACCAGTAATTTCTTTAAGCAATCCAAGTTGTATAAATTGTTCAACTATTTTACTGGCTGTAGCGTAGGCACAGTTTAGGAATCCCTCTACAAACCTGATGTTGACAATTGGTTTCTCAAATAATACATCCAGCAACCTTAAGCCATAGGCACCCGCTCCCAGAGTTTGACCAATGAGTTGACGATGGCTTTCTCGTAGATCAAGGATAGAACGAGCCGTCGCAGTCGCCGCTTGACTCACTTCATTGATGCCTTGCATGAAGAACTTTAACCATCCTTCCCAATCGCCATTTGTCCGGATAGCGGTTAGTCGATCGTAATACTCAGACCGATGAGCTTTAATATAATGACTGAGATATAGAAGGGGGCTTTGTAAAACACCGCGTTGACAGAGTAGAAATGTAATAAGCAAGCGTCCAATACGCCCATTACCATCCAAAAATGGGTGAATTGTCTCGAATTGTGCATGTACCAATCCGCACTGAATCAGTACTGGAAAAGAATCTGTATCATGCATAAATGCTTCTAGATTGTTCAAAGCTTGATGCATCTCCGAAACTGGCGGCGGTATGAAAGAAGCAGTAGCAAGAGTAGAGCCTGAAGAACCAATCCAGTTTTGACTGATGCGAAATTCGCCTGGAGTACGATCACTGCCACGTACTCCATCAAGTAATTTTGCATGAATTTCACGAAT
>JBGTJW010000649.1:0-4008 GCA_041744955.1 Stenomitos sp. | reverse complement strand
CTGTCAGTAGTTTTGGGAGCATTTCCACTAGTTGAAGTTCTAATCAGCCTTTTGGGGTGTTGGCTGGTTCGGATAACCGCTGTAGTTTTTTGTTTGATGGCAACGGCTATAGTAGTTGAATCTATCCGGTAAATCTTTTGGTTATCCAGAGCGATTCACTTGAACTCCTTTAGCACTAGCAATGCAGAGAATTCCTGCCTCACTGCTGATATTCACGCCAAACTTAAGCATTGCCTTACTAATCTCCGCGATCGCCACATTCCGAAACCCATTCAATATCCCAAAATATTCTCAGGTTTCTATCGTCCATGGTCTCTGCCACAACCAATCGCTAAGTCGTGGAGTCATTCCAATCCTAGAACAAGTTGCTCATCGGGACAGGATGAAGCCACAGTCTCCAGCTTAGAGATCGTGATACCTAATAGCCGGACTTTCTGCCCATTCAACTGGGTGCGATCAAGCAGGTCTTGCGCTAGGTTAAGAATTTTGTGCTCCTGGTCAATCCATGCTAGCGAGGTGCAACAGCGAGTCCGTTGCTGATAATTGGCAAATTTCAACTTTAAGGTCAGCGATCGCCCGCGGGTCTGGTATTTTTTGAGCCGCTCATACACCGTCTGGGCAATGCTAATCAAGGCTTGCTGCATCGTCTCTAAATCATCTAGGTCTGGGTCAAAGCTGGTCTCTGCTCCCACCGACTTGCGAATTCGGTTCGGGTTGACCGGGCGATCGTCCTGCGCTCTAGCGACCTCGTAGTAGTAGTGTCCGACCTTCCCAAACTGCTGCACTAATTCAGCTTTTGGTCGCGCTTTGAGGTCCTTGCCTGTGTGAATGCCCTGTTCGTGCAGCTTGCTAGCCGTCACAGGTCCAATGCCGGGGAACTTTTCAATCGGTAACGCTTCAACAAACGCTGTTGCCTCGTCGGGTGAAATCAGGGTCAAACCATCCGGTTTGTTCAAACCAGAGGCTACCTTCGCGAGGAACTTATTGATGGAAACCCCCGCCGAGGCGGTCAGTTGTGTTTCTCTCTGAATCGCCTGCTTAATCTCACGGGCGATCGCGGTGGCTGAGGTTATTCCCAGCTTGTTAGACGTGACATCCAAGTAAGCCTCATCCAGCGCCACAGGTTCCACTAAATCGGTGTAACGGTAGAAGATGCTACGAATCTGCTCTGAAATGGCCCGATACACCTCAAACCGGGGCTTCGCAAAGATTAAATTCGGGCAGCGTTGCA
Source organism: Stenomitos sp. (assembly GCA_041744955.1). Classification (GTDB taxonomy): domain Bacteria; phylum Cyanobacteriota; class Cyanobacteriia; order Leptolyngbyales; family Leptolyngbyaceae; genus Stenomitos. The sequence goes on along the minus strand of JBGTJW010000649.1, from coordinate 2,777 downwards.
CCGCCGTTCGAGACGGCATGGCAGAATGAATCCCATATTTGCGGGCTTCGTAGCTTGCAGCGGCAACGGCGCCGCGTTTGTCAGGAGAACCACCGACCACCAGAGGCTTGCCGCGGTAAGCCGGGTTGTCCCGTTGCTCCACCGAGGCATAATAAGCATCCAGATCAAGGTGGATAACTTTACGGTGCCCAGCCATGATATAACTAACGTACACATGTTCTAGTTATAGTCGATCAACGCCAAATAAGCTTTTTCAGCATCTTCTACTCTAGTTGCAATTGATCGGAGAGGCAGTTGATCCCTAAAAATATAGACTTGGCTGAATTGAGCCTAATTGTTGAAGTGCTCATTCTGTTTAGCTTTTAGTCTCATTGGCTTCCTTAAAGGAGGAAAAAGCGAGTTGCCTAATCAATTAAGAGATGGGCTTATCAAGAGCTGGCATATTCATAGGACGGGCAATTTGCATAAAAAAGGTCACTGCCCCGCAACAGAGTAGGTAGTTTGGGATTTTCGTGAAACTCAGAATCATTGGAGCGGCAGCTAGAACCCAAATCGGGTTAACAGCGGTAGCACAGCCCGGTATAGTACAGAAATATTTAGACCAATCAGTATGAATGACGGACTATCAAACTTTCGCTACGATGAGTTCCTGCATGATCTGAAGGAGCGCATTCGTAATTCTCAGGTACGAGCAGCCTTGGCTGTTAACCGAGAGTTGGTGCTACTGTATTGGCAGATTGGCTGCGAAATTCTGAAACGACAGCAAGAGCAAGGCTGGGGTTCCAAGGTCATCGAAAAGCTGGCAAAGGATCTGAAGCGAGAGTTCCCAGATATTTCGGGCTTTTCTCGCTCCAACCTGCTTTACATGCGGGCGTTCGCGGAAGCTTACACAGATGAACAAATTGTCCAACAGCTTGTTGGACAAATTCCCTGGGGTCACAATGTCCGAATTCTGGAGGTTATCAAAGATCCCCAGGAACGTTTGTGGTACGTCCAACAAACTATTGAAAATGGTTGGAGCCGCCATGTGCTGGTGCATCAGATGGAAAGCAGCCTCTATCACCGGATGGGGGAGGCAATCACCAATTTTGACCGAGTACTGCCACAAGCCCAATCTGACTTAGCACAGCAGATGCTAAAAGACCCGTACAATTTTTCGTTCCTGAGTCTTAGTAAGGAGGTACAGGAACGCGAATTGGAGCGATCGCTCGTCGCTCTCAGTCGAGATGTTTGGTTGGAGTTGGGAGTGGGGTTCTCGTTTCTGGGTAGTCAGTACTCACTTGAGGTAAGCGGCAAGGAATACAAGCTGGATTTACTCTTTTACCATGTCCGTTTGCACTGTTATGTCGTGATCGATCTGAAGATGGGCGAGTTTGAACCAGAATTCTCTGGCAAAATGGGATTTTACGTGACAGCGGTAGACAATCTGCTGAAAACAGAGGTAGACCAGCCAACAATCGGCATCATTTTGTGCAAAACAAAGGATAAAACAACTGTCGAGTACGCCTTACAGCCTGTACAAGCACCAATCGGCGTTGCGACCTACCGCCTACGAGATGCCCTGCCGCAGCCATTGCAGGGTAATCTGCCAAGCATTGAAGAACTTGAAACCCAACTGAATATCTTGACGGTAGAGGTTGAAAAAGATGCTGGGGAAGGAAAAAGCGAGGAATGACGGTTTGTCCCAAACCAATTGTCCAACAAGCTGCTGGACAATTCCTACCAAAACTTCTGATTCACTGTTTCACTTATTCAAGCGGACGCGAATTCTTTAAAGAGCCGCAGTGTTAAATTGAGGTATGCTATCTCAAACTTTAGGACAGCTCCGGTATAAGGGTTAGCGTCTGGAGAGAAATGGTCAACATGGGAGATCGCAAGCTGAAGCAGCCTAGAATTCAACCCCCTCCTCCTTCTGAAAATCAGGAGGGGGACATTCAGATTATCTCTCAACCCACGCCAGAACTTGAGGAACCCACTTTTGCTCTATTCAGTCATCGGGATTCTCTGAGTGAAGGCAAAATTTCCACCTCTACTGGCGAAAGCCGTCATCTCATCCAGGAAGCCAGAGACAATCTGAACCCTCAGCAAATTGAGGCGACTATTCAGTATCTCCAGAGTAAATCAAGCTTGCTGGAGCGGGTCACAATAGGGGTTTCGCAGCACTTAATAAATGTCTATAGAGACAGGTTGTCATCGCGCGAGCAGCCAGTGACTAAAAAAGTTGCTGAGCAAACTCTGTCCTCTTTTGGAATTGAACAAGCCGAAAATCCAGGCTTTTTGGAACTAAAAACAAACCTGGATCAAGAATTTCTAATTCAGCAAATCCGAAGCTTAATTGAAGAGTTTTTTGAGAGAAATGAGCTTTGGGAAAAAAGTGCTAAAGATATCTGGTCAAATCTGATTTCCTGGGCTGTAGAGGACATGAAGGCAGAGGTGGGCGAGTCTACTCTAAAATCACTCAGCCAAGAAGAGTTTTATATTGAGCTAAACCGCTGCCTTTTTGAGAAAGAGTCTATCTTCATCAGCAACAGAATTAACTTTCTTGAAAAGTCTTATGCTCAGAGTATTGCCCATTTAATTATTCAAGACCTCGACTTACCAAACTATCCCTTATCTGGCTTAGAAAGGCTTCTAGGTATTCATCAAATTGTTTGTCCCACAACTCGAAATTTGGAGTATTAGCTAAAATAATTTTGTCCAAATGCATTGCCAATTATTTGTAGACTTTTTTTAAATGTTCCAGGCCCGCTGAGCCTTTTTCCATGATTAATTCTGCA
>JBGTJW010000648.1:0-12114 GCA_041744955.1 Stenomitos sp. | reverse complement strand
TCTGCCCCTAGAGGCTGCACTCCCCAAGAACGAACATAGCGTTGTCGGTGCTCGGCTAAACCTTGGATGAAATTACTTCCAACAAAAAGTGGGGTATGACAACGCCATACCCCACTTACTTTCAGATGGGACTTCTCGATCGATTTTAGCTCTGAATAAGGCTCTCTAACGTAAGGCTAGCAGGGCTTCTCGTTCCTCTGCTGATAGTTGGGTGAGCAAGGCTTTGGCTTTGCCAACATCATCTGGCTTAAGCCGATGCAGCAGGGTTTCGATCGTGTTTGTTTCCTCCCGATCTGCGGCATTTGCTGTAACGGCATGATGTGCCTCAGGACGGCGACAAACGCCATTTGTGCAGAGTAAGCCAAGCTGCCGCCAATACATTGTGGGTATGGAGTACCCGCGTTGACCAAAGTGTTCTTCGTTGAGGAATTTTGATTCTAGAAAGACTTCGGGCGATCGATAGCAGGTTTGTTCACGCGGATAGGGCACAGTGAAGCAACCAAAGGCTTTGCGGTATTCTTCTGAATCCAGTATGGCTGTAACGAAGCCACCAAAGCCTTGCTTGAGCAAAATCTCGTTGTAAACCTTCATTTCCTGGTGATCGGCGATCGCGCGTCCTAGAAAATGCTTGAAACAAACCTCCATGAACTTGCCATTAGAGAGCTTGTCGTAATACTGGTTGCGATAAATGTCAGTGCAGGCAAACTGTTTCAAAAAGCGGCGCACACCAATTTTGTCTGTTAAAAAGTCTTTTTCCAGTGCTGCAACGCTTTGTCGCTCTGCTGTATAGAGTTGGCGTTCCAAAACTTGGCGATAGATTTGCGTCAGTGCAAATTGGCGTTCTTCAAGGGAAGACCGTCGGCTGACAGTCACTGGTGTAAAGTCGTGCATAGAAAATTCCTCTAACCTTAAAATTGCAGATGTGTCTCGGCGAAGGATACCAACCGAGCACTAGCAGTGGCTTCATCTGTATGGGAGAGAGGTGCTTTAACCTCTTGGGGCAATGTCAACCCATGACGCTCTATGGTGAGAGAATGCCCTTTGGCTATGAATCGATCGCGCTGGCAGGCAATTTCTTAACAAAGTGTGATTTCTGCTACACGGGTGTCTTGAGGATGCAGACCAGTGCGCCATCCGAGTAAGGGTTAAAAATTTAAATCTTCAGCCTTTAGCCTTGAGCTTTATCTTTTGAGAGCATATCGATCGCGTCTCCTAGAGCTGTCGTCAAGCCCTGGCGCGTTTGAGCATGGTTCGTCTGCTCGGTTTGGAGTGCCTGAGTCAACCGATCGCGCACCACTAAGGACTCAATCAGCTTGTCCTGAAGTTCGGCGATCGTTTGCAGTTTTTCGACCTCGGCTCGAATCGTTGTTGAGTCTGCTGACTCTGCCGTTGCGACAGACGCAATGCCCTTTAACTGCTGGATCTCTTGCTTCAACTCGGCGATCGTCTGACGTGCCAAACTTGCCTCAGTCCGACGCTGCTGCGCTTCAGTTTCATACAACCGCTGCCAGTTCGCCGCACTGCTATACGCCTGTTCGCGATCCTGCTGGGCATCTACCAACTGCTGCCGCAACGTCTTGATTTCAGTCAACCACTGGCTTACGTCGTGGGTCATCAGCAATGGCTCCTTAGGCGATGCTAGAGAGTTTAACGGACTGGAGGGGGAATTTCTATAGCGAGAGGCGGGAGGACAGAGGGGAGGGGGGAAGTTTTGAGTTTTGAGTTTTGAGCAATCAGCAATCAGCGTTCAGCGTTCTGCCTTCTGCCTTTTGCCTTCTGCCTTCTGCCTTCATCCCTCAGCCTTCCTCCCCAATTTCTCATACGCATTCTCCACCAGATACTTGCCGCGCAAAAAGCCTGTATTCGCGCCAGGGCAAATGATTTGTAGCGTCTCTGGCGTAAATTGTTCAATCAACTTCTGAACGTTTTGCAACTGTCTGCGCCAGTGGAAGGTCTTGGGCGTTTTGAGGGGCAGCAGGTTGCCGTGAGGGCTGGGCAGCAGATGCCGACCTGAGAAAAGTACGCCACCAAACTGACTGTGATACAGGCAGGCGGAACCGGGAGAATGTCCTGAAGTCCAGATTGCGTGGCTCTGGGGCGTTAGCGTCAACGTTTGCTCAAAGGGTGTGACGGTCAAGCCTGGAAGAAGGTAGGCTTCTTGCTCTTGAATAACGATCGGGCAACCAAAGGCTTGCTGAATTTCGCGAGCTTTGCCAATGCCGCCCCGATGGGTGAGGAAGAGCCAGTCTACGCCGCCTCGTGCCTCTAGAAAAGTACGGTTAGCATGATCCCAGGCAGGACAGTCCACGAGAATGTTGACTGCTTCTACAATAAGATAAGCAGTTCCTCCTAAGGTATCTCGATTAGGGGGGAAGGCGAAGATGGAGGGGCGATCGCCCTGAGGTGGGTGCAGCAGCAAGCGGGGTTGCTTGGTTACAGTAGGGCTGTGGTCGATGGGGCTTGGATCGATCGTGGGTTGTGGAGGCAAGAAGGGCACAGAATCGCTCGATTGGTTTGATGGCACTGTTGATTTAATGACGCTTGATTTAATGACGCTGTTGGCTAGAGGGCACTGTTGGTTAGAGGGCGCTATGAGGTGCAAAGTTAATAAGGAAACTGTCCGGTGAAGGCTACTTTTAGGAGGGGGCACTTAGACAAGCACCTTGTCGCATTCTGGATATGTTCGCATTTGTGCCGCTTGGCTTTTAAACTGGGTGAGTTCTGGATACTAGCTGTGATGGAGTGACTGTCGTTGTCAACTGTTGTCTTTTAAAGCGATCGTCTCGTAAGGCGATTGTCTTGTAAGGCGACTGTCTTGTAAGGCGATCGTGCTGCATCGCTCCTAGCCGTACTGATTCAGACGATTGGCATTGTTTTCAGACCGTATATTCTTCCAGACCGACGAGACTAGACGCATGAATCCGTTACTTCTGCTAGTCCTTTTAGGACTCATCACCTACTTTATCGTGCGGCGTGTGGCTGGCGTGACCCGAACGCCTGTTTGGCTGCTGTGGTTGGTGGCAATGGCTCCAGCGATCGTGTCGAGCGGTTGGGTTTTGGTGAAGGGCAAACCAATGCCATCGCAGTTCATCCTCCTTTTGTCGGCAGTTTGCTTGCTAGTGTATTGGTTTTTGATCCAGCGGCATCGCCTTGCGTCACCGCCCGTTAATTCATCGGTCGCCGAGGGGGATACGTCAGCCGCCGAGGTGGCGAAGGAAACGGTGGCCACTCCAGTCCTGCCACGCCCGATCGACAAAGCAGAAGAAACAAACCTGCAAAACTGTTTTCCCTGGTCGGTCTACTATCTGCAAAACGTGGAGTATCGTCCGCAAGCTGTGGTATGCCGTGGGCAGTTACGGAGTAAGCCAGAAGTGGCGTACCAAACGATTCAGGAAAATGTGGCAGAACAGTTTGGCGATCGCTTCTACGTCGTGTTTCAAGAGGGTGCGAATCAGAAACCATTTTTTGTCCTGGTGCCCAATCCCCAAGCGCAAGGTGCGGCTGATGCCAATGGGCTACCCGGTGCCAAACCGCGCAAAGAGACAGTGGCTCGACCGTTTCTGGCGATCGGCTTGTTTCTTGCTACCTTTTTGACAACGACACTGGCATGGCTGGATCTAGAGAAGCCAGCCGTACAGCTTTCACCAGCGTCGCTGGTAACAGGCTTGCCTTATGCGTTCACATTGATGACCATTTTGGGCATTCATGAACTGGGGCACTATCTCGCCGCACGTCGGTACCAGATTCAAGCAACGTTGCCGTATTTTATTCCGGTCATCCCCATCCCGCTTTTTCCGTTTGGGACGTTTGGCGCGTTTATTCAAATCCGATCACCCATCCCGAATCGTCGTGCCTTATTTGATGTAGGCATTGCAGGTCCACTTTCAGGTTTTGTTGTAGCGCTGCCGCTGTTGCTTTGGGGCTTGGCACATTCAGAAGTGGTAGATCTGCCTGAGACGGCAGAAGCCTTTAATTTGCAGGCACTGAACCCTAACTTTTCGCTGCTGCTGGCGCTGTTGAGCAAACTAGCGTTGGGCAGTGCGCTGACGACTGGTTCTGGTCTTGACCTGCATCCAGTGGCAGTCGCAAGCTGCCTGGGTATTGTGGTCACGGCGTTTAATCTCATGCCTGTGGGCCAGCTAGATGGTGGTCATATTGTCCACGCCATGTTTGGGCAACGGGTCGGCACGGCGATCGGGCAGATTTCTCGTTTGCTGCTGCTGTTACTTTCGCTGGTGCAAGCCCATCTACTCGTTTGGGCATTACTGTTATTTTTGATGCCTGCCTCTGATGAACCGGCGCTCAATGATGTCACTGAGTTGGATAACCGCCGCGACCTGTGGGGCATTTTGGCGCTGGGTCTGCTGCTGCTGATCATCCTGCCGCTGCCTGCGGGGTTGGGTCGGCTGTTAAATCTTTAGGATGGCGCTTTTAGCAGGATGGCGATCGCAATCGTAAACATATGATTTGCAGCTTCGTTTTACAGGCAGATTGATCCCTTGCCCAATCGCGAGAGGTAACTATGGCTCAGAGTCTTCCAGAATCAAGCGATCGCCCCATTAGCGAACCATTGCAGCTAGCAAAACGACGGCAATTCAAGTCTCGGCTGTTGCTTCCTGTTGGCATAGCCGCGATCGCAGGCACCAGCCTTGCCCTCTGGTATTTTCTATCGCAGCCAGCAAATCAGGATTTGCGTCTGAGTGGGCGGATCGAAGGCTACGAGACTGATGTGGGCGCAAAAACGGGTGGACGGGTCGATACGATCGCGGTGCGAGAGGGTGATCCGGTGAAGCAGGGTCAGTTACTCGTTCGCATTAGTGATACTGAAGTGCAGGCACAGCTACGGGGCGCGGCAGCAAAAGTGACGGCGGCGCAACAGCAGGCACAGCAGGCACAGCTCCAAATTGCAGTCGTCGAAAATCAGATTCGTGAATCGCAGCTCAATGTGTTGCAGTCACAGCAGGATAGCCAGGGTCGGGTGTATCAGGCGGCATCCAGTGTGGCATCGCTGGAAGCGCAACTGAAGCAGGCAAAGACACAGTTGAATCTGGCAAAAGTGACCCGCGATCGCTACGCTCTACTGGTGCAGGAAGGTGCTGTCACCAGAGAACAGTACGACCAGCAAGAAACGTCCTACCAAAACGCCCTCGCTAACGTTGAAGCAGCCCAGAAACAAATTGATGTCGCTGCTGGTGGTTTGGCATTGGCACAAAGCTACCGCATCAATCCGGCGATTCGCGATGCCCAACTGGGCGCACTCTTACGCCAACGACAAAGTGCCCAGGCACAACTAAAAGTCGCAGAAGCCGAGATTAAAAACGCGCAGGCAGCTCAAAAACAAGTGCAGGCGCAGATTGACTATCTCAACATCACCAGCCCCATCAATGGCGTTGTCACGGCACGCAGCAAAGAACCGGGAGCCGTTGTCACCAATGGGCAAACGGTGCTGTCGCTGCTGGATCTCAACTCAGTCTATCTGCGGGGCTTTGTGCCAGAAGGAAACATTGGCAAAATTCGAGTGGGTCAAAAAGCGCGTGTGTTCCTTGACTCTGACCCAAAACGTCCGCTGGAGGCGAGAGTGGCTGCGATCGACCCCCAGGCTTCCTTTACTCCAGAAAACATTTACTTTCGCGACGATCGCGTGAAGCAAGTCGTTGGCATCAAGATCACGATCGACAATCCTGGCGGTTATGCCAAACCCGGAATGCCCGCCGATGCAGAGATTGTGCTGGAATAAAGCGCTATGTCTCTAAGCTCCTCTCATCATTCCCTCACTCCTTCCCCCCCTTACTCTTCCACCGCCCCCGTTATCCAGGTTGAGGGGCTGCACAAACGGTACGGCAGTCTGACCGCTGTACAGGGCATTGACTTTAGCGTGCAACCCGGCGAGGTGTTTGGGCTGATTGGACCCGATGGCGCTGGTAAAACGACGACCTTCCATATTCTTGGTGGCATTATGGAAGCCACCGCAGGCACCATTCAAGTCTTGGGACAAGCACCCCGCAAGGCGCGTTTGGGCATTGGCTACTTGACCCAGCAGTTTTCCCTTTACCTGGATTTGAGTATTGACGAAAACCTGCGCTACATTGCGGGGTTGCGGAGTGTGGGCGATCGTGACTTTGCCGATCGCCGCGCCAAATATTTGCGGTTGATGAATCTAGAACGCTTTGGTAGCCGTCTCGCAGGACAGTTATCGGGCGGGATGAAGCAAAAATTAGCGCTCTGTTGTGCCCTCATTTATAAGCCAGAAGTCTTGCTGCTGGACGAACCGACAACGGGTGTTGATCCCGTTTCGCGACGCGAGTTCTGGGATGTGCTGGCAGCGCTTGCCAGTGAAGGCGTGACGATCGTCGTTGCGACACCGTATCTGGATGAAGCCGAGCGCTGTAACCGCGTGGCGCTGATGTATGAAGGACAAATTCAACAGATTGGCACACCAGCCGAACTGAAAGAGAGCCTGGGACTTCATCGTCTGGAGGTTCGCACCAGCCAGCTACAGGCTGTTGAACGATCGCTCGAAGCCCAAGTCACCGCATCTGGAGGCTCAACCGCCATTCGGGACGTACAAACCTTTGGCGATCGTCTGGATATCCTTGTCAGTGATGCCCAGGCAGGTGAATCCCAAGTCCGTCAGTTCTTAAACCAGGAGCATTTGCCGCTCGATAGCATCAACCTGACCCAAGCAACGCTAGAGAATGTGTTTGTCACGCGCTTACGGCAGCAGGGTTTGGAACCGCCATTTATTGAGTTTCCGCGATCGGTGCGCCGTTCCAGACCATCCGCTCAGCAAGGATTGCCAACCGATGCCGCCATTTATGCGCGCAACCTTAACCGGATGTTTGGCACCTTTCAAGCCGTTAAAAATGTCAACGTAGACGTGCGCTATGGCGAAATCTTTGGGCTGCTCGGTGCCAACGGAGCCGGAAAGACAACCACCATTAAAATGCTCTGCGGCTTACTGGAAGCCAGTTCCGGTGAAATCGCCCTCGGTGGTGAAACGGGCAATTTAAGAAGTGGTGCGCTGCGACGACGCATCGGCTACATGAGCCAGAGGTTCACGCTCTACGATGATTTGACGATCGCCGAAAACCTGGAATTCTACGCAGGGGTGTACAGCATTCCCCAACGCGATCACCGCGAAAAAATTGAGTGGGTGATCGCCATTTGTGGTCTTCGAGGGCAAGAGAACTTGATCACAGGACAACTTCCCGGCGGCTGGAAACAGCGCGTGGCGTTTGGTGCCTCAGTCATGCACGAACCAGAGATTCTGTTCCTTGATGAACCAACGTCAGGAGTTGACCCACTGGCACGACGGCAGTTTTGGCGCTTGATTAATGACTTTGCGCGTCAAGGCACGGCAGTGCTGGTGACAACGCATTATCTCGAAGAGGCTGAACAGTGCAACCGCATGAGCTTTCTCGTCGCAGGCGAAACCGTGATCGAAGGCTCTCCTAGCCAAATCAAAGCCGCTCAACCTGGCAAGCTCATTGAAATTACGCCCGATCGCAATCAAGCTGCATCAGATCTGCTGAAGCAAACGCTTGAACCTTGGCGCGTTTCCATTTTTGCCGATCGTCTCCATGTTGTAGTGGATGACCCCGATCGTGAAGTGCCTCAATTGCGTCACATCCTTGAATCGCATCACATCAAAATTTACTCGTTACGCTCGATTCCATACTCGCTAGAAGATGCGTTTATCGGCACCGTTCAGAGAGCAGGAAATTAGTTGTGAAGCGCATTCTCGCTCAGTGTGTAAAAGAATTGGCGCAGTTTCGGCGCGATCGCCTCACGTTAGCATTGGCGTTTGTGTTGCCTTTGATCACCTTGCTCATTTTTGGGTTTGCCATTCGTTTAGAGTCGAAAAACATTCCCTTAGTCGTGCAAGACTTTGACCATAGCAACCTGAGCCGAACGTATATTGAACGACTATTTGCAACCAATCAGTTTCAACCAGTCCGCTGGTCGGGTAACGATCCAGTCAAAGATGCGATCGATAAAGGTCTTGCAAAAGCTGCTGTCATTATTCCACCCGACTTCAACCGCCGCCTTAAAGCTAATAAACAGACTTCTGTTCAAGTCCTGGTAGATGGCACAGATGGAAACAACGCACGAGTCATTAAAAACAGCATTCAGGCGACCACGAACTTCTTTTTAAGAGCGGATGGTTTGGTGTCTAACACGCAACAAATTCAAGCACGGATTCGGCTTTGGTTTAATCCTGGGCGAAAAGAATCGCTTTATATTGTGCCAGGAGTCTATGCCGTCGTTTTATGGATTTTTCCGTCCTTACTGTCAGCGATCGCGATGGTGCGCGAGAAAGAAAAGGGCACAATTTTGCAGGTGTATGCCTCCAGTCTTACGGCTTCTGAATTACTGTTGGGTAAAGCGCTAGCGTATTTAATTGTTGGTCTTAGTCAAGCCTTAGGCGTAATGATTTTAGGGTCACTCATTTTTCGTCTTGGCTTTGCAGGCGATCCAACGCCTCTACTCATTGGTACACCAATTTATCTCAGCGCTGCTGTCATGTTTGGGCTGCTTCTAGGCGTGCGTAGCGGCAACCAGAATGCAGCAGTACAAGGAGTTTCTTTGGTTGGTTTTTTAACGGCATTTTTGCTCTCTGGCTTTATTTATCCTTTAAGCAACATTCCGTTTCCAATGTCTTTACTGCCAAATATTGTTCCGGCTCGCTATTTCATCCTTATTACTCGTGATGCGTTCGTACGAGGGATTGGTTGGGCAAATGTTTGGTTTGATATTTTGATGATGATAGTGATTGGCTTAGTCTTTTTTAACGTTGCTCGTCGTCTCTTACGCCGGATGCAGCTACCAGATTGAAACAGCTACCAGTGATGAATTGCTAACCTAAAATGCTGGTGCCACTTTACTGTTCTCGTAGAGCGTACCCAACACCGCGCACAGTATGAATCAAGCGCTTCTCACCTTTTTCTTCTAACTTCAAACGCAGGTAGCGAACATATACTTCAATAATATTTGAATCGCCCATAAAGTCGTACCCCCAAACTTTTTCAAGAATCTGGTCACGAGTGTAAACCTGGCGGGGATGATGCAATAAATAGTCCAACAAATCAAATTCTTTTGCCGTTAATTCAATCATCCGTTGTCCTCGAAGGACTTGGCGAGTGCGACGATTCAGTTGCAAGTCTTCAAACTGTAAAACAGCTTCATCTGGTTCTTGAGTGCGGCGCAGGTGAGCGCGTATGCGTGCTAGTAATTCCTCAATGCTGAATGGTTTGACGACATAATCATCGGCTCCTGCATCTAACCCAACCACGCGATCGTTGACCTCATCACGCGCTGTGAGCAAAATAACGGGTACTTTAATCCCTGTTGCCCTTAAGCGTCGGCAGAGTTCCACCCCAGTCAAACCCGGTAGCATCCAATCCAGAATCGCCAAATCTGGCTCAGACTCCCGCGCCAGCGATAGCCCAGACATTCCATCATGCGCGACACTCACGCGATAACCTTCGCTGCTTAGTTCTAGCTGTAGAAATCGAGCTAACTTGACTTCATCTTCAACTAAAAGGATATGGGCTGTCATACGGTTTCTCCTGAAGCAAATGAAGCGGGCATGACTAGATTCCCCTCGCTGGCTTTAACGGCGCGATCGCTGATGGTTACTACTCTAAACGGCATCAGTTACAAAGAATGAGTTTTTCCTGAGTTGAGCACGAAATTTCGCTGAAAAAAGAGAGAAAGAGGCTGAAGCAAACACCGACTATAAGTAGCTAGGCGTACTGATTGATGAGATACATTTCGACTTCGCTCAATGCTCTTAGTCCTATATGTCGGCGGGTTGAGCGCAGTTGAAACCCAGTTTCTCAGTGGTGCTTAATTTAGCCCTCTACTTCGTAACTACTAAATTTTTAGCCTTATATTCTTAGAGCGGCTACCACTTTAAGCCGGGACACTCGGGAGGAAAGGGGTTCTAGCTTTGGAGACACTGTTGGCGAAACATTTTGCAACAATTAAAAGGGCAGTAGAGCAGCTATGAAAAGTATTGAGAATACGTCATTCCCAGGTGTAAGGGCAATTTCTTAAAATCAGAAGCGACACAGGTGCACGCTACTTTGGGAGAACAACAGTATATCCATGCAACCACAAGACGTTCCAGAAATTCCCAACGACACATTTGAAGTTGCAAAGGCTGTCTTTCCCGAAGGAAATCTGTATCTACAGATGCGAGAACACCTCGGCATCATCTACAAAGACCATGACTTTGTCGAGCTCTTTTCTCATCGAGGGCAACCCGCCGAATCTCCGTGGCGATTGGTTCTGGTCTGCATTATGCAGTTCATTGACAACTTGTCAGATCAACAAGCGGCAGAGGCAGTACGAGCTCGAATCGATTGGAAATATGTCCTCAGTCTGCCGCTGAAAGATACGGGTTTTCACTTCTCAGTCTTAAGTGAATTTCGCAACCGTTTGCTATCAACAGGTAAGGAACAGGAACTGTTGAACCTCTTCTTGGCACAGCTCAAGGAGAAGGGCTTGCTGAAGCGCTATCACCGACAACGAACCGATGCTACCCATGTGCTCGCAGCAATTCGCACCCTGAATCGACTAGAGTTGTTGGGCGAAACGTTGCGAGCGGCTCTCAACAGTTTGTCTGCAGCACATCCAGACGGGCTCGCTGAGCAGATGGAGGAGGAATGGTTTGAGCGTTATGGTCGCCGGATTGAGAACTATCGATTGCCCCAACTCGATAGCGAACGGGAATCACTAGCGAAGACGATTGGGCGTGATGGCTTTACCTTGATGAATGCGATCTACGCAGCCGTTGCACCACTGTGGTTGAGGAAGATACCAGCAGTTGAAACGCTCAGACAAGTCTGGATTCAACAATTTTATTCGCCGCACTCTGATGGTTCAGTGCAGTGGCGCACCACTAAAGATATGCCATCGTCGGGAAACTCAACTCATTCTCCTTATGACGTTGATGCACGCTATAGCAACAAAAGAAGTATGGACTGGGTTGGCTATAAAGCACATCTAACAGAGATTTGTGATGATGGTAGCCCACGAATAATTACTCATGTTCAGACCACGCATGGCGCTGTTCCTGATGATCAAGTTGTTCAAGAGATTCATCAGGCGTTAGAGAAAAAAGACCTTCTGCCAAAAGAACATTTCTTGGATGGCGGTTATCTTTCTGCTGAACACTTGGTTAGCAGTAAAGCGCAGCATAAGATCGACCTTATCGGGCCGGTGCGAGAAGACCATAGCTGGCAAGCTAAAGCTGGGGAAGGATTCGCTATCAATAGCTTTCAGATTGATTGGAAGCAGCAGTGGGCCATCTGTCTGCAGGGGCACAGTAGTACAAAATGGCAACCTGACCAAGATATTCATGGGAAGGATATTATCAAGGTCAGGTTTCTCGGCAAGACCTGTCGGACTTGTTCAGTTCGGTCTCAATGCACTCAGTCTAAAAGCCAGCCCAGGGAACTGACATTTCGTCCACATGAACTGTTTATGGCACTGAATGAGCGCAGAAAGGTTCAGAATACCAAGGAGTTCCAGCAGAAGTATGGCACCAGAGCTGGGATTGAAAGTGCTCATTCTCAGGGAATTCGACGGTCTGGATTACGTCGAACCCGGTACATAGGTTTGGCAAAAACTCACCTACAGCATGTTTTGATTGCGATTTCTCTTAACCTGATTCGGTTAGATGCTTGGTTCAATGATGTTCCTTTGGCTAAAACCCGTGTATCCCGCTTCAAACGAGAGCTGCAGCCTTTGGTCGATTAACTTCATTTGAATTCGCCAACAGTGTCTTCGCTTGCTACTGCACTACCTGAAGTTTTGGGATGTCCCCGTCCCTGCCTAATGCATACCTGCATCCAGCAACGCCGCTTGTTTGACCAACCCAGCTTTGTCCCGCTTTATAGCGGTAGCCATCCTTCGTATTCAAGTTCACGAATTTTCTCTAATTTTGCATTAATTTCTTTAGAAAGATCTAGGGCGTGTCATCAATTAAGCCAGATCACGGTAGCAGCCAGATAAAGTGCACCGAGAAAGTTCTGCGCCCGCTTATCGTAGCGTGTGGCAAGCGCTCGATATTGCTTAAGTTTGGCAAAGAAATTCTCGATGAGATGC
>JBGTJW010000647.1:0-10531 GCA_041744955.1 Stenomitos sp. | reverse complement strand
GACTTCTTAAAGAAGTCGGGGATCTAATGCTCCTGTAACTGCTGTATGAAATTTTGGTTGTGTTCTTACCAAAATCATTTATAGTACTATTGTACCAATATTAAATACGTCCTGAGAAGGAAGTCGCCGCTTAAGCGCGATTGTAAGTAAGGAAAATTTTGGTCTCAGTGTTGATAGTCGCCGTGAGCGATCGTTGTCAGCCTCCTACCATCCTTACACTTACGGCTACCTTCTCAGGCGGCATTGTTGTCAGAAAACATCGATCCAGGCAACAGCGCGTCTTTAGATGAACTGGGCAGACTGCCTGCTCGATCGCACTCACGGCTCATCACTTTCGGGGAAGGAAACAATGCCTCGTCGCAAATCTCGTACTGATAGTGTGAAATATATGCTGGCTGGCGGGTCTGTCGTTGCAGCCTTTGGCTTGTTAGCAGACCCACGCGCCCTGCTGCCCACGCCTGCACCGACGCAAGCCGTCTGTCAGGAAATCGTACAGCCGAAGGCAATTTTGTCGCGAAACCAGCTTTCTCAGTTGCTGGCAGTGCCAGAGCGTTCTAACAAAACGCAGGTAAACCGAATCGTTAAAGAGCCTTACTGCAAGCTGGCATCGATCAACGTACGGGCAGGTGTTTCGTCGCATCGCGAAGCCTACCCGCTGGCATTTGATTCGCAGGCATGGCTGGTTGTGCTCTATGAGGGGGACGAGTATGCCGGTTATGACTTCAGTTTCCGCCGTTAGCCCACACCAGTATGTCTAACAAAGCAGCTTGTCTGAGAGCGATCGCCACGATCGTCAGCCTTGTTCTACTCCCTGGCTGCACCCGTCCGCCCAACAACGAGGCAACGCTTGACATCAAGCTCTACCAAACATGGCAACTGCAACCGGGCGACACCATTGGCGATCGTCGTGTGCTCGGTGGTCTTGGCGATCTTTCCATCGCGCTGGATGGCAATACCGTCTATGCACCCTTTGACGGTCGCACCCAGCTTGATAAACGCCGCTGCCTCCTCTTCTCCAGCCCTGATGTACCTGCTTACCTGTTTCGTTTCTGTAGTTTGAACGATCCGCAGTCCCGTACGCTCAAGCAAGGTGACGCGATCGGCAACGGCGATCTGCTTCAGTTTGCCGCCTTACGCAAACAGCCCAACGGCACCTGGGCGATCGTTGAACCCGCCAAAGCCATCTTAGAACGCACCCTGAAAAAGGCATAGAGAGAAGATTGCCCACAGCTTTTGCTCCTTTTGCTTTCAGCCTTCAGCCTTCAGCCTTCAGCCTTTTTCCCTCTGCCTTTTGCCTTTTACCTTTGCCTTTTACCTTCTGCCTTCTGCCTTCTGCCTTCTACCCTCCCTCCACCAAAGCCGCTTATGAAATCCCCTGCTCTGATTGCTCTCAGCCTGGTTGCTTTTTTCTCCAGTGCCTCTGCTGCTCGTGCCGATGCGCTGGCTGCCCCGACTGATAATGGTGGCGCGATCGACTTATCCTTTGGCACATCCGATCCCGCCCCCCTGGCGAGTGCAGCCACACCGCCAGCAGAGCAGCCAGTCGCGCCCACCGAACCCACGATCCCCAGCAGTCCCACTCCAAGTCGATCGCCTGCGCTCAGCTTTGACCCGCCTGTTGTGGCTGAGGTTGCTGCTGTGCCAGCCCCTACTCCACCGCCAGTTGTCGCCCCAGCGCCATCGACCAGCACTCAGGCAGACCTGTTTATGGGTGGTTCTGACTCCTTAGTGGCTCGTACTGTCGGACACGCTGAAGGCACCCGCACACCCAACGGCAGTAGAACTCGTGCCTATTACGGGCATTCTGACCCTGGCAACGGGGTGTGGAACCTGGGCAGCTTTTCGTATCAGCACGGAGCCAATTCGCCTGAAGAAGCGGATGAAAAACAGCTACGGCGTTTAGAGCGGCAAGCAGCGGTAATCCGACAAAAAGCAGACGCACAGCGCTTGAACCTATCGCTGGAAGAAGAACTGAACGCGATCGACCTGGCAAATCAGGCTCCCCTGGCAGCCTTGGATACACCTGGCTACATTGAGTGGCTAAAAAAAGCGCGCGATCGTGGGCTAACGGGCTCGGAGGCTGTGTTATGGGCACGTACGCAGTCCTACTGGAACCCGCGCCGTAATCGCTGGGAAGCACCAGGACTGGGTAACACAGAAGACGGCATCAGCCACGACCAGCATCGGCGGCTTACCGCGATCGCACGGGCGCTTGATGTTTACAAACAGCAAACGGTGGCGCGTCGCAAAGAAGAAGAACCACAGATTAAAGTGGCAAACAAACCACCGCAAGAGGCGATCGCAGACCAGATCATCTTTCAAAACTTAGCCAAACCGCAACCTTCTACCAACGGGGCAACGGCAGTGACTACAGTGGCAGCAGAACTACAATAGGTGCGTTGCTCAAGGGACGATTAAATACCCTAAACAGCTTTGAACGCTGGAACCGATGTAGCGTTATGTAACTCTTAACACGTTCTTTACCTGCGATCGCTACGTTATTGACGGGAGGGTTAATGCCCTGCTTAAAGTAGTTACGTCCAGTTGTAGAGGCACACTTGGCAAATGTCTAGACCGACCATGCCTACGAAAGCAGACCCGTGTCATTGTGAGGCAGTAGTAGCATTACCGCCGCTGTCTAACGTTCGTGCGCTCAACGTATTCATTCTCCTCAGTGCTTGTGTGCTCGGTCTGGTTGGCTGCACCAAACCGCTGGATCACCTCAAGATTGAGAATAGTATTCGCGATAGCGTCATCCAGCAGGGCGGCGTTTCGCTGAAGAGTGTGAGTTGCCCCAACGACGTGCAACCGACTGCTGACCAATCATTCAACTGCTTGGGCACACTCGACACAGGCGGCACCTTTGCCATCAACGTGCAGCAGAAAGATAGCCAGGGCACAGTGCAATGGGATATTCCCAGTGTGCGCGGTCTGGTCAACATTGCCAAGCTGGAGACGCTACTGCAAGAAACCCTGACCAGCGAAATTAGAACGGCACTCCGGGTTGAATGTGGTGACTCCTACCGCGCCGTGCGACCGGGCGAAACCTTTGATTGCAACGTGCAATCAGCCGCAAAACCGCCTGCTACAAAGTCAACAGAGGGAGCGATCGCAAAAGCTCCCGCTGCGTCAAAACCTAAAGCCGGAGCGACCAAAAGCGCTACACCAGAAAGGATTGTGGTGACAATGGATGCTGAGGGTACGATCAACTGGCGGGAAGTTTTGCCAACGACGCAAGCCGTCAACGTTGCCAGTGCCAAGGCTGATGCTGCTACACCAGCAAAGTCAGCACCGATCAAACCTCAGGCACCGGTCGTTCTTAATAATGTTCCTGACCCCAAGCGACCCAGTGATAGCGAGGTTGTAGTAGATTAAAGTCGTAGTCTTCTGCCGTTAAGAGACGGGCTGTTTGCAGTTAGACCGAATCTGCAAAAGTGCAGATAAAAATAATTGCTTTGTTTGTGGCTCAACTTAAGCACACAGCGCTCATTGTTTTACCTAACCTTAATCATTTTTAAGACCTATTCTTAATCAAGCGATCGCAGGACTCAGTTACTCTAACGGTGATGCTTCAATCTGTTAGCATTTTGATCGTTCCCCCCTTTAAGCCGTCAGACTTTTTTTGCAATGTCAGAGAGATTAATCGATGTCTTTGTCGGTGGCGGTGCTGTCATGTACCCCCTCCTGGCTTTATCTGTTGGCACGCTTGCCTGTGGCTTAGACCGGGGACTGTTCTGGTATCAGTTGTCTCGTCATGAGCAGCGAGTGGCACATAACATACTTGAGGCGGCTCGGTATGACCTGGATCAGGCTATTGCGATCGCTGAGCGTAGTGACCAGCCGATCGCCCGGTTCCTTCTGGCTCCCCTTAAGTTGCGCTATCCCACCCCAGAAACCTTTCGCCTTGCCCTAGAGTCAGCGGGTGACAAAGAATTCGTCAAAATGCACAAAGGCAACAAGCTGCTGGAATCAACAGTCGGTCTAGCGCCTCTTTTAGGACTATTAGGCACCGTAACGGGCTTAATTCAGACCTTTGGGAACCTGAACATTGGGGGAGGCGGCACGACGGCTAGCGCCACTAAAGCAGCGGCTGGTATTGGCGAAGCCCTCATTTCCACCGCAGCCGGTATGTTAATTGCAATTATTGCGCTGGCAGTGTACCGCCTTTTAGTGTCGTTTCAGGCACGTGAGGTCGATTACTTCTCGGAAGTGGGTAGTGAACTGGAACTGATTTACCGTCAGGTGTGGTATGCACCCACTCAAAACGGCAATGGGCACGCATCCTACCCAGCGGAGCCGCTCCCTGAAGAAGACCCTCTGTCCGTTGAACACGAGCGATCGCAGCCAACCTTTAGACCATAACAAGGGCAATCAGCAACCGCAGTCCGTTCCGACCACAGCACATTCAGGCAGTTGATGTATGAAGTTTAAATCGCAGCGCCAGGGTTCAGAGATGCTCGAAGTGAATCTGCTGCCGATGATGGACGTGCTGATGGCAGTGTTGACGTTCTTTATCGTCATCTCAATGACGTTGACGACGCAGCAATCAGTTGATGTGACGTTACCCACGGCTGACAAAGGTGCAAAAGAACTAAAACTACCTGATCCGCTGATTGTGGGCTTGACTAAGCAGGGTCAAATGACAGTCGGCAGCAGCCCAGTCACCCAGGATCAATTGGCAACACGGATGGTGGAGTATCTGAATAAAAATCCTCAAGGCGCAGTTGTGCTCAAGGCAGATAACCAGGTCACGTATCAAAAGGTGGTACAGATTTTAGGCACGATGCAGGCGATCGGCGGTGAACGAGTCTCACTGGCGATCGACCAACCGAAAAGTTAATGCCTGATCATAACTATGATTAACGCTAATTTGCTCAACGCATTGTTGGTTTAAAGTGCGATCGGCTTGAGTGCGAAGGGGCGATCGTAGAGAAGTATGCTGCCCAAGCGGTTGTCCCCCTCTACAATCTATTTCTGCTTGTCTATTTGAGGGTGTTATACAAAAGCTTTCAGCCTAATAAGTTGTTATGAGGCTCCGACTATTAGTGCGGGTGCTGCCGAGAGACTACTTGTCAGTGTAAGGAATGTTGGGTTAAGTTGTAGCTAATTTTGGGTGCTCTTTCGCTATGAGCCAGAATTGAGCTTGGTACAAGTAGACTTGCTAGCTCAGACTCTAATCAAGATCTTTGCTTCAGCATCAAACTATGATTCAACCAGATAACTTTCTAACGTCAAGTACTATAGATCAGCAAATAGCTGATACAGAAGCTCAAATATCTCAATTGACTGTAAGGCTTGAGAATGCCAAAAGAGATGTCCAAGAGTGGGTAGATGCAAATTCCTCTTTATCTCTATCTGCACAGCAGGCAAGAGCCGAAACTCAATCAATGGGTAGAGGTCTTGGAGGAGTCTTACTTGGATCAAAATATAGAGCTTCATGTAGAAGAACTGCGGCTAGCGTTAATGCTAACATCGCTCGTGAAGTGGCTGCGAAACGCGCCAGGATTAAAGAAGGAAAGCAAAATACCCAAGAGATAGTTCGGCAAATCCAAGCTCAAATCAGTCTACTAAAAGATGAGTTGAAGACTTTAAAGTCTCAGCAGAAATCATTTTTCTCTACTAAGAAGTCTGCTCAAACTGTTCAATCTTCTAGCCGTTCTCTTGTGCTTTTGGAAAAACTTAACGAAGCGTATCAAATGGGTTTACTAACTCAAGAAGAATACGAAGAGAAGCGCAAGAAAATAGTCGATCAAATATAGAGCAGCAGCATAAAAAACTCCTTGCAGCGGATTCAAGAGTATATCGATTCTGCGGTTAAATTTGTTTGCTACCGCTAAAGGAAAACGTTATGTGGTGGAAAGATGTTTCCGTAATCAGTACGATCGCTCCCCTTTTAAGCAACCTTGACACCACCTTGTTTAGTAACGGTAGAACGTTTGTAAGGCGCGATCGCGAAATTAAAATGAGAGGGCGATCGCATCCTTTCATCAGCCTTCAGACGAGAAGATTCTCAAATGTCATTAGCTGAACTTATGTCCCAAATCCAGGAACTTCCAAAGATTGACAAGCTTCGGCTGATGCAATTTTTAGCGACTGAACTGGTCAAGGAAGAAGATGCAAACTTCTTTGTTGCGAATCAAGAGTACGCAATTTGGTCGCCCTACAATTGCTCTGAGGCTGCTAACGTCCTGATGAACCTTCTGGCGACAAAGCAGCAAGAAAAGAATGGTTGACGCTCAAAGATTTTCCTACAAAGTTATTGATAGCAGCCTTGGCATGGTAGACCGAATGCCATACCTGTCTTTGACACTCGGTTGTAATGGTCAATCCTTGAATGCCGAAGGCTTATTAGATACAGGTGCCAGTGTTAATGTTCTGCCATATGAGTTGGGGTTGCAACTGGGCTTAATCTGGGAGAATGAAACGCTGTCGGTTCTACTAACAGGAAACCTGGCTCGATTTGAAGCTCGTGCAGTCGTGGTTGATGCCCAAGTCAGTTCATTTCCCACCGTTGATCTTGCATTTACTTGGACACAAGCACCCAATATGCATTTAATCTTGGGGCAAGCTAATTTTTTCTTTGAGTTTGATGTCTGTTTCTTCCGCGCACGTTCTGAATTTGAAGTTCGTCGTAAACAGACACGAAGTGATCGGTAAGGTTAGTCTGAAAATCCCGCTGTACACCGACTGTATAGAGATAGAGTCTCTTTGTGCGTCCGAGAGGTACCTACAGCGGGTGAACGTTGCAAGGCGCGATCGCTCGAATGACGATCGCTAAACAGGTGATTTTTTCCAAACCACCACCAAAATGCCTGTCTTGGTTTTGTTCAGCACAAAGTTAAGGTAGCGCGTCAAGTCATCTTTTTTCACTTCGTAAACGGGTCCCTCACCATACTCGCCAACCTTTGTGAAGGTAAACCCATTGTTGGTGTAAGCAGGTTCAATATCCTCTTTCAGCGCGACCTCCACATCATTAAGCGTGCCAAGAAACTCTATTCCCGACACTCCTGGTTTTCCGATGTCCTTGTCTGGATCGGTATAAAAGAGCGTTGGATCTCGAAAGAAAAAGGAGCCAGGCTCAAAGGCCGCATCACGTACAGGCAAATCTTTCACAACCCCATCGGTATCCGGTCGTCGTCGGGTAATCGCATCCAGTGGTCCAGCAAAAGCCGCCGCTTCAGGATCGCTGGAAGGGGTGCTGTCAACTGGCGCAGCGGGGGGCGTAGCGGACGGCGTAGCCGATGGATTGGGAGATGGCGTAGCACTGTCTGAAGACGGTGCTGGCGATGGTGTTGGTGTTGCTTTAACCACAAGCGTTGGGGGGGGTGTCACGTTCCGCTTCACGACGGGCTTGGGTGCTGCCACTCTTGGTTTGGGCTTGGGCTTGATCGGCACTTTTTGGTTGGACAGACGAGCAATTTTGACGGGTTTTTCGGTCGGTGCTGGCAGTTCTTTCTTCTCAGGGGAGAGCGGCACAAACAGCAACAAGCCGTGGATGCCTAACGCCACAGCCAGCATTGGTCGAAACAATACCCTGAGTGCAGGCGGTATGTTTTTTGCAACTGAGGGCATTGACTTATCCATTAGGGTCGTCATGGCAAGGGCTTCTTGAAAAATGTGGTGGGTTGGAGGGTGTAAAGAGCTGGTTGCTTGCTTGGTTTTGCTGAAAACGCTCGATCGTCAAGCGACACTTTCTGACCACTGGCAGGGGCATACAACGAAGCGATCGAGTTAACAGTCGTAACCGTTAGCCAAAGCGTCCTTGCACGTAGTCTTCTGTTTGCTTTTGCTGTGGCTCATTAAAGAGCAGCTGAGTCTGGTTAAACTCCACCATTTCGCCCAGATACATAAACGCGGTGTAGTCTGAGAGGCGGGCTGCCTGCTGCATACTGTGGGTAACGATGAGGATTGTGACTTGCTCTTTGAGGGTTGCCATCAGGTCTTCGATATTTTGGGTGGCGATCGGATCTAGGGCAGAGGTCGGCTCATCAAACAAAATGAGTTCGGGATCGGTTGCCAGCGCACGGGCAATGCAGAGGCGCTGCTGCTGACCGCCAGAAAGGTTGTACGCCACATCATTCAGGCGATCTTTCACTTCATCCCAGAGGGCAGCACTGCGAAGGGCGTGTTCTACTTTGGCATCCACCACGCTTCGTTTGGTTTCACCCCGCACACGCAGCCCGTAGGCAACATTTTCGTAAATCGACTTGGGAAAGGGGTTAGGTCGCTGAAAGACCATGCTGATCCGCATCCGGACTTCGATCGGGTCAATGTTTCGTCCCAGGATATTCACCGCCCCATCCAGCAAAATTTCGCCTTCGTAGCGGTTGCCGGGATACAGGTCGTGCAGGCGATTGAAGCAGCGTAGTAGCGTCGTCTTGCCGCAGCCCGACGGTCCGATGAGTGCCGTGACCTGATGCTCTGGCACCGTCAGGTTAACGCTTTTCAGCACCTTTGTGGCACCGTAGTAAAAACTGAGATCTTTCACCGCAGCTTTTGCTTTTAGCCCAGTGGCAGGAGTTGTTTGAGTTGATTGGTCGTTTACCATTTGATGCCTTTGCGGAAACGATAGCGGAGATAAATTGCCAGCCCATTCATTGTCAGAGTCATGGCAATGAGCACGACTCCAGCGGCGGCGGCATTAGTCTGAAACTCAGGCTGCGGACGCGATACCCAGTTAAACATCTGAATGGGCATGACGGTGAACGGAGCCTTGAGCCACTCGAACGAAAGGTAGGGAAAGGTGCCTTTGATGGGCGGTTCGGGCAGAAAGGAGATGAAGGTGAGGGCACCGATCGTCACCAGGGGAGCCGTTTCGCCGATCGCCCGCGATAAGCCAATAATCACCCCCGTCATGATACTGCCTGCCGAGTAAGGCAAAATGTGATCCCAGATCATGCGCCATTTGCTGGCTCCCAGAGCGTATGCCGCCTCGCGCAAGCTTCGAGGAATGGCGCGGAGTGCTTCGCGAGTGGTGACAATGACGATCGGCAGCACCAGCAATGCCAGCGTTAAGCCTGCGGTGAGCACACTTTCGCCCAGCTTGAAGTAGTAGTTAAACAAACCCAGCGCCAGCAGCCCATAGACGATCGACGGCACCCCTGCCAGATTTGTCACGTTGATCTCAATCAGATCGGCTAACCAACTTTTACGAGCGTATTCCTCCAGGTAAATGCCTGCCGCCACGCCAACGGGAACGGCTGCGGCTGCCGTCACCACCATGACCAGACACGTTCCCACCCATGCCGCCAGAATGCCTGCCTCTTCGGGTGTGCTGCTGGGAAAGGACGAAAAGAAGGTACGAGTGAGGCGTGGATAGCCCTGCATCGCTAGCTGCGTGATGAGGGTCAGCAGGGTCAGCAGCGCGATGAAAATGACCAGGAGTCCAACGATCGCAAATGCGCCATCAAACACTTTGCGACGGGCAATGCCAGCACGGATTGCCACCAGATCTGCCCGTGGCACCTCTAAATCAAGCAACTCTGAATTCTGCCACTCTGGACTCGACATATTAATAGGTTTCCCGATAGCGCTTACTCAAAAAGTGCCCCACGATGTTGAAGACCAGGGTGAGGAGCACCAGCGTCAATCCGGCTGCAAAAATGGTCTGGTAGCCGATGGTGCCGTGAGGCAGATCGCCCAGACTCACCTGCACGATATACGTCGTAATGGTTGCGGCTGATTCAAGCGGATTCCAGGTGACGATCGGTTGCAGCCCTGCCGCGATCGCCACAATCATCGTCTCGCCCACCGCCCGCGAAATTCCCAAAATATAGGCGGCTGAAACACCTGAAACGGCTGTGGGAAACACCACTTTCCACGCAGTTTGAAACCGCGTTGCACCCATCGCATAAGAGCCTTCCCGTAGCTCCACAGGCACAGCACGCATGGCATCTTCGCTAATCGAACTGATGAGTGGGGTGATCATAACGCCCATGACCAGACCGGGACTGAGCATATTAAATCCAGGCAGGTCGGGCAGCACCACCTGCAACAGCGGAGTCACAAACAAGAGCGCAAAATAGCCATATACTACGGTCGGAATGCCAGCCAGCAGTTCCAGGATCGGCTTCACAACCTCGCGTAGTTTGGGCGCAGCAAATTCGCTCAAAAACACCGCCGCGATCGTCCCGGCTGGAATTGCCACCGAGAGCGCCACTGCCGAGGTAACGAGCGTCCCTGAGACGAGCGGCAAAATGCCGTAGCGCGGTGGTTCAAAGAGCGGTGCCCAGTCCTTGCTGGTGAGAAACTCAACGATCGACACATCTTTGAACAGCGCTAACGACTCTGTAACCAAAATCACCATGATGGCGATCGTGGTAGCAACCGAAGAAAACGCCGCGAGCAAGAGAATGAACTCGATCGCACGTTCCCGCAAATCGCGCGTAAACTTCTTTTCCAAGTGCTTGGCAGACTGAGACAGTGGCAAAGAGCGATCGGTCATATCTTTAACGTAAAAATCAGAAGCCAGCGGAAAAGGCTAGCTTCTGTATGAGTGTAGAGGATAGTCAATGACCAGGGTCGTAACCAG
>JBGTJW010000646.1:0-5650 GCA_041744955.1 Stenomitos sp. | reverse complement strand
TCGTCAATTAGTTGCCGATTTCCAGCTTGCGATTGATACGAACGCTGATTCCAGGCACACGATCGTTTTCACGCAAGTTAATGATGCGGTCGATCGCCCCACACTTTACAACCTGGATGAAAAACTGCTGCATCATATTTTGACTAACCTACTTTCCAACGCGATTAAATACTCTCCCCATGGCGGCAACGTCACGTTGAAGCTGATCTATGCAGCCGATTCCATCACGTTTCAAATTCGTGATTGCGGTATTGGTATTCCTAAAGGCGACTTTGACCAACTGTTCAATCGCTTTCATCGTGCCAGCAATGCCAAAACCATTCCTGGTACGGGGCTGGGGCTGTCGATCGCCAGACAATGCGTCGAGGCTCATGACGGCAACATTACAGTCCAAAGCGCGGTCGGCATCGGGACAACGTTCACGGTCACTCTTCCCCTTGCGGTAGACGGAACCCCTTACGTTGAGGGTGGCAACGGCTGTTTAGGATGAATGGGCAGGAGTACCGTAAAGGTAGACCCTTCGCCCGGTTTGCTTTTCACCGAAATCGAGCCGCCACAATGCACCAGCAGTTGCTGAACGATCGTCAAACCCAAGCCAGCCCCGCTCGTATCTTCTAACGATGCCTGCCGGACGCGGTAGAAGCGATCGAAGATTTTAGGCAGATCGTTGGGAGCCATACCAATGCCTGTATCGCGCACTTCCAGGTTGACATAATGACCCTGTTTTTTAGCGCGTACCCACACCTGTCCACCAGTGGCGGTAAATTTAATGCCGTTATGCAGCAGGTTGATCACAATTTGCTTGAGCCAGTTAGCCATGCAGGCGATCGAGGGTAAGTCTTCTGGTATGGTGTACGACAGCCGCACACCCTTTTCTTCTGCCAGTGGTTGATAGGTGCTGACCACACCAGGAACAATGTCAGTCATGCGGATCGACTCAAGCGCGGTGGGGCTA
Source organism: Stenomitos sp. (assembly GCA_041744955.1). Lineage (GTDB taxonomy): Bacteria > Cyanobacteriota > Cyanobacteriia > Leptolyngbyales > Leptolyngbyaceae > Stenomitos. Next base: position 4,695 of record JBGTJW010000646.1, on the reverse strand, counting down.
ACAGACTGGTCAAGCTGCACCAGGTCGAGCAGGCTAGTGATCAAGGAACTCTGGCGATCGCACTCTTTTTCAATGAGTTCCATATAGCGCTGGCGCTGGGGTAGCTTTAAGCTGGGCGAATTGAGCAGCGTGAGCGCCGTTTTGATGGTGGTCAGCGGTGTTCGCAGTTCTTGCCCCACCGTATTGATAAAATCTGCCTTCGATCGCAGGGCATTGCTCAACTCTTCTTTTTGGATCTGGAGTATTTCTACCAGATCTGCCTGCCGTCGGTAGTTGGCATTGCGTTGCCAAACCTCTTCTTGTCGCTGCATCTGCTTCATAAACAACTGCCCCAACGTAGCTGGGTTACTTGGGGTGACAGCCATCTCACCCGTTAGCGTCTGCCATTGTGCCACCGCATCAGCCAATGCCAGCTTCGGCTGCGCCTCGCCTCCACTAGCAGCGGCGATCGACGAGGTAAGAACAGTCAGGGTTTCTGCGTGCGCCAAGCCGCCTACCACCTGTGCAATTAAGCCTGCGTCAAACGAGGAGAGTGTCAGTAGATGCGGTCGTCGCTCCTGACTCTCACCGATCGCGCCAGCAACCATGGCTTCTGCCAACCCCGCACCCGCTTCTACAGTGTTAACAGGCGTTTTTGCAGGCTGGGCAGAGCGTGGACGGTGCGCAAGAATGCACCCCTGAAAGTGTTCTGCCCATACCAGCAGAAAGTACTCTCGCCGAAGCTGGCTGTCGGGTGCCAGCAAAAGTTCCTGCCATGCAGCGGGTGGAGTTTCTGCCATAACCGCTATGAGTGGCTCCGGGTCAGCAGTCGGATCGGCAGCAGGATCGGCGATCGTGCTGACCAATGCATCATCCGTGCCTTCTTCCCGTGGGTTTTTAAAGACGTACAGTGCTCTAGCCACGCCTTCTAAGGCGCTGTATCGTGCCAGTTCCGTTTGCCAAACTGCGCCCCTGGGTAGCTTTGCCCACACAACGGCTGGCAGTTCGCGATCGATCAGGAGTTCTAGTACGGCGCTGAATGCCGCTTTGAGCGTAGTCGGGCTAACTTGGAGGACTGGGAGTGCCGGGTCAGTAGCAAGCGCTAACTCGTACAGCGATTGGTCGGGGGCTGGGGATGGTGACATGGGTTGCAGGTAGAAACAGAGTGGCAAACTTTAGCGCCTCAACTCCGATCGAACGATGACCAGGGCAATGTCAGAGCAAGCGGTAATCAAAGCAAGCGACAATTTATTGTAGAGAAACGCAGTGATTCTGCCTCATTCTTTTGTTGTTATGCCCTAAAGACTAGGAGAGTACCGATCGGAAGTCATCGTTCTTGCCTGCTAGTGCTTCATCAACACACCCATTGACCGTAATTCTATCAACTCTCAACCCAAGTTCAACGGCGCTACTCTGGTTGGATTTGCTCCACCACTACTTCTGTTACGGGTGTGTCAGGTGGCATCACGTCGGGTGACATCACGATCGCGGTGGCTGAGGTTTCCGGCTGCGGTGCTGTCCCAGTAGCGCTATTGCTGCCAGCAGGGACGGGAATGTTCTCAACTTCAGGCAGTGTTTCAAGGATGAGACGGGGTGGGCTAGGATCAGACAGCAGCTTCAGCAGTTTTGGCTTGGGGTCGTGTAGCAGGTAAATGAGGCGATCGTCCGTTTTCAGGAGCGCTTCAGCCGGAACGATCTGTAAGCAACCCTGCCGTTCGAGCAGCAACGGTAACAGCGTGCCACCCGTAATGAGCGATCGTAAATATGCCTGTTGTGCCTCAACGTCTGTCTCCCGCACAACGGTTTCACCCAACTTTACGGCACCATCGCTAATGTACTTATTCCAGGTTTTCAGCAGGGTCAGTGGCGCAAATGCCTGCTGAACGGTGGGTTCGCTTGTTACACCAGTCCCCTTACGAACCTGTGGATCGCGGGGACAGACCGCCAGTACGCGAGGCGGACGAAATTCTTCAGCCGCCTGACACGCAATCACGAGATTTACTGCGCCATTGTTCGTCATGGCGAGAAAGGTGCCAACCTGACCGAGACCCGCTTCTTCCAGCACTTTGACATCCAGGGCACTGCTAATAAGAATGCGCCGCTGCTCCTGTTCGGCTTGTTGTCTTGCTTCCAGTGCGGTGTCAATGAAAGTAACTGGCTCATCCCGTTCGTCAAAGAGGCGAGCAATCAGCAAACTGAGTGGATTACAGCCGACAATCACGGCACCTGTAGCCTCGTTTGAGGTGATTTGCAGCAGATTGGCAGCCCACTGCGCGGTCAACGCCTGCCCAAAAACGGTCAGAATGATGGTTAGAAAGACCAGCGCTTTGATCGAGTCGCCGCCATTGATACCATTTTGGGTCAACGAAAGGGCAAAGAGTGACGCGATCGAGGCTGAGACGATGCCTCTAGGCGCAATCCAGCTTACAAACATTTTTTGCCGCCAGTTTAAGCCGCTCTTCCAGGTGCAACACCAGACATTCAGCGGACGCACGATGAACATCAGGCTCAGGACAGTGACCACCCCACCCCAGCCGAGGGCAATGACACCGGCGATCGACAGATCGGCTGCCAGGAGAATGAATAGCACTGACACTGCCAAAATGGTGAGTTGCCCCTTAAACCGCTTCAGCAGACGCTCTTCTGGCACCGACGACGCTCTCAAGACAATGCCTGCCGCCACCGTTGCCATCAACCCCGCTTCACTTTGAATGCTTTGCGCCAGCCCAAACAGTCCCCACAAGCCTGCCAGCACCAAAAGAGCCTTTAAATCGTCAGACAGGAACCGCGACTGTTTAAGGATGAAGCCGAGTAGCCAGCCTCCTACTATGCCAAGGCTGCTGCCCGTGCCCAACCGTAGCATCAGCCCACTTGCCACACTCAGCGGATCGGCATTGCCATTCAGCAGCACGTTTAGCACCACCACTGCCAGAATCGCGCCGACCGGATCGATCAGCACACCCTCGCCTTCAAGCAACGCCGAAACCCGTCGATCGACCTTCACCTGCCGCAGCAAGGGGTTAATAACGGTGGGACCCGTGACCACAACAAGCGACCCATAAAGAAACGCGATCGCCCAGGGGAATTCGCTCAACCAGTGCGCCGCCATACCAGCACCCAGCAGCGTGATCAGTGTCCCAATGGTGACCAGATTTCGCAAACTGCCAGAAACTCTGCCCAGATCCCGCAACTCTAGATTAAAGCCGCCTTCAAACAAAATCACTGCCACTAGAAGCGAGACAATCACATCCAACCCCACGCCGAGGCGATCGGGATACAGTAGCCCCAGGGCACTTGGACCCAGCAAGATGCCAAACAGCAGCAAGAAAACAATGCCAGGAAGCTTGAGAAACTCTGCCAGCACCTGCGCTCCAATGCCCGCAATGACGGTCAGAATGATTTGCAGCGTGATATCTAGCGATGATTCCATAAAGGCGACGGCGACAGACGATCGAGCAAGACTAAAGCCTCATTGTACTGGTGTGTAGAGTGCCTAATAGCAAAGCGATCGCGCTCAACACACCTGCTCCCCGCTAGAGGAGGGCGATCCAGAGGACTGCTTTTATGCAGTCAAACTTGTTTGACGTTTTACTTGGATGCACGATCGCTGCCCCTCCCGTTACCAGAGTGGCTCAGGCTGAAAACGGCTGTAATTTGCCATTAAACTGAAGAAAATTGGCTCCTATTCCTTCATGGTTACACTGCAACTGAACCAACTCAGCGTGCCCCCAGGACAGCGCTTGCTGCTACGCGACGTTAGCTGGCAAGCGTTTGAAGACATTCTGGCAGAACTGGGCGATCATCGCGCGGCTCGATTGGCTTACTGCAAAGGAACGTTAGAGATCAGAATGCCGCTACCAGAACATGAAAAAGCAAAAGTGATCATTGGCGATTTACTGAAAGCCCTGCTGGATGAGCTGGATATGAACTGGGAGTCATTTGGTTCCACAACCTTTAAACGACAGGATATGAGCTACGGCATTGAACCAGATGACTGTTTTTACATTCAAAATCAAGCTCAGATGATTGGCAAAAAGCGGCTGGATCTGTCGATCGACCCGCCACCCGATTTGGCGATTGAAGTAGATGTCACCTCCAAAACGCAAGTGAGCGCCTACGAAGCGTTGGGCGTACCTGAAATCTGGCGTTACGACGATGGCAAACTCCAAATCAATCTTTTGCGCGATGGTGTCTACATTGAAGTAACCAGCAGCCCGATCTTTCCTGGTTTGTCGGTCACTGAAGGTATCGCTGAATTTGTCGCTATGAGCAGCACCGCAGGCACCAGCCCCGCTTTACGAGCCTTTCGGCAATGGGTAAGGACGATCGCTCATCAAGTTGACAACTCTGGCTCTCAGTCTTAACCAAATTACTGAATCCTAGTGCTCTAAAAACGCTCACTAGTTTGCAGAAACTCGACTTGCCAAAGAATGCGATCGACCAATCCCGATGAAACTGAAAGGTAGACGGCAGACGGTAGATAAGACTTGTTGCTTTATAAGGTAGATTGATCCTATGCTCCGACAAGGTAGTAGAGGATGCTCAATAGTCAACGTGCCCTAGAGAAGGACCGCCTGTTAAGGGCGTTGACTGGACTGAATCGCCAAGCGTTTGACGAGTTGTGCGAGGTTTTTGGTACCGTCTATCAAGAGGCAGTCCAAAGCGATTTCAAGCTGCGCAAACGAGCTAGAGGTGGGGGGAGGAAAGCTCGGTTGC
>JBGTJW010000645.1:0-3149 GCA_041744955.1 Stenomitos sp. | reverse complement strand
AAGCGGATGTGGTGATTAATTTACCGAAGGTTAAGTCCCATGTTCAACTGACGCTAACGATGGGAGTGAAGAATCTGTTCGGCTGCGTTCCTGGCAAAATGAAGGCTTGGTGGCACTTAGAGGCAGGCAAAGACAGCGATCGCTTTGGCACAATGTTGGTGGAAACGGCACGGGCGATCGCGCCTAATCTCACCATTCTTGATGGCATTATTGGGCATGAAGGGAATGGTCCTAGCGGTGGCGAACCTCGTCCCTTGGGACTGCTGGCTGCTTCGGGCAACGTCTTTGCCTTAGATCGAACCGTAGTGGAGATTTTGAAGGCTGACCCTGCTGCAATTCCAACCGTAGCGGCTTCTCAAAGACTAGGGATTTGTCCAGAGTTGGCAGAAATTGCGTATCCTTTGCGATCGCCCCAAGACCTTCAAGTTTTGGACTGGAAATTCCCTGAGAAGCTAGTTCCTGTTGACTTTGGCGCACCACGAGTCCTCAAGTCTACGTTCAAACATCTCTACATTCGCTTCATTAAGGAGCCGATGGAGATGTACGCTAAATCGTAAATTTTGGGGCGTAAATTTGAAGTAGACATCTCGTTTCTACCTCATTTTTGGGCAAATAAGTTTTGGGCAGATAAGTTTTGGGCAGATAGGACTACCTACCTAATCGCAGTTGAGAGCCTTCGTGCTTCAGCCGAGGGGTGAAAACCAGTGAGAGGCTTTAGCCTCGCGTATTCGCTATTTGCCTTTCTGGTTTTCAATGTATTTCCTAATCGTGTCGGTACTGACCTTCCCTGTTGTCGCCACAAAATAACTAGGACTCCATAAAGAAGGAAGCTTTTTAAGACCGGGGAACTCTTCTCTCAACAGCTTAGAAGCTCTGCCCTTGACCCATCTCGCAATGTCAGCAGCCGATTCATGCGTTGGTGCATTAATAAATAGATGCACATGGTCTGGCATGATTTCCATTGCTATTAGCTTCCAGCCATGCTCTTGAACCAACTCGAATACAATGCTCTGCATCCGAGCGGCTATATCCCCTATCAACACCGATTTGCGACGCTTGGGGACAAAAATAAAGTGATAGTTGATTGAGGAGACAGACCCTTCAGTTCTCCGATACTCGTAATCCTCAGAAGATAGTTTCATATTTGTTTCTAAACTTGTTGTTAAAACATATTCTATCACATATAATAAAGAGAGGAGGTAAAGCGATGTACGGCACAATTCAAGTCAGACTCAATGTTCCAGAAGAGGTTAAAGACTATTTGATTTATCAATGTCGTCAGTCTAATAGCCTGATAAATTCAACTATTTATCAAGTCAAGCAGACACACTTTGAAGATTGCCCTAGAGGTGAGTTTTTTAAGGTAGATGAGTTTAGAACAGGCTTTAAGCTAGGTAGGGTCAAGACGGCAAAGTACGCTGCTCTATGCATGAGTCTTAAAGACAATCCTCATTACAAAGCACTAGGAGGGCAGTCTGCTCAACAGTCCCTAAAGTCAGTTGCAGAGTCGTTTTCAAGCTATAACGAGATTCTTTCCAACTTCTTCAAGGGAGAAGCAACCAAACCTAAAATGCCTCGTTATCGCACGAAGGGAGGGTTAGCGCCTATTTCGTATCCAGTGCAAGCGGTGCAGTTTGATATCGAATCAGGTCAATGCAGATTGCCTGTCAGTCTAGAAATTGGTGCAGATGTTAAAGAGCTTTTAGGTGTCAAAGAAATCTGGATTAATGGATGCACTGGCATTGAAACTAATCAAATTAGAGAAGTTCGCATCTTGCCCCGTAACAATGAACTTTATGCTGAGTATGTTTATGAGTACGGGAATCAGGGCGCAACTTGCTCTCTTGTTTTAGACCATACTCAAGCGCTAGGCATTGACCACGGTGGCGATAACTGGCTGACCTGTGTTTCGACTAAAGGCAAGTCTTTTATGGTTGGTGGACGTAAACTCAAATCAATTAATCAACTTGCCAACAAACGGATTGCTTCTCTAAAAGAAGGGCAAGCGCAGGGCTTTTGGAGTGACCAGTTAGCCGATTTGACTGAAAAGCGAAATCGAGTCATGCGAGATGCTATCCATAAAGCGGCTCGAATGATTGTGAATCATTGCTTAGAAAACAAGCTAGGCATGATTGTCTTTGGCTGGAATACTGGACAAAAAGATGGTTCTAGTATGGGAACCAGGAACAATCAAAACTTTGTCCAGATACCCACTGGCAGATTAAAAAACAGATTGCAGCAGCTTTGTGAGGCTGTGGGTATTCAGTTTGTCGAAACAGAAGAATCGTACACATCAAAGACCTCTTTTCTCGATGATGACTTTTTGCCAACATGGGGTGAAAAACCCCCAAGCTGGAAGCCATCAGGCAAGCGAGTTAAGCGAGGGCAGTACCAAACTGCTCAAGGTATTTTGATTAATGCAGATTGCAACGGAGCAGCTAACATTCTCCGAAAAGTAGCGACACAGCTAGGGTTGAACCTAGCCAAGGTCAGTAGGGCAGTTTTGAACCTGCCAAAACGATACGACTTGTTCAAGGGATTGAAGAAATCATATCGTAAGCGTTGCGAAGCGTGTCTTCAGACCGCGTAGCAACATCCGCTTAGAATCCTTCGAGCTTCAGCCGGGGGAGAGTTCAATCACCTTCTAGCGCTCTTCTTCACTAGGTACGACCGAGTAAACCTGCCGCTTCATTTCGGGCAGAGGAGCTTCTAGCAATGGTTCTAGCTTACGTCCTTCGTAGCCACTAACGGGAGTTAGAGTGGCAGATTCAGAACTCACAAGTCCAGGGCTTGCAGTTCCAGAACTGACAAGTCCTGGACTCACAATTCCGCCCGACACCACCACTTTGAAGGCATCTTCAATTGACATTGAAATGTTGACGACTTCATCTTCTGGCACGATCGCGTACCAACCTGTAGTGGGATTGGGAGTCGTGGGAATGAAAACACTCAACATGTTACCCGTGAAATGAGGCTGGATTTGTGGACTGAGAACGCCTGTGACGAAGGCGATCGCCCAAACGTTTTTACGAGGATACTCTATCAAAATTACCCGCCTAAACTTAGCCCCCGAATCCTTCAGCAAGGTTTCTAGAAGCTGCTTTAGGGTTTTGTAGACTGCACCTGCCAAGGGAATCGCTTGCAGCAAC
>JBGTJW010000644.1:0-5666 GCA_041744955.1 Stenomitos sp. | reverse complement strand
GATTTCAAAGCAAATTAAGGAACAGTGTAAATTACGGATTGATGACGAATCTATAGATGTTAGGTTTCACAGATTCAGCCTAACCTGTGGCGAAGGGATCACAAAAAAAGGACTGAGGACTGGGTGTTTAACCGCAGCGCTCAGTCCATCAAAGTGTAGTGACTAGACTGAAATGGTGGTTTCAGTTAGCCAACCAGTTCTTTGACTTTAGCGATGATGCTGTCAGGGTCAAGTCCTTGATGGGGGTACTGTTCCCACAGACCGCCGGAGCCTTCTTTGTGGGTGCCAAGGTGGGCGTATTTGGGAGTTAAGCCGCGCTCTAGTAGCCAGGTGCCAAAGCGACTGCCCAAGCCTGTTTTGCGGTTGAAAGCTTCAACGACCAGGACGAAGGGCGTTGCGCCGATTTTGGCGATCGTAGTCTCATCCACCACATTTAACGTGGGTTTGTTAATCAACCCTACGTCGATGCCTTCTTGCTTCAGGCGATGTACGGCATCCAGAGCGCGATACAGCCCGTCGCCAAAGCTAACGATGTAGCCAGCGGTGCCTTCTCGCACCACTTCATCTTTGCCAGGAACGAAGGTGTAGCCATCGCCGTGCAAATCCTTGCCATCCGCATCAAGAATCAGTGGAGTTTTGGAGCGGGTAGAGAAAATAAACCGCAGTCCTGGTTCGTGGAAAACGGCTTTAACGACCGCTTTCATTTGCCCTGCATCAGCGGGGAAGTAGAGGCGGGTTTCGTAGCCGTCATCCAAACCGTTGTCGGCGTAGAAGTTATTGATGCCGAAGTGGCAGGTATTGTCTGCCATGTCGTCAATGCCGGAGTGAGAGAAGTGGCAGAGCAGGTTGGAGTAGTTCAACCGCGCCATCGTGATTTCGGAGATGCACATCTCTAAAAAGGCAGCGAAGGTGGCGAAGATGCCCTGCTTGCCTTTTTCCATACCAAAGCCAGCCGCTGCCGAAATGTTGCCCCGCTCCATGATGCCGGAGGGGATGAAGACTTCGGGATGAGCATCGTGGATTTTCTTCAGCCCGCAGGAGCCTTCCAGGTCGCTGTCGATGACGAGCACTTTGGCTTTGCGATCGGCTTCGCTCATTTCGTCCAGCATGGCGTTCACCGCATCACCAAAGACGTTGCGGTTGGAGTCCCATTTTTCGCTAACACCGATAAATTTGTAGGGGTTTTTCGGTGCTTCGATCGCCTTCAAAAAGTCTACTGCCGCCGTTAAGCCACGCTTTTCCAGGTAGGCGATCGCCAACTTGACCGAAATCACGTCATGCCCGTGAGTGGAACCTTCTAACCCCTCAATGCCAACAGACATGGGGCGCTTGTTCACCACGGCGATCGGTCCCGGTGTGGAAATTGCTTCGACAATCCGAGCGTAGAGATCGTCCAGATCTTCACCATCGCCTTCCAGTACTTTCAGCCCATGACCCGCCAGTGTTTTAGCCACCGTAAAGCCAGGGAGGTATTTGGAGGGATGTCCGGCGATCGTCACGTCGTTGTCATCAATGATCAGCTTGACATTGAGGTGTTGGGCGACTGCTAACCGTGCCGCTTCCGCATCGTTGCCTTCTTGCTGAGAGCCATCCGAACCGAGGCAGAAGACCGTTTTGCCAGGGTTTGCCATTGCCACGCCATTCACGTAGGGCCACATATGACCCAGGCGACCGGAGCTAAATTTCACACCAGGGGTTAGACCTAATTCAGGGTGTCCGGGCAGATGAGCATGGGCTTCCCGGTAGCGGGTGAGTTGTTCGGCAGGCAAGTCACCGTGAAGGGTTGCCATGAGGTACTGGGTTGCCACCCGATGTCCTGCTTCATCGAAGAAAATCGGCACAAACTGATCAGGGGCGCTCCGGAACAGTGCCTCCAGAATCATGACTTCGGGCACCGTATCGTAGGGTCCGCCTGTGTGACCGCCCACGCCTCTTGCCGCACCTGTAGCGGTGAAAAAGATAATCGCATCCCGGCAAAGCTGAATGTTGGCTTTGAGGGTTTCGCGCTGTTCTGCGGTCAGGGTCTTGTTAGCAGGGTCTAGCGTCAGCGGCTTGTAGGCACCGAGGTCGATCGGAAAGCGAGTCGTCGTTGTCGTCATGAGTTAGATCCTGAATAGGGCAATGTGAGGCAAACGGGCACGAAGGTTCAAGGGAGCCAAAGCAAAGACTACCAAGAAAGAGACTACCGATATTTTTTGAATGCCAGAGTCACGTTATGTCCACCGAACCCAAAAGAATTGGACAGGGCTACGTTTACTATCTGCTCACGGCTGTGATGAGGCACGTAGTCCAGGTCACAATCGGGGTCAGGGTGATCGAGATTGATAGTGGGGGGAACGCGATCGTTTGCCACTGCCATCACTGCTGCTACCGCTTCAATGCCACCAGAGCCACCCAGAAGATGTCCTGTCATAGATTTGGTCGAACTGACAGTAATCTTGTAAGCGTGGTCGCCCAGCGCCTTTTTCATCGCTGCCGTCTCGGTCGAGTCATTAGCTGGCGTGCTAGTGCCATGAGCGTTGATATAGCTCACCTGGTCGGGCGTAAGGTTCGCATCCTTCAGCGCGAGGGAAATCGCTCGTGCAGCACCCTCGCCGCCAGGAACCGGAGAAGTAATGTGGTACGCATCGCAGGTGGCACCGTAGCCGACAATTTCAGCGTAGATACGGACACCTCTTGCCAGAGCGTGTTCCAGTTCTTCGAGAATCAAAATGCCGCTGCCTTCACCGAGCACGAAACCATCGCGGTTTTTGTCAAACGGACGGCTGGCATGGGCTGGATCGTCATTGCGAGTAGACATCGCTTTACAGGCGGCAAAGCCAGCGACGGAGAGCGACGTGACAGCCGCTTCAGTGCCACCACAAATCATCGCCTGAGCATACCCGTTTTGCACGAGTCGAAAGGCATCGCCGATCGCATTTGACCCCGCAGCACAGGCTGTTACAGAGCAGGAGTTGGGGCCCTTTGCACCTGTATGAATAGCAGTCAACCCCGCCGCCATATTGGCAATCATCATGGGAATCATGAAGGGGCTACAGCGATCGGGTCCCTTCGTCAGGTTGATTTCTTGCTGATCTTCCAGCACTTTCAACCCGCCAATGCCAGTACCAATCAACACACCGACTTGTTCTGCATTGAGATCGTTGATGACAAACTGGGAATCGGCGATCGCCTGCTTGCTAGCAGCCACGCCAAACTGGGCAAACCGATCCATCCGCTTGGCTTCCTTCCGATCCATATAAGCGTGTGGATCAAACCCTTTCACTTCTCCAGCAATGCGGCAGTCATGCCGAGACGCATCAAAAAGCGTAATGGAACCAATGCCATTCTGTCCGCTCAACAAGCCGTCCCAGTAGGCAGTTAAGGTATTTCCGATTGGTGTAATCGCGCCGAGTCCTGTAACGACAACGCGCTTACGGTCACTATTTGTCATGGCTTCAACGATAGGGGTCGAGACCCAAAATGCAGAACAAAGGAACACAAAAACGGTGAAGAGGCTTCAGGTCTAAGTGAGGGGTTTCAGTGAACAGACTGCCATCAACCCTTCAATGACTCTCAGAATCAAGGATTAGAATAGAGCTTTGCTGTTCACTGTCCACCATTCACTTCCTACTGTACCTAAGCGGACGCTGAGACCTTATTGCTGATGTAGTCTACAGCAGATTTGACAGTGGCAATCTCTTCTGCCGCTTCATCGGGAATTTCAATCTCAAATTCTTCTTCCAGTGCCATGACCAACTCGACGGTGTCAAGGGAATCGGCTCCTAGATCGTTGGCAAAGCTAGCTTCTGGCTTGACTTCACTGATTTCGACACCTAGCTGATCAGCCACAATCTTCTGGACTTTCTCAAAAATTTCTGTCTCGGTGGTCATAAGCTTCCTCAATCAATGCAGCAGCAACGTTATCTTTTTCAAAATGCTTGAACGCTTAGTCAATGGCAACCCGAGCGGTTTAAGACCCGTACTGCCCCTTTTAGCAATTACAAACATTTCCTGATCTTATCTGAAAGCGCGATCGTCCGAATCATTCCCAGACGCTTTCCTAAGTGACTCTGAAAATGAAGGCACACCCGTCAAGGGACAAAAAACAGGAAGACGGTTATGTTGAAACTCTACCGTGGTAGCGATTAAGGGCATACGGAGGCTGCATCCTCAGTAGTCGCAAAATATCCTCAGTAGTCGCTAAAAAGACAATGATCGTTAAGAACGTGCAAAATATCTTAGTAGCTCGGCAGTTTTGGTGAAGGATTCATGCTTTCCCCTTGCCCGACAAATTTTCGGTTCAGCGCCCTCTGGTTGTGCACAGCGATCGCACGATCGCGTCGAAGTTGACTCTTTACGTCCGATTCCCCACACTCTCCCCCATCGACTATGCCATCGTTACCGCTCAAATACGCTTACTTTCCTGGTTGTGTTGCGCAAGGCGCTTGTCGAGAACTGTATCAATCAACGCAAGCGCTGACTCAGGCATTAGGCATCGAACTTGTCGAGCTAAAAAAGGCATCCTGCTGTGGGTCTGGCACCTTTAAGGAAGATTCGCAGTTCCTGGAAGATACCGTCAATGCCCGCAATATCGCGCTGGCAGAGTCGTTAAATTTGCCGCTGCTGACCCATTGCAGCACCTGTCAGGGCGTGATCGGACACGTGGATGAGCGGCTGAAGGAACGTCAGACGAGTGATCCTGCTTACGTCGATCGCATCAACGGGTTGCTTCAGCAGGAAGGCTGTTCGCCCTATAAGGGCAGCACCGATGTCACACACTTGCTCTGGGCGATCGTCGGTGACTACGGTTTAGAAGCATTGGCTCAGAAAGTCACTCGTAAGCTTGAGGGGCTGAAATGCGCTGCTTTCTATGGCTGCTATTTACTGCGCGCTCAGGATCATCTACCCTTTGACGACCCCTTCAATCCTCAGTCAATGGAGAACGTGTTTCGGTCGATCGGCGCAACACCCGTTGACTACCGCGGACGGACTCAGTGCTGTGGGTGGCCCCTCTCCAGCTATGCCACAGACCAATCCTTTAAGATGGCAGGGATGCATATTCAGGAGGCGATCGCGCAAGGTGCTGACTGTCTCGTTACGCCCTGTCCTCTCTGCCACCTGAACCTCGATTCACGTCAACCGGAAGTCGAAAAAGTGATTGGTCAAAAACTGGGGCTGCCCGTGCTGCATCTGCCGCAACTCATTTCCTTGGCGCTTGGCGTGGAGCCAAAACAGCTTGGACTCGATCGGCATATCGTTTCGACGCGATCGGTGTTGGAGCGGTTAAGCATGGCTTAAGCAACCTTAGTTAGACCTCTCTTAAACAAGGGCATCTTAAGTCAAGAACCACCTTAGACTTTCTCTCTGACATAATCATGACTACCGCTCAACCAAATCCTGTAGAACTTGCCAAACAAGGTGATGTACGTGCGATCGCTTTGCTAATCAATCGCTCTCTGCAATCGAAGGGCATTGTAGCAAGATCTGTTCTCAAAGATGGTTGCCTACAGATCATGCTAGAGGCTACTCAGACACCTGACCAGCTAGGGCAAACGCATGAAAATCATTGAGACAGGATGTTGAGCAGATAGTCATCATCCCAACCTGCCTTCTTTCGCTTGGCGGCAATGCCTGCCTTCGTTGTTTCATCTTGTCCGAGCAAATTGAGCGCAATGTGGCGCAGC
>JBGTJW010000643.1:0-16335 GCA_041744955.1 Stenomitos sp. | reverse complement strand
TTACTACAGAAGGTCAAGACGCTAGCGACCCTGAGCAAGACCCAGAAAGCGAAAGCCTGCGGTTATTACACCGTCACGAAGGGTGGTGGGGAACGCGTCAACTTACTACAGTTTCTGAAAGCCCTCCTGGAAGCGGAAGGCATTGCACTGGAAGAACCAGCCGCTGAGCGTGGTCGAGATGGACGCCGTGCCAATTACCGGATTGCGGTGCAGGCGAATGGTCAATTGTTGATCGGCACCGCGTATACCGAGCAAATGGCACTCAAGCCGGGTGATGCGTTCGAGTTGGTACTGGGCCGCAAACACATGCAGCTTAAACAACTGGACCCTGTCGATTAAGGCATGACAGCCGGTTCGTTGTCGTCCTGGCAACGGTACAAGCCTCACAAGATGAGGAGCAGAAGTGATCAATCACTCTGCTCCTCAACGCTCGCGTTGCTACTGCTGTGTCTCAATGTTGAGCAAAAGGGGCAAAATTACGGTCTGGAATTGAGGCTGAGAAAAGCTTTCAGGCGCTGTGGTACTTCATGGCCAGGAACAGTGTCATACTCCTTCTAGCCCCGCCCTGCTGCTGCGCGCAGTGAACCCAGTGACAACTAGAGTCCTAAACGTCGAAACGATAGCGGACTGCGCCTGTCTGCGGATCATTGGTGACTTCGGCATAGTCTAATTGCTGCGCCTCTTTGAGCAACGCCTTGAGCGCCGCCGGTTCTAACTCCGTGTGCAGAGCCGCCTGCGCCAGCGATAAAGTACCACCGTTAGCCTTCGCTGCCTTTAAGAGCTTCTGCATCGGTGGCGTCGCTGCGGGTACGGGTCCCACACTCGCAGTCGCTACTGACTGATAGGCTTGACCCAAATAGCGACCGCGGAGAGTCTGATTGCGCTCAGTGACCATACCGGGAATCAAAGCCAGGTCAATCAACTGCCCAAAACCGAATAGACCAAACGTGAACAAATAGAGCAAGCCAGAGCCAATTTTGCCCGCGTAGAACCGTTGCCCGCCGCAGAACCCGAACAAACAGGTACACCAAAGTAGGTAAGCGACTCCAGTATCGATTTGAGGCGGCATGATTGTAACCTTACGAAAGCAGCTTTTACTTTAGACTACCCAGCCGCAAGCCACGGTTCCGCACTGAAGTACCAGTGCGCCTCAAACTGACGTCGCTCTACCCTGAAGCACAGTGCTACCAAGGGTTACTCTAGACCTTCGCCAAAAGAGAGAGCCAGCTGGTCTGGTCCCGCCAAGCGTTGACGTTTCTGGGCTGTTTCGACCTGTCGTCTGGCTTTGACCTGGTGCAACACCTGTTTGATATAAGCAATCCCCTCCTCCTGCGTCATCTTTCTGGTCTCTGCATGACTCAAATCCCCGATGGGAGCGCTATTACACCCGATCGCCCCTAGTTCTAGACGTTCTAAAGAGCTAGAACTCCCTTCAGGCAAGGTATTACACCCATTATCGCCCAATAAGTTTGTGTGACTGTTGGAGCCGGATGCCGCCCACGAGCAATCCGGCTCCACAGCACTCTGAAGCGCGCCGATTGTTGCGTTTTGTAAATGACGAGGATGCCAGAGATCGCGATGCCGATAAAGCGTCGCACCACTCAGTCCATAGGGGAGGAGCGCATCGAAGCGTTCGGTGATGCCTGATGGTAGTGCTGCTTTTTCTAAGAGGTCAGCGACAGCCTGTTGCAGGCGTGCTCTAGCCTCGGCTTGTTGTTGCTGGTTCCAATTGGGCTCCGACTCGTCAGGCACATCGGGACTTAACTCAGAGGGACGTTTGTCCGTGCCGTAGTGGAAGTAGCGGCTTTGTTCAATGGCCAGCCTCCAGTCTTGAGCGCGTTTTTCGACTTCATGCTGGTGCTGGCACCAGTCGTGATAGCCGGGTAGCGCTTGGGCGATCGTGACAATATCGTGAACCAACGCATTGCCTTCTAAGGGCTTATCGGTATACAGGACATGCCCAAAGATATAAGAGCGCATGGCAATGCGTCCGAGTAACCGATTGGTTTGTCCGGGACCTGTCCAGCCCTGCTCAATTTCGGCATTCAGGTCATTCAAGAACTTATCGGCTTTGCCTGTGACGCGGAACTGTCGCCGTCGAGCCACTTTGAGAATCCGGTCTAGTGCTTTGGTATCGAGGCTGTTGCGCAGTTGGGCAAACTGCCAGTGCTGCACAAAAGTCTCTTGGTTGCCCCAAATCATCTGGAGGTCTTGATTTAGGAGATACGACCCCGCTTGCATCGGTAGACGGTGACCGTTGTAGAGACTGTGCTCGCCACTGGTGACGTAGGCTTTGCAGTTGGGAAAGACTTCCAGCTGCCCAGGAGCCAGTTTGAACCCGCTATTTTCGAGCAAGGTAGAGACCGCCAGGGCGATCGCCCATGTCTTCTGCTCGGTATCAAAGGGGAAGTAGAGATGGAGACCGCCGCTGTAGCTGGAGGTACAGATCACAGCTTGCACCAGTCCCAAGGCGTCCAGTGCTGTGATCAACCGTCGCCAGGCGAAGCGATCGCGGGTGGGGTGATAAGCGCTGCCCTTGTCGACATCGAGGACACAGTAACGGGTGGTGGGACCAAAGCGGACACCGTAGAGCATCGTGCCCTGTTGCAGCAGGCGATCGCTCAAGGGATGGCGGCTCTCAGTTTGCCAGTCGGGTCGCTCGTCGGGATGGGGGTGCTCGGCCCAGAGGTAGTCATAGCGGTGGGGCCAGAGCGTGAGGAAGGGATCATCCTCTTCCTGCACAGATGAAAAGGTACGGGAGGGGGCTAACTGCATGGGCGGCCCTCCCAATATTCATAAAAAATTTGATGCACAAACTTACTCCCTATAGCTGGAACAACAGCAGATAGGAAGCCATGCCAAAACGAGAGCAATTTGTCAAAGTGCTTGCACCTTTTGACAAATTGCCACTAAAATTGGCATAGCAAAGCTGGTGACCTAACATCTGCCCGCCAAAGCTTCAGTTAGAGTCCCTGCTCCTATCCTTCAAATCGAATTACAAGCCTTTTGACCCCTTCTGTTTACGGCAGTGGGGGTTTTTGGCTTCTAGGGTTGCCTAGAACATGACGGTCACTCCTCTCGCTTCAAACGTGGAAACTTGTTGTTTCACCAGCAACTGGCGCTGTGGTGAGAGCTTTGCTGTGGTGAAGTATAAATGATCTAACCGCAGATCCTGTCCACTGGCAAAGTTTTTCAGAAAGTTGGGGGCTTGCATGGCATAAACACCTTTTACAAGGGCGGTTGCGTCGCTGCTAAAAACTCTGTCACTGCATCATATTGATCGTGATAGGTGATGTAACGGTTGAAGAGCTTAAGTGGAAAGCCTTCCAGCAGCTCAGTGTTAGCAATTTTCTGGTAACCATCAGCGTGGAGGTGGTAAATCGACAGCGCCCCATCCTCCCAAAACCACACTTCGACTACGCCCATGCGACGATAACCCTCTAAGCGGTCGACGCCGCCACTGGTGACAGTCACTTCAAACACTAGGTCTGGGTATTGTTTTCGCGTGGCAATGTTAAAGCATTCATCCGGCTCGTTTCTCGCTCCCTGATCCTTGTTGCCCAAGGTGGGACCGCCACGACTATAGAACCGAATTCCGTTGGCTCGCAGGTAAGCTTCTAACAGAATGCGCATGGTGGCTTTCGCCTCTTCATGCTCCTCACTAATCGGCATAATCTCAAGTGTGCCGTCCAGGTAAATAAGCTTTAGTCCTGGAAAGTCTTCCAAGGAGCGGTCAATTTCCTCCAGCTGCTCCCATGTGAGGTTATGGATTACCTTTGCTGGTCTTGGTTGTGGCGGGTGCACGAGCTGCGTTGTCATCGTGATCGCCCTCACTTACTTTCTTTTGTTGGAGGTTGCCAAGCCTCCATTTCACGTTCCAGCAAATAACTAATGAGATTGGATAGAGAGCGCCCTTCAATTTGCGCTCTTTTTTCTAGCTTATCTGCTACCTGGTCACTCACACTTGCAAAAACACGCTTAGCCACTTCTGTCATCTACTCACTCCAATGATAGTAGCTCTAACTCACAAAAATCAAGACGTTTGCATCTCATAATTGCATATGTTCACGCTTGTGCTACTATTCGTTTCATTGGCACATCAATAGCGTGCTAACGGAGCGCCAACAGAGGTTTCTTAAATGCCTGCTGTACAAGTCATTGAGGCACAAGGGTTCACCCAACCAGAATTGCGCTGGCAGCTCTCAAGAGTTCGCGGTAAACGGGTACCACCCAGTACCCTGCGGCACTGGTTAAGGGAGCTATGCATCCAACCAGATGCCTTTGGGCTGTATGCCGTAGATGACCTCAAAGTGCTAACTCGTCTGGTGCTCTGGCTCAAAAGGAAACGCACAATTCAACAATTCAAAACCCTACTGCTTCAGGAGCTAGAAACCTATGCCCATTAATACCGATGCGCTCAAAGACTCTGTCAACGGACACAAGCCCAAAGCCAAACGCCCCAACCCTCACCCTGAGCAGCAACAGCAACAGCTCTCTGAGCTGGAGCACCAGAGCGCTCATGCCATCACCGCTTTAGCGCAAACGGGTGTGAACACCATCAACGCTCAGGTGTTTGCCTTCGATGCCAAACTGACTCAGTTTGAGCGCAGCACCGCCAAAGTGATGGCCGAGCGTCTGCGTCAATCCCAACTCCGCATTCAGCAATATCTGGTGGCAGAACTGAGCGAGCATCCCAACCAGCGCGCTGACTTTGCAGTCCTGTTGGACGAGGCCCTCGAAGTGCCTGATCTGACCAGTAGCTTTCTGGCGATCGCCCCTTACACCGCTGCTGGTGCATTGCCACTGTAAGCCTCACTTTGCGTCTGTCAGCCCCTGTGCCCGTCAGCCTCGACCACCGTCACGGTGCTAAAGCCATGCCACAGCCCCCTAACCCGACCGAGGGACAATTCTTCACTCTGCAACCAGTACCACCACCCGAGCCCAAAGCCACGACTCACTGGGCCTTACCCTTGGCTCTGGGACTGCTATCCCTGCCACTGTTGATGTTCGGCTTCGGTTTCTCGCAACAGCAGACACCAGCCACAACCGCTGCAGCCAATCCCACTGCTACACCTGCCGTCTCGCCGCTGCCGACCCCGCCAGTTGCATCCCAGCAGGAGGCAACTACACCACAGCCAGAAGCCTCTGCCACGCCGCCTCTAGCTGTGACGACCTCTGTACCTGCTGCCACGCCGTCCAACGATCCGGCTACGCTCCTGATTGCCCATATCCAGAGCCCTGACGTGGCGGCAAACTTCCGTGCCGCGCCCAGTTTGCAAAGTCCAGTCTTAGGCGTGCTGCTGCATGGTGACCTGGTGAAATTGTCACCCGAACGCCGCGTCCAGCAAGATGGCGTGGTGTGGGTGCCGGTGCAATGGCGTGGACAGTCTGGCTGGCTCGCGAGCAACTTTATTGGAGGTTCCACCCATGCGCAACCCTAAAGCTTTACCACCCGCTGCACCTACCAAACTGTCCGTCTGGTCAGACCCGGCAGGCACACTCTATCTGGTGCGACAGCAGCCGGACGGCAGCACCACCTTTACCCCACTCGAAACCGCTCTCGCTCAAGCACAAACGCCTACCACGTCTGAGCGCCTGACCACGTACCGTGACCCACTCAACACCATGCTGCTGGGCCTCGCTGTGGTGCTCGGGTTTGTCCTGGGCGGCTATTTGCTGGGCTTTTTCGCTGGTGCTGCCGGTCAGCGCGTCGTCCTTGTCCCTCGCTCACCCCTCTGCGAGACCCAGCGCAGCAGTTTTCTATTCTGGTCTTCTGAAACCAAGGAGTGCCACTAATGTCTGCACCAAGAGCCAAAGGCTACAACAGCAGCCCCAAAGGCATCCAATCTCATATTCTGCCGCACGCAGGGGCACTGACCGAACGCGCCAACCGCTACTTCGGTATCGACCTGACACGCTTACCGCAAATGAGCGACCACGAACTGGCTTTGTTTGCGGATCGCGCCACCGCCATGACCCGGCTGAAGGACGTGCTGCCCATCCTGGAAAAACACTTCACCACGCTCATCGACGGTCAAGTTGAGTATGAGCAGTTTGTCCAGCGCGTCTTGAAGCAAGTCGAGAAAGGCTCCAAGCAAATCGATAAGAGCCTCTTGGATGCGTGGCTCCTGAGTAAAGGCTACGACAAGCACCTGCAACTGCTGAATCAGAAAGCCGGACACGGGATGCAGAAGCTCGAAGCCGAATACCGCTCCGAGTATGACCTGAACCGACTGGACTTCCAGAGCGCCATCAAACTGATTCACCTGCGCCACCAGAATCGCGCCAAGGCAATTGGTGAGAAAGTCCCTCAGGCGCAGCGACAGCTGCAAGTGCAGGAAGCCTTACGGCGGCAAGCCGAAACCCGTAAGGAACTGCTGACCTACGGCACCGCTGGCAAGCCGGGGAAAGGCTTCTGGCATGGTGTCAAAGACTTCTTTCGGGTGTGAGGTGAACCATGTTAGACCCCTATGAGTCACCCCTCATGCTCCCACCGTCCGATGACTATTACGAGCCAGAGGACATCCCCGCACCGGATCGGATCGACTACGCCCTGGAAGGCATCAGCCGCTTCATGGGACTGTTTGCCCTGGGTATCACCGTCACCTTGATCGCCCGGTGGGTGACAGCGCTCCTGCCCTTCTACTGGATCGGGGCGATCGCCTGTCTCCTGTCTCTAGCTTTGCCTGCCTACCTGTCTCGCAGTGCCCGGTTACTCGCCCTAGCGATCGCCCTGGTCGTGTCCATCTTCACCGGCTGGTTTGACCAACTTGCCTACACCAGTCAACAGGTGCAGCAACAAGTGCAGGAGGTTTTGCGGTGAAAGACCCCTATCTGCCGCAGATTCTGGGACTGCTGGCTGCCGGAGTGACCAGTACCGCCCTCGCAGTCAGTGGCTACCTGCATCAGCCCGAAACGTTTCGTTTGCTGGGCACGCAGCTCACCTATCAAGCCGCCTATCGTAAAATTCCGCTGTCCTTAATAGGCACTGGGCTGTGCGTGTCCGCCTGGCTGCTGACCCAAACCCGACGCGATTACCGTCGTCAGTACGAGGAGTGGGAGCGCCAAACGCGGCTGAAGCAAGGGCAACTGCAGGCGATCGCCCATCAGGCGGAGTTAGAAGGCTATCAACAGGTGGCGCAGTTACAGGCAGCCGAACGGCTCTACCCCCAAATGGCACCCTATCTGTCAGATATTCAGGATGCCGACTATCAGGAAGTAACAGCGCCACCACAGCCGCAGGTGACACCGCCGCCCAGGGCAGAAACCGCTACACCTGGGCAACCAGCTATGCCTGTGACACCTACACCTGATCCCACGGCTGACCCTACTGCTTACCTGCAAAACTTCCTGGAATATCCAGGACTGTTGTTTGGCGGCATGGGTGCTGGGAAGAGTTGGACAGCACGTTATCTAGTCATGCAGAAAGTACGAGCGGGTCATCAGGTGATTTTGCTCGACCCGCACGCGGCCAACCACGAGTGGAAAGGGATCCGGCATATCGGTGCTGGGATGGACTATCCAGCGATCGCCGAGTTCTTGCAGTGGTATCTCGACGAAATCGAGCGCCGCTATCAGGAGTTCAACCGCTCGGGTTTGACCGAGGAAGACTGGCAGGAGTCGTTACGGCAGCAGCAGCGGATTACCAGCGTGGTGTCGGAAGAAATGACGAACTGGGCGGACCGGCTGCCGGGTGACATCGGGAGTAAGTTCTTCAAGTCCGCGATGAGCGACAGTCGCAAAGTGCTCATGCCGCCCCTGTTTGTCGCGCACGATCGCACGCTTACAGCACTAGGGGATGCCAAAGGCGTCGCGAGATTAC
Organism: Stenomitos sp.; assembly: GCA_041744955.1. Lineage (GTDB taxonomy): Bacteria > Cyanobacteriota > Cyanobacteriia > Leptolyngbyales > Leptolyngbyaceae > Stenomitos. The sequence continues at coordinate 8,513 of JBGTJW010000643.1, read as the reverse complement.
GCGATGCGGCCTTGTTGGAACTGGAGCTGATTCCCACGATTCATCCCACCACGCGCAAGCCCGTCTCTAGCGGTCAGGGCAAATTGAAACTGCCGGGTCATGCCGAGTGGTTGCCGGTAGCGCTGCCGCAAATTGAGCGCAAGCTGACTGACTTCACGCCGTGGACGCAACCACAAACGCAAACACAAGCAGTCTCACCCACCCCACCTGTACCACCCAGTCAGCCCCTTGATTGGCGGACTCAAGTGGTAGGGTTTCTGAAGGATTGCTGGCAAGTCGAAGCACCGTCAGACGAACCGACTTCAACGCGTAGTCGCCTTGATGCTTTACCGACAAGTGACCTCAAAAGTTTAGGCGTGTACCTGCGCAAGAAAGGTGCGATTGCGGTCAGAGACCTGAAGAAAAGTTGGGGTAAAAATCACGCCTTAAACGCGGAGCAGGTGACTGAACTTTTGCTGGAGCTGATCAAACTCAATCTGATTGAGACCTTCTCAGACGGCACTTCCCGCGCGGAGTGGGTGCGGTGGCTGGAAACCTAGACTGAGTCAGCGTTACGTCAACTGCCGTGTGCCGTACCGCAGGCTTACGGCACCGCAAACGGCACTTTCACGGCAGTCAGGACGGCACCGCAAACGGCACTTTTCTAGAGGCAACTCGCTCACACTATGTTCAACCAATCCAACCCTGTGATCGTCCAAATTCGTCGCGAACTGCGAGGCAAACTACCCGACGAGTGGCTCGAAGAAGTCATCGCCATTCTGGAGTATCAACTGACCTACCAAACGCTGGACGAGCTAGCGACCAATGACCTCCTGAAGCTCCGGCTTGGCTCAGGCTTAAGTGTCACGCTGCAGACGGCACTCAAGCAAACCATCACTCCCACAGCACCACCAGCAGAGGCACCAACACCAACGTCTTTCCCGTGGCGGCTGCCCTGGCAGTGAGTGTTTTCAGTGGGGCCGTGAGTTTAGCGCTGCTGGTGCAGCGTCAACTGTTTCAGTAGTGAACAGCGAACAGAGACTTTCGATCACGACTGCTCCCCAGGTAGCGACCAAAAGCGACCCTGCCACACCGGCTCAACCACAACTGGGTTTAAACCATATTGAAACAAGGACCTTTCTATGCCATCTTCCACAAAAGCTTTAGTTGCACTTAAGCAGGAGCGACTGCTGCATCGCCTCAACGAGCCAGCCTTTACGCCACCCCAGTTCTACTTTGGAGACCGGGTGCAATGGACAGGTGAAGACGCTAACGGCGTCTGGACCAGCAGGACTGGTCAGATCACCGGGCTACACTTCACCCGGTTGCGAACTTGGCAGTACCAGGTCCGCTTTGACGCCGACCCTGCCACTGATACCGAGAGCGAACTAGACGTTAGCTGCGCCGAATCCCTGCTCCATCTGAGGCAAAAACCCAACCGGATCGAACCGCACCTGCCACCGCCATCGGAGTGGTCGACCACCGCTCAAGCCGCTCAGGTGCTCGGACTGTCACCCGAACAATTGCGTCGACTCCGGCGTAAAGGACTCTTCAAAGTCGGGCACCACTGTCGAGACACCTCCTTCCCCAACTCAGGGCTGTCTCGTTGGCAGTGGCATGTGGTGCGTTGTGGTCAAGCTTTAGCGGTACCCCCCGAGAAACGAGGCCTTCCCTGCCAATAGTGCCTGCCTGCTGCCAACCATCGCCCTCGCTGCCAGCGCTGAGTCAAGGGATGTCGGGAGCACAGAGAATTCAACCGCTTGAGCAAGAGCAACCGGCAACGTTTGCTGCTACAACCTGGACAACCGTCCTCATGCCTTTACTGCCTGCTAGCGGCGCGGGCAAGCACACAGGAGCAAAGGGTCAAGAAAATTAACGTGTTCAGTGCGCCAGTTTGCTTGCTTACCGTATAATTTGGACAAGCCGAAATCGATTGGGCTGCGTCCGCCTTGGCACTGCCGCCTCTGAACACCTTGGTAAAGTAGACCAAGGCACAGGTAGCAGAGAGTTTCGGACACCAGCTGTAAGCAGTCACTTCGAGCTACCAAGTACCCTGAATAGTTTCTGGCGCTGCGAAAGCTTCTATGGCGGAAGTTGATGTGAGTTAGGAGGCGCTTGTCTCAACCTTTTCCTCCTCAAGGAAGGGGAAAGAGATCGGTTTTTGCCTGTCCGCTGAAGCAACTCAAAGCGTTGCTTTGAGGCAGTACTGGAAATAACGCTTTTGCGAGTGAGACCTTGCTGTTAAACTGTTTAGCAAGTCGGGTGCAATTTTGGCTGCACTGCTTTTGCTTTAAGCGCACAGGACTTCGGCAACCGCTGGCGTCAGTTCTGAAGCGATCAACTGGTAGTGAGCTTACTCAAGGTTTGAGGACATGGTCTCAGCCCCTAACACAGCCAACAGTATTAGGGAAACTTTAGGGAAAGCAAAAAAGTAAGAAACTGAAACCCTTGCGGCACAAGGGTTTGTCTAGGGTAAAAGGACAATGAAGCACCTCAACGCGTTGCCGTACCTTTGATGTGCTTTATGCGTTCGTTGTATGAGGTTTAAAGAGGCTTAAAGGTGATTAAAGCAGTCTCTAAGGGGCTTTACAAGGTGGTGCCTGTCCCTGGAGTGGTGGTTGAATAGGCTTAGATCGCATCAAAGATACCCGCCCAAAAAGGGAAAAAATAGGGAAAACTTGCTCGGCTTCAGCATCGATTGAGTCCTTGAGCAGCAACCTTAAACCGGCTGCTTCAGAAAGGCTTGCGCGATTGCTGCCGCCCTAGACCAGTTCGCAGGGTTGTACTGATCTGCCTCGTCCGTATTACGTGCAGCAAAGGCACTGTGAAGCACGTTGACCTCAGAGTCCTGGAGCAGCTTTTCCTTGTGCTGCAAAAAGGCTGTATACATCCGCCGCACAGTATGAAAATCAAGCGCTTTCCCAGTGAGGCGATAAGCAGGATGACGCAGTAACTTGCTAAAGGGCGCAGCCTCTGTATAAGGTGTCCCCTTTTTCTGCGTAAACAGTTGCCGATGGTGTGGGTTGAAACAGCTACGCAGCCCTGGCACTGCTACAGTGGCACCGCGAGCATCTTCATAGACATAATGCCGGAGCCACTCTTCCAAGTACTGATAGAAGCAACGCCCGTCGCTGTAATTCAAGTTGGGCACCCGGACTAAGTAGGGTGAGCGCTGCCCTTTTGGCTTGGGAGTCACCAGCTTGAGCCACCACCCCTCTGAGTCGGGGTACAGCACACTTTCCGCCTCCATCACTTCGGTCTTGAGCGCTGACTCCAGCAGGGGCAGTCCTACAACCGCCAGCGTTCGCAGGACTTGGGAACGCTGTGGTGGGATGTAAGCCAGGAAGGCAACCAGCAAAAACCGTTGATAGCTTTGCCCGATCGCCGTTAACGAGCGTAGCGGCGCTAACGTTGACCCGCCTTGCTTGGAGTGCGTACTCTGTTGGAGGCGAGGGACACACTCCCCTCGCAGCGTCTCCACCAGACCCAGAAATTCTTGCCACTCCAGTTGCTTCTGGGACTCATCACTAACGGGTTGATGGCTCTTGATCTGAACAGTCAACGTCTTACGTAGCGCTCTCAAAGCCGCAAGGGTCATTTGAGCCTGCTCTGCTTCCTTCCCCTTAGCACTAGCTTGACGATAGACAAACCGAACCACTGCCAGCCAGGTATTGATCACCCTGAGTGCCGTGTAAGGGCTCTGGGTTGCTTCACTGCGCCCATCTAAAGGGTCTGCCTTCGGTACTGTCAACCATTCCAAATAAGCTTGCACTAAGGCAACGACCGACTCGCCGGCTACTGGTAATGGTAAAACCAACGGCTCCCGCCCTACCGCACCAGCACTCACTACCAACTGCCGCAGGCTCAACGCCTGTAAGGGCACCCTTTGCTCAAAGTGCAGCCAGCCCAAAACCCGCTCTACCTGAGCCAAATATTGCTTGGCAGTAGCGGCGCTCAGCCTTGTCGGGTTTTGCTCGTCAGGTGCTACTCCAGTAAGAAACTGAAAAAACAGTGCTAGTTCTTGCTGAAGCGCTGCGGGCTGTTGAGCCTCACCCAAGTGGTACGACTGTCTGGCTCGACGAGTGGTTAGACGGATAGCATGAGCAGAACGCTGGTGCTGCCGCTCCCGAGAGTTTGGGCGTCGGCCCTGCACCATCCGCTCCGATTCCAGACCCGCCTGCTGTTGACACCAAGCCAGCCAACGCTTCAAAGCCCAACGATAATTGCGCTGACTGTTTTTAGCTACACCTAGTTGTCCAAACAACTGCTCTTGCACTGCTGGGGCCTCGTGCAACCGTTCGAAGGGCAATTGTTTCAGCAGCTGCAACCCCCGTTCATACTCTTCCGCAGCGAGACGCTGGCCCTGTGGGTGTGGTAAGCCCCAACCCGGTAACGTATAGCGCCAGAGCGCCGTTCGCACTTGAGCCATAGTCGCATTCGCCTGCTTCGGCGGCAGAGTGGTCTGCACATGTGCTTCGTAAGCTAACAAGGCATCAAGGGCGGAATGGGGTCGTGGAAGCTGTGGCATACGTTTTACAAAACTTAGCCATGACGCTACTTCCCCTAAGGAGAGCCTTAAGGTAGTGTTGTATGATGGTAGTGGGGGAAGGGATCAGTAAACGCCGTTTCTTTACCGTTCTTGCTATGGCAAAACACGACTTTTCTGACTTTGATCTAAAGCTCAAGCTGATTAACTTGAGGCTTAAAGAGGCGAATCTGCCTGTCTCAATTGCACGTAAGGGTGCATCATTGTATGCTAGGGCAACTTTGCCACCACCACCAGCTTCCGACAAAGCGGCACCCTATCAACAGCACTTGAGGCTAGAGCTGAAGGCAAATCTTCAAGCACTCAAACGAGCGGAGGCGACAGCGACCAAAATTGGCGCCGCGCTGCTCCTGAAGGAGTTTCGCTGGTCAGACTATGGGCGAGGCGACAAGCAACCGGCTAAGCAAACGGTGGCTGCTTGGTGCAAGGCCTTTGAGGTGCATTACTTCGAGTCGACGGAGCGCAATCCCACTACTGAAGCGACTTTCAAAAGAAATTATTTTGCCTATCTAAAGCGACTGCCTCAAAACCAAGCGTTGACTTGGGAAAGCTTGGAACGTGTCATTAAAGCAACTCAACCCAATAGCTCGGAGCGTGCCAGAAGCTGCAGTGCGTTGAAGCGCTTTGGCCTGTTTGCTGGCATCAATGTGAGCTTTATGAATGAAAAGCTTAGAGGCACTTATTCCTCCTTCAAAACTGCTCCGCGAGATTTACCGTCTGCCCAGTTGATTGTGGAATGGTGGTCTAAAATTCCTAACCGAGACTGGCGTTGGGTTTATGGCATGCTCGCTACCTATGGTTTAAGACCGCATGAGGTGTTCCAGTTGGATACTCAGGCGCTAGAGCAGGGTGGCGTGATCATAAAAGTTCTGGACGGGACCAAGACTGGCTATCGAGAGGTCCGTCCCCTTTACCCAGAGTGGGTGGAGCAGTTGGGCTTGCGACAGAAGCACTTACCCAACGTTACCGGTCAAACCAACCAGGCTTTGGGGAAGAGAGTTGGAGGTGCTTTTTATCGCTATCACCTCCCTTTCCCAGCGTACAATCTACGGCATTGTTACGCTGTCCGCTGTATGGAGTTTGATATCAATGTCTCTATAGCCGCTCGCTGGCTGGGACACTCGGTGCTGATTCACACCAGAACCTATCAAGCCTGGCTCTCTCAAGCGGTGGAGCAGGCTGCCTTTGAACGGGCACTCAACCGTCCCAATCGACCACAACCACCGCTTGTACAGGGGTTAGAGCAGCCTGAGAGTGCACCGCCAACGGCGGCTTAAAGTGCCGGATGTTGCTGCAAATAAAGCTGAGCTGAAGTTCCAGAACCTAGAGAAAACACATCAGGCTTCTGTTTCTTGAAGCGTAAGGCTTGCAGCGCCGGCATTCGACCAGTCTTATACCAATTCCTTAAATATTAGCTACAGATAGTGCGTTTAGGATGAAGTCCCAACCGACAATCGAAGCAATCATCGCTTGGCTCATCGCTTCCAACCTCGCCCGCAGTAACAAGCGCAACTCATCCAAATTCTTCGGCAACTGCCATCTCAGCCCTAACTTGAGATGCTGCCACACCCGTTCGATCGGATTTGTCTCTGGCGAGTGCGACGGCTGAAACATCAAGATGATATTGCTGGGAATCTGCAAGCGTTTCGCTCTGTGTGCACCCGCTTGATCCAGTTGCAGGATGAGAATACTGTCCTGGTACTGTTGACTCACCAAATTCAGAAACACCTGGAAACAATCGCTGTTGAGGTGAGTGAACTCGTAAAAGAAGTGCGCTCCGGTGGCTGGTTCGACAACGCCATACAGATAGGTTGCCTTGAACTGCCACTGCACTTTGCCTTTGGGCTTGACGCCCCTTGAGGTAATCTTACGCCCACTGATGGTCTTGAGTCCGAGGCGTGTCTCATCTTCGCAGAAGAAGCGAACTTGTCCGCTCACTCCCAGCACCACAAGCGCATACCAAGCCAGCAGCGCGAGATTCTCAGCGAGTTTTTTTATATGCCTCCACTTTCGCCTCTGAGGTTTCTGTACTCACGGGACGCGCTACTTTGGGGGTTGCCTTCAGTCGGTAATGCACCAGTTGATGCACCGTTTTGTAGGGAGCGGTAATGCCAAGTTGACGCTCTAACCACTGGCAAATCTCGCCATAGCTCTCGAAGCCCTCACTTTGATGTAAGCGTTGGTTGAGTGCATCCTGTGCCCATTGAGGAATACTCGGCCGTCGCCCAGTGCGCGGCTTGTGTCTGAGCAAGGCTTCTAGCCCGCCACAGCGATAGAGGCGTAACCACTCCTGCACGGTGACGCGGTGGCGACCGAGCAAGGCGGCGGCAGACTGAATGGTGGTCGCTTGCTCTGTTTTGAGCAGGTAAAGCAATTGAATACGTTCTTTGTCAGAAGCGGTCTTTTGGCTTCTGAGCCGTTGCTTGAGGTCTATTTCCGTTTCGGTAATCTCGAGTTTGTAAACGCCTGCCATGTCTGCTGCTTGAACCCGACAGCTACTTTATACCATCTGTAGCCCACTCTTGAGGAATTGGTATTAGACAGGCTGAGCAAACGAGCACAGATAGGCGTTCCCGTAGCAATCGGACCAAAAACAACGCTAAGGAATTTACGGTCGGCAGGAACGCATCGATAAGTAGGGTAAATCAGTTAAAAAACGTACTACAACGGGCTTAGACTCGTTTTGGACTGAGTAGTACAACCAAGGGGCGTATTACACACGTAATCTCATGGGTTGTCGGTGGCTGAAACCCTGATGCTCTGGCTGCCCGTTTGCTGTAAGGGCAGCAGTCCCGGGACTGAGCCTCACTGCGACAGATGCTCTGAAACTAAATCTGGATAAGGCTTTCCAGCTCATGTTGCACTTTTTTGCCCGTATGTCGGCGTGCGATTCGTTTCTGCCCAAGTCAAGCCCCTCCATCAGGTTTGAAATAAAGCAGAGTCAGGGTCTAGAACCTTGATAACTCAACTTCTGTGTGGTGAGTCCACTCTGGACCATGCCATCTCCCCTAGTGTTGGGGTAACAGCCTAGCCCTCAGGTGTGCGACTGACTCTCAAGCATCTGAAGCAGGGCTAAAAGGCGGTCACTCGGAACCCGACCGAGAATCCCGCCGAGCAGAGCTGCATACGGCTAACGTCAGTGAATCCATGTCTGAACCATCGTCAACGGGAACAAGCCCACGCGGGTTCACGGGCTTGCCCAAAAGGGAACGGATGCGAGGCAGGGAGTTGCCGAACTCACCTGCAAACACTCTCAGATCATCCCGGTGGAAAGTGGGAGCCTACGTGCAGCGCAAAACGGCAGTTGGGAACGAAATAACCCTTGCTATGGCTCTCTAGAGCCTTGTCTCTAGAGCAGGTAGTCAGCCGCAAGCCCGGTGAGGGAGGGATTGTCTCAGAAGCCAACGCCTTTGGGAAAGCCAAAGGATATGCAGACAGAGGCACGACCAGCGGGAAAGTCGCGTTGTGAGTCGCAAGGCACACGTCATGAGCGAGTTAACGACTACGTATGGATGAAGCGCCAACTTCACAGTTGGTGTTGCAGTTGCCAAAACAAAGCCACTGAGCCAGGAGTCAAGGCATTTTGCCCTCGGCTAATGGTATGCAAGACAAGCACCCGATGGTTGAGGAGCCGTGTGCCAGGAAACTGGCAAGCACGGTTTTGTAGCAGAGGGTAGGACATCGCTGCCCTACCCTCTGCTACAAAACCCCTAACAGGTATGCATGACAAGCACCAGATCACTGAGGAGCCGTGTGAGGTTAACACTTCAAGCACGGTTCTGAAGAGCGCGACCTGAACTGGTCGTTTAGTGCGAGGAGCCTTCTCCTCTAAGGGCTTCACACCCCTTACCCTCGTGGAAAAGACTCATAAGAGTCCGGTTACGCCCAAGTAGGTAACGAAAAAGGCGGAATGCAAACCCCAAACGTAGCCGACACTGCTAGCCTAAAGCGGTATCAGAGCCAGAGGGAGTTTCATCAAGGTGAACGA
>JBGTJW010000642.1:0-34866 GCA_041744955.1 Stenomitos sp. | reverse complement strand
AAAAATTTCTGACCTTTCGCCCCTGACACCATTAGTTGATTTGACTACGCTTGACCTTAGCGGCAATCAAATTGCTGATGTTAGCAGCTTAAAAACGTTGGTAAATCTTACCAATCTGGCTCTAGGCGGTAATCAAATCGCCGATGTAAGTTCGCTCAGTACGCTGCCTAACCTTACAACGCTATACTTGGGCGGCAATCGCATTGCTAATCTCAATCCTCTCAAAGCGCTCACCAACCTTAATGTGCTTTATCTGCAAAACAATCCTCTGCCGAATCAAATTTGCCCTGTAAAACCGGAATCTATTTGTCGCTTTTAGGGCAAGCATGATTGGTTTGATCGCAACACCGTTTTTCTCATTCCCTTAACTTCTTAAGCCTTTTTATGACGATCGATTCAGGTTGGCAAGGCAGTCTCCAGTTGATCTATGCCAGCCGTGAAAACGCTACTCACGTTGCCTCGTCTCAGGTGCAGGCACCACTCAAGCTTCAGCGATCGCTCTATCCAGAAGGTAAGTCCGTTTGCCATAACGTCATTTTGCACACGGCAGGCGGCATTGTAGGCGGCGATCGCCTTGCGCTTGATATTCAACTGCAACCGCAGACAAACGCGCTCATTACAACGGCTTCGGCGGGCAAAATCTATCGCACTAATGGGTTAGAGGCAAACCAAACAACCCAGGTAAATATAGCGGCTGGAGCCTGCCTGGAATGGCTACCGCAGGAAACGATCGTCTTTGAGCAGGCGAAGTACCGTCAGGCAATGCGGGTTGAACTTGCTCCGGGTGCGACATGGCTGGGTTGGGAGATAACTCGGTTTGGACGCAGCGCCAGAGATGAGCAGTTTTTGCAAGGCGATTGGCGATCGCAGACCGAAATCTGGCAGGAGGGTCGTCCCTTATGGATCGATCGTCAATGGCTTCCTGGCAGTGAGATCTCATTTTATGGTAATCATGGCTTGGCAGGTTGTCCGGTAGTTGGTAGTTTTGCCTTTGTGGGGCAGCCAGTGGATACAGCGTTGGCGGAGAAAGCACGATCGCTCTGGACAGGAGCGGGCGAAAGCGGTGTGACTCGCTTGCAGTCGGGCTTGTTGTGCCGTTATCGAGGACACTCAACGGCTGAGGTGCGCCAGTGGTTTGTTGAAGTTTGGCGGCTAATCCGCTTATCATTCTTGGGTCGCTCTGGTGATGTACCTAGAGTTTGGGGCGTGTCATAAAGGAGAATCAACGGTGAGGATTGAACGATGCAACTAACGCCACAAGAAAAAGATAAATTATTGCTTTTTACGGCTGCCTTATTAGCAGAACGACGCAAAGAGCGTGGAGTCAAGCTCAACTATCCTGAAGCGATCGCCTACATTTCAGCCGCCATCTTAGAAGGCGCACGCGATGGACGCACGGTCTCTGAGTTGATGAGTCACGGTACCACGCTACTAACGCGCAGTGATGTGATGGAAGGCATCCCTGAAATGATTCACGAAGTACAGGTTGAAGCGACCTTTCCTGATGGCACGAAGCTTGTAACTGTGCATGATCCCATCCGTTGATCGCTCACTAAAAATTGGCTTACGGAGTAATTATGACCCCAGGTGAATTGTTTGTTGAAGAGGGTGAGATTGAGTTAAATGTCGGTCGTGAAACCGTGACGCTAAGTGTCGCAAATACGGGCGATCGCCCCGTCCAGGTTGGCTCTCACTTCCACTTTTATGAGGTTAATCAAGCGCTCAGGTTCGATCGCGATCAGGCTCGTGGAATGCGTTTGGATATTCCCGCCGGTACGGCAGTTCGTTTTGAACCGGGTGACGAAAAAGAAGTAACGTTAGTGACACTGGCAGGGAGCCGCGAAGTCTATGGTCTCAACAACAAAGTTGATGGGTTCTTAGATGGTAAAAGCGCTCAGGAAAAGGTGAAAAAGGAAAAAGGCAAGAAGAAAAAATAACAACGGCGTGAGACAATTTTGATGACTCTGAGAAAGGTGGTAGTTGGCAAATTTAGTATCGTTTTGATGAAGGTGATCGCGATTGGTCTACCTACAATTATTCATTTGCCTGCTCTCGAAAAGAGTGTTGCAGAGCAGCCAAGATCACAGCCTTCCAAGCTTGCTCAATTGGCTTACTTTCAAGGAAACTGGGTTTGTCAGGTTCAGGATGTTGGCACGGCTGATTCTGAGTTAGCAGGAAAAATGACCTAGAGCGTCACCGCTCAGGCTGGCAAACGATCCTACAGAGTTCAAGGAACATATATTAGGAATCGGGAGCGTAACAAAAAGATTCTCATTCAAGGTTTAATGACATACGATGCAGCATCTGATCGCTTTGTGCAAACAGTATTAGCGAATGATGGTAGCAAGCTGATCTTTAATTCTGTAGGATGGCAAAAAGAAAAATTTGTTTGGCAAGGAGTTCAAACAACACAGGAAGAGGATTACATTCTACGTCGAACGATTACGAGAAAGAGCGAACGGACATTTAAAGCTGCTTATGCTGCGTTAAATCCAATAAATTCTCAATGGTATTCAGTCACAAATCTTGTTTGCACTAAATAGCAATATATTCTTCTGCTACTGTCTACTTTTGAACCAATGACTGCAATTTCTATCACCCAATTATTTTTCTACTAATTTAACTAACTATCATATATAGGAGCAGAGACAATGACAGACGCGAAAAATGTGCTTGGCGAAAAACTTGAGCTTTGCTGCACCGACCCAGTAACAGGTTTCTTTCGTAATGGCATCTGCGAAACGGGTCCTCAAGACCTTGGTACTCATGTCGTTTGCGCCCAAGTTACCGAAGAGTTTCTAGCATTCACAAAAGCTAGAGGCAACAATTTGAGTACACCTGTTCCGTCCTACAATTTTCCGGGCTTGAAGCCAGGTAACAAATGGTGTTTGTGCGTTTCGCGCTGGAAAGAAGCACTGGATGCCGGTGTAGCACCGCCGATCGTTCTTGCCGCCACTCATGAGGCAACACTGAAGGTTGTACCGTTGGCAGTGTTGCAGGAGCACGCCTTAAATTAGGAAAGCTGGTCGCAGGGCATTGCAGGACAATGCCCCCACGAAGTCGTACCTTTAAGCAGCAACGCCCAACACTGTCTTCATCGGGTGCGATTAGACATTAGTTAACGCGATCGCCAACGCTGCTTCCTTCAAAACAGGTGACATTTCGCTGCCTTCAGGTTGAGTCGAGGTCGCCGCACCAAAGAACAGCGTGCTGGAAATAGATTGGGCTAACAAACGCCGATAGAGATCACTCAAATGCACCGCTGCACCCGACCAGCTAAAGTTTTGCTGCACTCGAATGGGTGCCTGCCGTCTCAATTTTTTTGCCCATAGTTCATCAGTTAGTACGCGCTCGATCGCCTGAGCGAACGCCTCTGTATCCTGCGGTGGCACCAGCAAACCTGTTTCATCCGGTACGACAGTGAACTTCAGACCGCCCACATCCGATGCAACAACGGGTGTACCGCACGCCATGGCTTCGATCGCCACCAGCCCAAACGGTTCGTAGTGACTGGGGATGACGCAAACATCAGCGGCTGTGTAATAGAGCGGCAGTTGTGTATGTCCAATTTGTCCCGCAAAAACGGTCTGCTCTGCCAGCCCCATCGACTGCACCAGTTGCTCAATCCGCTCTCGTTCCAACCCATCAGCGCCGTTTGGATCACTGCCACCCACGATCACCAGTCGCAGGTTCGCGGGGTTTACTGCCCTGTCTCCTGTTCCCTTGTTGACAATGCCGTTCTTCAACTGGGCACAGGCACGCACCAGCGTTTCAACTCCTTTGCGGGCATCAAAGCGCCCCACATAAAGCACGATCGCATCATTCGCATCAAAGCCCAGCATGGCTCTGGCTTCTGCCCTGGGTATGGTGTGGAAGTTGTCGATATCTGTGCCGCAAGGGATTACTTCAATGTAGCCCTGCTCTGAAACCAGCGTGCGTAGTGCGTCCTGCTCTTGAGGGCTGGTTGCCACAATACAGTCTGCCTGCTCAAGAATCTGACGCTCGATCGCCAGACGGGTAGTGGCAATGGCTGGGCGATCGGTCACGGTTGCATATTTCACCACACCCAACGAGTGATAGGTATGGATGAGTTGAATGTTGCTATGTTGCTTAAGCTGCAACCCAACCCAGGCAGACATCCAGTAATTGGTGTGTACCAGCGGATAGTGGCTGCCTTCCTTACTTTGAAAGGCTCGAAACGCCTCAACAAACTCTGGCATATAGGGGAACAGTGCATCGCGGGGAATAAACTGCTCCGGACCCACCACCAAGCGAATGGTGCGGCAGTGGGGAGAGTGTTGGACGATCGCTGCGTCATCGGGCTTGGTCTTGCGGGTAAACATATCCACCTGCCAACCCAGTTTGGCTAGCGCTTCGCCGACCTGACGCACATAGACATTTTGTCCACCTGCCGCATCTTTACCGATCTCTGCGGCTGGGTCGCCATGCTCTGAAATCAGCGCGATCGCCTGTCGAGTGGGCACCGTCTTGCGGGATGAAACGTAGGGCTGGCTTGCCGCGATCGGCATTGATGAAACAGGTTTTGAGCTGTAGCTGACCATAACTTCTCCTCATAACCTCATAAAAAAGGTGGAGGCGCAAGTCTCCACCCAATCTTAACTACGCTTGCTAGTGGCACTTACCGGACTACGGGACTGCCCATTTTGGGCAAAACGTTCATTAACTAGTTGCTGATAAACGGCTTCGTAGCCATCGACCATGCGCTTGACGCTAAAATGGCTGACAACGTGTTCGCGACAGAGGCGACGATCAATCGTGGGGACTTGATCGAGTGCAGACACACATTCACCAATGCTGTGACACAGGAAGCCAGTCTTACCGTGAACAATCAGTTCCGCTGCCGAACCAAGGTTCATGGCAATGACGGGTGTGCCTGCTGCCATTGACTCTACCATCACCAAGCCAAAAGGTTCGCGCCAAGTAATGGGGAACAAGGTGGCAAACGCCTTGCCGAGCAACACATTCTTCTGCTGGTGGTTTGCCTCGCCAAGATACTCAATTTGCTTACCGTCGATGTGCGGCTTCAAGACCGTTTCGTAATACTCCACATCCACTGGATCAATTTTGCCTGCCAGTTTCAAGTGCCAGCCGGTGCGCTGGGCAATCTCGATCGCCAGGTGAGTACCTTTTTCGGGTGACAGCCGTCCTAAAAAGACCAGATAAGGTGGATCGCTGGGCTGCGGATAAAAGTTGTAGCTATCGGTATCAATGCCGTTGTAGACAGTCGCTACGCAGTTAAGCCCTAGTCTCGGTTCCCGTTGAGACTCAGAAATACTGATAAACGGCTGCTGCTTGGCATGGAGGAACATCCGCTCGTTATCCGGGGTAAAAATGCCGTGCAGCGTATGTACAGTGGGCGTTTTCACCAACTTGGCATAAGACAAAGCCGAACAGCCCATGTGGGAATGAATGACATCAAATTCGCTAGCGCGATCGTAGACGGTGCTCAGTTGCAGCATTTCGTAAATGCCATACTCTCTCACGCTGTCATCCAGGCGAAGGGCACGAGGATGTACCGCTTCCAACCGAGCAATGGTCTGAGAATCACCGGAGGCAAACAGAGTCACTTCATGACCGCGCCGCACTAACTCATCCGTTAAAAGTGCCGCTACCAGTTCGGTGCCGCCGTAAGTAGGAGGCGGTACGCGCTCCCAAAGAGGTGCAATTTGAGCAATCCGCATATTGAAAATCTCCTGAAAAGTGATTCTAAATGAGTGTTATGTCGCCCTCAGTGAGCGTTTTTGAGCCAAGACGTAAAGGGCACGCCAGATTCCGATGCAAAAGAGAACACATTGCTAAAGCTTTAGTCAAAAATTTAATGGAAACTTTACATTCTGTCTAGATGGACATCCGACTTAAATAAGGCGGAGATTGGCTCACCTGCACCTACCATCGGATATGCATCGTTATGTACCATCCATGTTTGCAGTAACACACGTGAATGAACTTTAGCGGTCTTTCTGGCGAATGCAATCCCCCTTGAGGCTGGATGTCAAAAGGCAGCCGTTGGCTACTTGACTGTTTTGAGGTAGCTTGGTAAGCCCCGCCACGGTTGTGATCGTGCGCCCAAGTCTTTCTTAACAAAAAAATCGCTTTTAACGATGACCACTATGATGGGTCTACGCAATGTTGCGGTTTCCCTCTGTTGACGATCGGTGAAGGGTTTTCTGGAGCCTGCCTTAAGCGGTTAGGACGCTGCTTCTGGAGTTGAGTCGATGCTGTCACGCAACGATTGCGATCACAGTGACTGCTTTCATAACCGAGTGACTAAAGGCAATTGTTCATGATCAAACTTTCGGAAAAGCTCCTTGCAGCCGTTAATTGGCACGCCGTTGGGCTAGACCTTAGCCCTCAGTACGGGGATTGCTACGCCACCCACAAAGGCTCCTTAAAAGTGAGCGCCTTTGAGATTAAATGCTATAAAGCATCTGATGGGCTGGCAGCACTAGATGTAGAAGATATCGAGCGGTTTTTTCGGGGTTGTCCCAACTGTGATGCACCCAGCGATTGCCGCCATTGCAATCAAGTCGCCAATGCTGCTGAGGGTCACAGAGCTGCCATTAAGCTTGAATCGGAAGTCTAAGCTTAGAAAGAATGTAGCGTCGGTCTTAGACAGAGTTTTGGGGCTGAGAGAATCGGTGCGATCGACTGCCGAAACTGCTTGAACGCTTCAGTCGGGGTGCCGCTTTAGCAACGGTTGATGATGTGAAGTTGATTGAGACAGCATGACTATTAATGTGGTGACGGGTGCAGCAGGCTTTGTGGGGTCTCATCTGGTTGATGCCTTACTTGATCGGGGCGATCGTGTCATTGGGATTGATCACTTTGACGACTATTACGATCCGCTGCTGAAGCGTAGAAACATTGCTCATTTAGCCCAGCACCCCTCCTTCCAACTGGTTGAAGCGGAGATACAGCAGTTGGACTGGGCTACACTGTTGTCCGATGTGGATGTGGTCTATCATCAAGCCGCGCAAGCCGGAGTCCGCGACAGTTGGGGCAGGGGCTTTCGCAACTACACTGAACGAAATATTAATGCGACTCAGGTACTACTAGAGGCGGCCAAAAACGCAAACTTAAAACGCTTCGTTTTTGCCTCGTCGTCGTCTGTGTATGGTGATGCGGAAACATTGCCCACCCACGAGCTGATTTGCCCCCAACCCGTCTCACCCTACGGGATTACAAAGCTGGCAGCCGAACGCCTGTGCTTGCTCTACCATCGCAATTTTGGTTTGCCCACTGTGGGCTTGCGCTACTTTACGGTCTACGGTCCACGGCAACGTCCTGATATGGCATTTCACAAGTTTTTTAAGGCAGTTTTGACCAGGCAACCGATCGCGGTGTACGGTGACGGGCAGCAAACGCGCGATTTTACGTTTGTGAGTGATGCGGTAGCGGCAAACTTGGCGGCGGCAACGGCGACCGGGGCGATCGGTGAAGTCTTTAACATTGGTGGCGGCAGTCGGGTTGTGCTGACCGAAATCCTGGCGACGATCGAGACGATTGTCGGTGAACCACTCCAGCGGGAAATGCTGGCACCTGCAACAGGGGATGCTCGACATACGGCGGCGGATGTCTCGAAAGCACGCAATATCTTGGGCTACGACCCACAGGTATCGCTTCCAGAAGGGTTAGCGAAAGAATGGGCGTGGATGAAGTCTCTCTATGCTGAGCAAAACGGGAACCGAAGTCTTGTTATATAGGAACGCGGATTGAATAACCTGTAATTCTACGTAGGATGTCGTATAGCCGTTCCGGCATCCCAGAAAAGCGTAGCGTCACGCATCAAAGCTTGGAGTTGATGCGTGACGACTAGCGCCTCACACATCTTACAAAATTCGGTGTGATTGAATTCTCATTCTTCAGGCAGAGCCTTTCGCCAGTGCGATCGCAGAAAGACCGCTCAAGATCAAACCCAGACCAATCCAATGCAGGGTGAAAATTTTTTCTCTCAGTAACACTGCGCCGCAAATAGTTGTTGCAATTAACGTGAAACCAATCACCAGCGGATAGGCGATCGACAAATTAACTTTACCCAGAACCAGGATATAGAAAATTGTACTGATACCGTAGGCGACAATGCCTCCCAATAAATAGGGATTAAGGGGATTCTGACCTGAGCCAAGCTTGAGCAACGTTTGACCCAGTGTGTTGAGTCCGACCGATGTCAGAATGAGCAAGGCAAGGAAAAGCTGAGCAACCATCAATTACCTGATTACGACAAACACATCAGACACTAGAGTAAGGCAAACGTAGCAGTGTTTTGCGACGGTACGCCCCGCTGGTAGCTCAATTATAGTTAGAATCCTTATGAGTCCTGGTCAGAAAGTGTGCTCCTAAATGTGTCGATTGCTGGGTTACTTAGGCTTACCGCTTACGCTCGATCGCCTGGTCTACAAGCCAGAGCATTCTCTCGTTTCTCAAAGCTATCAACCCCGCGAAATGACGGCTGGCTTGCTGAATGCCGATGGTTTTGGCGCTGGTTGGTATCATCCGCAGCGGGAGTCGGAACCGTTCACCTACAAAAATACGGTGCCAATTTGGAGTGATAGCAACCTGCCGAGCCTCAGTCGGTATATTGAGTCTGGCTGCGTGCTTGCTACTGTACGCAGCGCGACCGTTGGGCAGTCAGTTAATCTAAGCAATTGTCAGCCGTTTCAGCATCGTTTCATCTTGGGCATTCATAATGGCTTGATTGAAAACTTTCGGCACACGCTCTATCGACCGATTCGTGAGCGCCTTAGTGATGCTACCTATCAGTCGATCGACGGTAATACCGACTCAGAGCACATCTTCGCTTTGTTGATTAATGTGCTGGAAGCGAATCCTGGTATGGCGTTGGCAGACGCTTTTCATGAAACCTTGACCACATTATCCGACCTGGGACAGCAGTATCAAACCGAGTTTTCTGCCAATTTAGTGATTAGTGACGGACGGCAACTCGTGGCATCGCGCTTTGCCAATCATGCCACCACACCGTCGCTCTACTGGTTACGCGACGACCCACTTTTCCCAGACGCAGTGCTGATTGCCTCCGAACCGCTTTTTGCTGGCAACTGGACTGCTTTCCCAGAACGTAGCATTCTTACTGTGACTCATGACCTCGATATCCAAAGCCGATCAATCTGATGTTGTTACCAACGATGGGTTAGCTGATCCTGTTTTAGCCGCTGACGATCGCTCGAAGGTGCGATCGCATGGCTCCAATTCACTACAAGACCGCCGCCAGCAAATCAAGCAGCAGATGGAAGCCTGCCGTTTTGCGACGTTGGCGCTGTTTCAAACCGTCGGCTACCATACCTTCTGCCAGCAAGCACATCCAGACTTCAGCCCGATCGGCTGGCACCTTGGGCATATCGCTTATACAGAAGCTCTTTGGCTACTGGAGCACCTTGCCGGACTGCCGCCTCAATACCCGCAGTACCGTCGTCTCTTTGCTGCGGACACCTTACCCAAAGCAGAGCGCGTCTATCTGCCCGACCTTGCCGAAGTGCAGATGTATCTCAGTGCCGTTCGCGATGCTACGTTTGCCTCTTTAGAAACAGCACCACTTGATCAGCAAGAACGGCTCTGGCGTTGGCTGCTGCAACATGAAAGCCAGCATGGAGAGACGATCGCGATCGTGTTGGAATTAGTGAAAAGGCAGAAGGCGGAAGGCAGAAGGCAGAAGGCGGAAGGCGGAAGGCGGAAGGCAGGAGAGCCAGAAACTCCTTACTTCCCTTACCCCTTACCCCTTACCCCTCACTCCTCACCGTTAATCCGCATCCCCGCAGGCTCCTTTGAGTGCGGCAATGAAGCCATTGAGGCGCTAGATAATGAACGTCCAGTGCATCGGGTGTATGTGGAAACCTACTGGATCGATCGCGCTCCTGTGACGTGCGAACAGTATCAGGCATTTATGTCAGCCGGTGGTTATCAGGAACCGCGCTGGTGGTCAGAGGAGGGTTGGGCGTGGCTACAGTCGGCTCAGGTTATACAGCCGCTTTACTGGTCTGATGCCTCTGAGCGTGCCAACCATCCCGTTTGCGGTGTGAGCTGGTATGAAGCCGATGCCTATGCTCGCTTTGTGGGCAAGCGTCTGCCGACCGAAGCGGAATGGGAAAAAGCAGCAAGCTGGAACCCGATCGTCAAGCAACGGCAAACCTACCCCTGGGGTGAAGCCGTACCCAGTGAACACGACTGCAACTGCAATCATGCGGTTGGGCAAACGACACCTGTCGGTGCTTATCCTGCTGGCACCAGTCCCTTTGGCTGCGACGATCTGCTAGGCAATGTGTGGGAATGGACAGATTCCTGGGTCGATCGCTACACGGGCTTTGAAGCCTATCCCTATCGCGGCTACTCTGAGGCATATTTTGATGGGCAACATCGGGTTTTGAAGGGCGGCAGTTGGGCGACGCAGCCCTCATCCCTGCGCTGTGCGTTCCGCAATTGGTATCATCCTCACGTCCGCGAGATTTTCGCTGGCTTTCGTTGTGCGTCTGATGTGGGGTAGCGATCGTCCGACTCCGACCCAGAATAGTGTATGCAGTCAAATATCTCTAAAGCCCCTTAGTTATATAGCAGTCGAAGAGAACGTTAGGACAGACATAGACCTTGAAACTTCCTTTAGGCAAGGGCTTCTATTCAGCCTTCAGCCTTTTGCTATACCTCCCGCCTCCCCGCTTTAACGAACTCAAAACTTTCATTCCTCTTCCTTAATTTGCTTAATCTTCTGAATCACCTGTGTTTTGCTGACAATAAGGTGCTCCTACCTGGCGGTCGCAGTAGCCGTTGGCATCAAGAGCAAAAGGGCTAAGTAGCCAACTAGCAGGTAATCATGCACGCATTTACGGTCTAAAAACCTATGTTTAGTCGCTCCTCAACCTTACTGGCGCACCTGGCGGCTCCACAGCCGACCACTACTGCCTTTTCACCGCTTTTGAAGGCGGTTATTTCGTTCGCTCATCCTGTCTTGATGCTGGGTGCCCTCATTGCGACCTTTTACGCCCTCTACTTGGGTCTTTTGGTCAGGCAGACACGCAGCGCTGATGCTGAAACCCGCAAGCAGATGATCAAGCAGAAATACAATCAGCGGCATTTTCAGCTTGGTGCGCTTTTGCTTGCCGTCTGGGTTATTGGCACGGTGGCAGGCATGGGTGCCACCTATCTTTTGTACGGCAAACTGTTTTTCAGCCCACATTTGCTGATTGGGTTAAGTACTATTTGTTTTGCAGCCCTGGCAGCAACTCTTGTGCCATTAATGCAGCAGGGCAAAGAGTGGGCAAGACTGGTGCATATTACGTTCGCAACATTGGTACTTGGCTGCTTTCTAGCGCAGACAGTGACCGGATTGCAAATTGTGCAAAAAATGATTGACGAGATGCTGAAGACGGCATAAAAACGACTGCTGGCTCTGGGATGGTCGATCGCCCAGGCTCTAATGCCCTTCCCATCGCTTGAGCGGTACACAGTCAATATCGAGCTGATCGAGGGCGCGGGCAACAACGAAGTCAACTAAATCTTCGATCGTCTGCGGGTTGTGGTACCAGGCAGGAATGGCGGGTACGATGCGCGCTCCGGCTTCTGCCAGCGCGGTCAGGTTGCGGAGATGGATGAGGCTGAAGGGCGTTTCGCGCGGCACAACGACGAGCTTATGACCTTCCTTAAGCTGGACATCAGCAGCGCGTTCGAGTAGGTCAGAACTTAGTCCGCCTGCCAGTTTGGCGACGGTACTCATACTGCACGGGAGGATGAGCATACCCAGCGTCCGAAAGGAACCGCTCGCGATCGTCGCTCCGACATCGCTCCAGGGATGGCAGGTGAGTTTGCCTGCGCGATCAACCCCTGCCTGCTGCCGCCAAAACTGCTCCTGCTGGATAGGATCGGGTGGCATCCGTGTCTCTTGTTCTGCCTGCCAGACCATATAGACTGCTTTGGATGCAACCAGTTCGATCGCGTAGTCTGCTTCTAAAAGAAATTTCAAAGCACGGACGGCATAAATTAGCCCAGAGGCACCAGTGATGCCCAGAATGAGGGGACGAGAGGAGCGATCAGGGGATGGCAAGGGCGTAAAAGTGTTGAGGACACTGAAGATTATGGAGATGAGAGCGACAGGGGAAACGGAAAGCAGAGGCGGCAAGGGAGGCATTATGATATGAACCTTGAGTCACCTTTAGCTTCTGCCAGTTGGCTGTCTAAATTCTGACTCCTGACTCCTGACTCCTGACTCCTCGCCCCTCTCCTCTGCTAATCATCCTCAAATTCTGGTTCTGATTCCACTACCTGCACGGGTTCTGGACTAACTTCGTCATCTGGTGCCTCGCTGCCGCCGCCGACTGCAATCAGGTCAATTTGCTGGCGGTAGTAGTCTACGCTCTTCACCTGGACTTCAATGCGATCGCCCAGACGATACTGTTTGCGGTTTTTGCGCCCAACCAGCGTTTGTTGGCGCGATCGATATTCGTACCAGTCGTCCTTAAGCGAGCTAACGTGTACCAAGCCTTCGACGAGCAACTCTTCAATCTCAACAAACAGCCCGTAGGACTGCACACCTGTAATCAGCCCGTGAAAAATTTCGCCGGTGCGCTCCCGCATCAGTTCGGCTTTCTTCAACCCTTCCAGGTCTTGCTCGGCTTCCTGGGCGACTTTTTCGCGTTCGCTCAGGTGGATGACTTGAGCCGCAAAGTAGGTTTCTAACTCTTGCTGAATTTCGGGTGGCAGCACGTTCCAGCTAATGTTGCCATGCGATGAACTATGACGCAGGTTGACCGTTTCTTTCGAGCGGCTGGACTTACGATCGCGCCCTTCATCAAACAGCGCATGGAGCGATCGTTGCACCAAGAGATCGGGATAACGGCGTACTGGTGAGGTGAAATGAGTGTAGCCATGCTCTAGCGCCAGCCCAAAGTGTGGTCGGGGGGTTGTGCTGTAAAACGCAGGCTTCAGCGTTTCGAGCAGTAGATAAGTCATAACTCGCTCGGCATCAGATTCGGCAAACTTTTGGGTAAAGTGCTGGTAATCTTCGGGGCGCACCACATCTTCTTGTTCCAGGTGCAGTTCAATACCCATGCTGATAGACAGCTTGATGAGTTCTTGCACGTCGTCCGGGTCAGGCATCGGATGCACTCGGTAGAGGCTGGGCACACCGAGCGCTTGCAGGTGACTAGCAACAAGCTGGTTTGCCAGCAGCATGAATTCGGCGATCGTGGCGTAGGTTGGCACGGAGGGAGAGACGACCATCGCGCCCAGCACGCCTTCGTCGTCGTAGTGAAACTTCGGCATAAAGACGAGTTTGCTGGTATCCTGAGCCTCGCTGCTGCTGGTCAGGCTGCTCGAACTGGGCTTTTCGGGCAGGTTCAGTTCAAATGCGCCTCGCTGGTGGCGTTGATCCTTTAACGCATGGCTCAGTGCTGAGAGTTGGTCTAGTAACGCAAACACTGGCTCCAGCGACTGAATGTCTGGATTCGACGGCTGATCGCTGTCAGTCGATCGCTCTAAAATTGCCTGTGCCTGCTGATAGCTCAATTGATGGTCAACGTTGATCACCGTTGGCTGAATTTCGTACTCGACGACATGACCCTCATTGTCCAATGTCACCAGGACGGACACAGCGAGTCGATCTTCGCCTGCCTGAAACGCGCAGAGCGAATGGGCGATCGCATCTGGCAGCATGGGAATAACCAGATCACCCAGATAGACAGACGTGCCGCGTTTGCGAGCTTCCCGATCGATGGGCGAGTCAGGTTCAACATAGTGTGAGACATCGGCAATGTGGACACCCAAACGCCAGTGCCCTGTGTCGGTTTGTTCCAGCGTCAGCGCATCATCCAGGCTATCGGTGTTTGCCTGACTGCTGTCGGCTTTGATCGTCACTGTGGTCAGTCCGCGCAAATCAACCCGTCCTTTCAGGTCTGTTTTGCCCAATTTGGTGGGAATTTCTGCTGCGGCTGCTTCGACAGCATCGGTAAACGTGCGGGAGAGATAATGCTTGCAGCACACAATATCAATGTCAGCAGCATCGGTATCAGTGCCAAGAATTTTCGCTACGGTGCCGAGGGGCGGTTGTTGTCCGAGCGGGTAACGCAGCAGCTTGACGTGCGCCAAATGGTCGATCGCTTCACCCAGATTGGCACCGTTTTGCGCTTCACTGTCTTGCTGTAGATGCACTTCAAACAGCAGGCGATCGTCGAGCGGTACGGCTCGAAAACCATCTTCGGCTTGCTTCACTCGCGCCAGCACCGACGGATTCGATCGCTCTACGATCAAACGCACTTCACCTTCAGGGCTGCGGCGGCGACTGCCTTCCTTCGTGACGCGCACCAGCACACGATCGCCATTCCAGGCATTACTAAGCTGGCTTTCGCGAATGTAGATATCTTCTGCGCCTTCTATATCTTGAATGGCAAAGCAAAAGCCTTTACTGGAACAACGCAGCTTGCCTTCCACCACGCCTTCTTCTGCCACCCGTTTGTAACGTCCCCGATCTTTGGTCAGAATGCCGATTTTTTCGAGCGCATCCAGTGCAATCTGTAGCCTTTGCAGGTCATCATCGTCTCGGCAATCCAGCTTTTTTTCTAAAACTTTGGGAGCGACCAGCTTGTCATCGGTGAAGTTTGACAGCAGTGCAGCGATCGAAAATTCCATGAAGCGATAGATCCTTGTACTTAATTCTGTAGCAGATTCGTAACAGAACCGTAAGCTGAGGCTTTTCTCGATGAACGCCATCAACCAGCGTTAACCAGCAGTTCCTCAAACACCAGTTCTTCAGACGGTTGAGCCAGAGGCGATCGTTGCCTCGCCTGCTGCCTTCCGTTGCGCTCCTTCAACTCGGTTGAGCCGCCAAACTGGAGCCATGACTCAGAACATGCTGAACCGTTAACGTTACTACCGCTGCCTTTAGCGCTAGATCAAACCAACGTTGGCTTAAAACGTTGACTTAAACTGAGGGTAGCTTTGATGAAACGGGACAGTAGCAGTGGCGGCTTTGCGTAGAGGGCACTGTTTGGAATAGCAGACAGCCCGGAAGCAGAGTTTGAGAGGTCGTCACTTTGCAACTTGGACACACTATGGCATGGTGTAAGCGTTGTCCTTGCAACCGCTGTCAATACGAATGAGCGCTTAACAGTGGCTAGAACGGGTACGTTATGGGTCAGCGTCCATGCCAGACTGATTCTGTCGCTGGTCGATCGCCCATAACTGGCTGCTTACAGGCTAGTGCCCAAATCCTAGCGGTTTCCTTACTCTATTAAAACTCTATTTAGCGCTTTCGCACCAACGTACTGAACAAAATGGCGTTGAGTCTGCGATCGTTTCGAGCAAAGACGAGACAGAAAAGCGATCGTTTAGTCTGGTTGCCAATGGGTATTGAGCAGGCTAGTCAAAATGTGGTCTTCCCATTTGCCATTAATTAACAGATAGTCTCTGGCATAGCCCTCAATGACAAAGCCTAATTTTTTGAGCAAGTTGCCGCTCCGCTGATTGCGAGGCATATAGTTAGCAACAATGCGATGAAAATTCAGCTCATCAAAAATGTACTCAGCGCAGAGACTAACGGCTTCTGACATATAGCCGTTTCCTTGCTTACTTTCTGCCAGACTATAGCCTAAGAGACAGGCATGAAGTGGCGCACGAAAGAACTGAGTAAAGTTAACAATGCCAATGATCGTGTCTGGATTTGCTTGCTCAAAAACAAAGAGCCTGAGTGATTGGTTGTAGTTGAATTCAATGAGATTCTGTTCTACCTGTCTCCGCCAAAAGTCTTCCTTAAAAAAATCGTCGGGTCGGGTTGGTTCAAAGGGAGTCAGAAAAGCACGGTTGGTGCGATAGTAGCGCACAATCTCACGGACATCGCGCCTGGTTCCCAAACGAACTAACAGTCGGTGCGTTGAGAGTTGCGGTGGCGCTAGAGGATGCTCTTTCATTCGGCTCGAAGGCGTTGTAACAGGCTATGAAAGGGTTGCCAATCATCATTCTCCGCGATCGCATCCCAGACGGTTTCAATCTCTGGTCGCAAGGGTGTTGCAGTTGGATTATGGTCACGAAGACGAGTGGCGATCGCATCCATTTCCGCGTCTGGTACGCTCAACAGCAGATTGAAATAGCAGCGCTTCCAGGCATCCCAAAGGGTGGCAAAGTCACCCGGCGATACGCTGACCTGAGGGAAAATGTGACTGATATCCTCGCGCCAATGGCTCGAAAACTGCTGCGCCAGTTCGGCAAAGAAGCTGTGATACCCGACTTGCGTTTCTTTTAAAAGCTGTAGCGTTAAGTTGAGTAACTCATCCAGTTCAGGACTTTCAACCGCTTCAAAGCCCATTTTTTGCAGCATTCGTTGCCGATAGGCTTGTTCATAATGCTGGTTAAAGGTCGCCAGCCCTGCCTCCAGGTCAATAGAGTCAATCACTCGTTCTAACGGACGTTGCAGCATCTCTAAATTCCAGCGGCAAATGGCTGGTTGCCTGCCGTAGCTATAACGACCACCATAATCAAAATAGGCAGCCGTAAAGCTGGGGTCGAGTGTGGGGATAAATGCGAAGGGTCCGTAGTCAAAACTTTCGCCCGTAATTGCCATATTGTCGGTGTTAAGCACGGCATGGCAAAAGCCGGTAGACATCCACTGCGCCGCCAATGTTGCCACCCGCTGCACCAGTTCGGCATAAAAGAGAGCATATCGATCGCTCTTGTCCCATAGATGCGGATAGTAAACCTCAATGACATGATCCAGCAGAATGGCGATCAGATCTTTGCGATCGAGGCGGTGGAGCCGCTCAAAGGTGCCAAACCGAATGTGCGATTGCTGGAACCGTACCATGACGGACGATCGAGTTGGTGACGGTTCATCGCCACGCCAGAGTGATTCCCCCGTCTCGATCAAACTGAGACAGCGAGAGGTTGTAACTCCAGCCCGATGCAGCGCCTCTGCTGCCAGCACTTCGCGGACACCACCCTTGAGCGTGAGCCTGCCATCGCCCCCCCTGGAATAAGGCGTTGTGCCCGATCCTTTCGTGCCCATGTCGTACAGCTTGCCATCGGTGCCCCGCACCTGCCCATAGAGAAAGCCGCGACCGTCGCCCAGAAAGGCGTTGTATTCGCCAAACTGATAGCCGTGATAGCGCAACGCCAACAGCGGACGCACTCCTTGAAATTTGCCAAACGCTTCCACAAAAGCAGCATCGCTGACGGCTTGTGGGTCTAAGCCCAACGTGGGCAGCAGGTCATCATTGCGAAACCGCAAAAGGTGTGCCGGAAACTCAGCAGCAGCAACCTGATCGTAATAGTCGTCGCCCAGCCTTTCGAGGGATGGTTCGTAATCGAGAAGCAAGAAAGGATTGGCAGACATTGCAACAGTTGGGGAAGGGCAGAGCGGGAGGCATTACAACCTTCTTGCACTATGCCTGAAGACCGGGGAATGATCAATCTTGACTAAGGCTGATTACATGGGACGAGTGGAAGGGTGAAAGAGTGGAAGAGTAAGAGTGCGTCCCCTGCGTCCCCTGTGCCGTTCTACTCCGATCGCACCAAGTTGGACTGCAACTGCCATGTTTTAGCCTGCGATAGCTCTAAAACCGATTGGTGGTACTGGGTAAGCGTCGATCGATGTCCCACACTCAGAAACGTGGTGCCGATCGCTCGTAAATGCTGATACAGTCGCGCCTCGTTGTCCGCATCTAAGGCACTGGTAGCTTCATCAAGAATGGCATAATTTGGTTTTTGCAGCAGCAACCGAGCAAAGGTCAATCGCTGCTGTTCGCCCAGAGACAGCACATCTGCCCAGTCTCGTTCGATCTCGAAACCGCCAAAGCGTTCTGCCAGATCAGCCAGGTTCACTTGCTCCAGGATGTGCGTTAAGTGCTGGTCGTCTGCTTCTAGGCGAGTGTTGGGATAGAGGATCTGATCGCGTAAGTTGCCTAACACCATGTAAGGACGTTGCGGCAGAAAGAGCATTTGGTCAGCGTCAGGACGGACGATCGTGCCTTTTCCAGCAATCCACAGCCCTGCGATCGCTCGTAGTAATGAACTTTTGCCGCAGCCACTAGCACCCATCACCAGCAAGCCCTGTCCGGTGGGCACTTCAATGGACAAGTCTTCGACGAGCGTCCGCTGATAGCCTGGGGTTTGCAGCGTGAGATGCTCTAGCGCCAGACGATCGGCAGTGATGGTTTGAATCGTGGTTGGAGTCGCTTCGGCTGTTTCAGTTACTTCGATCGGCTCGGTCTGCTCCGGTGCAACTGGCTTCAGTTCTGCTGCTTCTGGTTCCGCTGCTTTTGGTTCCGCTGCTTCTAGCTTGGCTGGCTCTAGTTCAACCTGTTCTAAAAACGTGGCAAACGTGTACAGACGATTGATCCCAGCCCCAAAGGTAGTTAACTCCTGGAAGCGAGCCACCACCAGGTTCAGCGAGAAAAAGACTCGGATGAACGCGCCCTGTGCTTCGCTGACTTTGCCCACCTCAAGCTCTCCTGCAAAAATCGCGGGTGCTACTACCAGCGCGGGCAGAATGAAGGGAATGAACTCGTAGGCGTTGGTCAACACATTCAGGTTGAGTTCCCAGATTAGGAGCCGTTTGACGTTGTCAAAGACTTCGAGAAACCGATACTTGACCTGGGTTGCTTCCTGTTCTTCACCGCGATAGAACGCGATCGCCTCTGCGTTTTCTCGAATCCGCACCAGGCTAAACCGAAGATCGGCTTCTTTCTTGAGTTGCTCAAAATTCAGCCGCACCAGCGGTTTGCCAAAGACAACCGTTGTTACCAGCGTGCCCACGATCGCATAGAGCAACAGAAATAACACCAGAGAACGAGAAATGCCCCAAAGTACGCCGCTAAAAGCAATGACCGCCAGCACCGATTCCACCAGCACTAGCAAAAGCGTGAGCGATTCCTGAGTGAAGCTGCGGACATCTTCTGCAATGCGCTGATCAGGATTATCGATGTCCACATCGGAGGTGCTGAGGTTGTAGTAGGCACGATCGCCAAAATAGTTGTCTACGAAGCGATTGGTGAGCCAGCGTCGCCATTGCAGGCTGAGTCGATCGCGCAGATAGCGGTAGCCTGCCAGCAGTGGCGCATAGATGACCAGCACACCAATGAAAATCACGACCGTTTCCCAAAAGCGCGACTCATCTTTGGCGGATAGGGCTGAGATCAGCACACCCCGCTTGTTGTTGAGCACCACACTTAGCCCGGTATACGCCAGCAAAAACAGCACGACTCCCAGCAATAATCCCCTGGCTTGCCATTTTTTCTCACTAAACCAGTAGGTTTTGGCGATCGCCCAAAACTGCCGGAAGACTTGCAAATTCAATCGATCCATCCGTTTATGTTCCTTGAAATAGCGATCACCAATCAGCGGTCAGCAGTCAGTGGCGGGAGCTAACTCAAAACTCCCTAGCGAAGCGGCGCAAGGCATAACCCCTTCACCCCTCGCCCCTCACCCCTCACCCTCGCCCTCCTTCACCATCGTAATGATGCGTAGGAAAGCGCGATCGCACCCAATTCTCCGATCCTTGTCTAACGCGCAAGTCCTAACGGTAAAATAAGGGCTTGCAACAGCTTTGGGAGCAACTCGCTTGCCGACACTTGGCGTTAATATCGATCACACCGCAACAGTACGGCAGGCACGGCGCACAGTAGAACCTGATCCTGTGGCAGCGGCTGTTTTAGCGGAATTGGCGGGTGCCGATGGCATCACTGTACACCTGCGCGAAGACCGCCGACACATTCAGGATCGCGATGTGCGCTTGCTGCGGGAAACTGTGCGAACTCACCTGAATCTGGAGATGGCAGCGACGGATGAAATGGTGGCGATCGCTCTTGACATTCAGCCCGATTACGTGACCCTCGTGCCCGAAAAGCGCGAAGAAGTCACCACTGAAGGCGGGTTAGATGTGGCAGGGCAGGCAGACCGCATGGCGCAGATTGTCACCACCCTGCAAGAGTCGGGAATTCCGGTGAGCCTCTTTATTGACGCTGACCCCAGGCAGATTGAGGCATCCGCAGTCATGCACGCTCAGTTTATCGAACTGCACACTGGGCAATATGCTGAAGCCAGAACGGAAGCCCATCGAGCGAAGGAGCTAACCATCTTGAAAGACGGGTGCGAACAGGCGATCGCCGCTGGTTTGCGTGTTAACGCGGGACACGGACTCACATACTGGAATGTGTATCCGATCGCCGGTCTGCCAGGGATGGAAGAACTCAATATCGGTCACACTATTATCAGCCGTGCCATCCTGGTTGGTTTAGAACGAGCCGTGCGTGAAATGAAACAAGCCATGCGAGGAGAGTGAGGTATTGAGAGTTAAGAGTTTTGAGTGAGGAATTTTGAGTTGGATGCGGTTAACAATGGTGTTGCTCTCGCTCTTTCTCTTCATCTACTTCCTAAAAATCTGACTCCTGACTCCTGACCTCTCTCCGGTACACTCAAAACTCAAAACTCAAAACTCAAAACTAATCCCATCATGCAAACCTACTACTATGTGCTTGCTAGCCAACGGTTTCTCACTGAAGAAGAGCCGATCGATGAAGTGCTGAAAGAACGTACCCGGCACTACCACGAGCAAGAAAAAGAAATCGACTTCTGGCTCGTTAACCAACCCGCGTTCTTGGAAGCACCAGAACTGGCAGAGACTAAAGCGAAATGCCCACAGCCTGCGAGTGCTATTATTTCAACCAATCCTCAGTTCATTACCTGGTTGAAACTACGGCTGGAATTTGTAGTAACGGGTGCGTTTCAGTCTCCTTCTTACACCATTCCGCAGCCCTTAGCCTCCTTAGCATCCATTTCCTAAGCCTTTGGCGTGACGGTTGCTTGTTGGCTTGCCAGCGCCAGGAGGGCATCGCCAACTCAAACCTTCTCAAGAAAGTCTATGTTTCAGATTGCCCGACGATTCCAATTTGTATTGCGTCCAGTGCTGTTCTCTGGAGCCAGTTTGGTAGTGGCAGCGATCGCCTCTGCCCAAATTCCACCCGCACCGCCTACATTAAATACTCCTGCACCAGCAGGCTATGCTGACTGCCAACCGCCCAGCCCCGGTGAGTATTTGCTGTTGGTAGTGAGCAAGACACCTGACAGCCAGGAGCAAGTGCGTCGTACCTTGCCCTCAAGCGCTACGGTGACGGTCTGCAACTACCTCAATGACGTGGTAACGCGAGTGGGTGGGTTTACCACGGCTGAGTCTGCCGATGCCTGGGCAAAGTATGTGAGAGAGTCGATCGGGCTATCTGCTTTCGTAGCTCGACCCTCGGAAGTGGCGGCGCAACCGTCGCCAGCACCCACCCAAACGGCTCCGGCTCCAGCAGGCATCGCGCGATCGTCCTCCACTCAAAGCGCAGGGACGTTTAACCCTCAGGCATTGGGCAGCGGCTATGCTGTTTTGGTCGATTACTTCAGCCGCCCAGAGCTGGCAACTCAGGTGCAGCAGTTGGTTGGTAAAGAGATTGGTCTGGCAGCCTATCGCCAGCGACCCTATTTGCTAGCAGTGCATACTAATGATCAAAGCCTCGCTAATTCGACCTTGCAAGCACTGACCGATCGCGGCTTTTGGGCAATGGTAGTCGATAGCCGCCGAGTCATGCTGCTGCGTCAAGCGATCGCCACGCCACAAGCAGCCGTGCAAAAGTAACCTGTGCTTTTTCTTAGCCTGAAAGCCAGCGTTTGAAGCTCACTACTGGCTACTGCTATGGCTCTGAACGCTGATAGCTCAAGCGAAACGGCTCTTTAGCTTGACTACGCTTTCGTCTGCGATGCCTGTGCCCCACAAAGCCGTTCGATCGCCTGGTCAGCCGTAATCAGTCGCTTTAAAACAACCTGCCCGATCGCTTGCGTGGTGGCATCAAGCTGAGCCGGATCGGTTGGTTTGACCTCAACCATCAAAACTGCGTCTTCCACCCGATAGAGCCACAGCTTTTCGTCCTTTTCCCAAACGCAGAGGTTAATCTGGCTAATGTCTGGTTTGCGTCTCCAGGCGCTTTCGTTCCACAGCCCTCCTAATTCCCAAACTCTGCCAATCGTCCAGCCATCCGACAAAAAAAAGTACTTCACAACGGTACCCCGAATTGCTGCAACGTCTCACCCACCAGACTACAAACCACTTTGCCAATCTTAGCTGCCTTCACTGAAGTAACACACGTCACAATCAACGAAACCAACCATAAACTACAGTACTGCGAGTAAGATGGCACGATCGCGCGCAAGTTTCCTGACTGGTTTTCTGTCGTCAATGGTTCGCGATCGTCTATGCCCTACTGTCTGCGATCGCTTACACTCAATATCACTTATTCAGCATCCACGTTCTTCCAATCAATTCGTTTCCGTAAATTCATGGACATTCAGGCTCTCATTCGCGACATTCCAGACTTCCCCAAGCCAGGGATTATCTTTAAAGACATCACCACTCTTCTGCGTGATGCGGATGGGTTGCGGTACACCATTGATGCGCTGGCAGAAAAATGTGCTGACTTCGCGCCAGACTTCATCATTGGGATGGAATCGCGCGGCTTTATTTTTGGCGCTCCGCTAGCGTATAAGCTAGGAGCAGGCTTTATTCCCGTTCGCAAACCAGGCAAACTCCCGGCAGCAGTGCATTCGATCGAGTACGAGTTAGAGTACGGGATGGATCGCCTGGAAGTGCATCAGGATGCGCTTCACCCTCCCGATTGCAAAATTTTGATTGTGGATGACCTGATTGCGACGGGTGGCACGGCAGCGGCGACCGCTAAACTGGTGCAGCAGTCTGGCTGTCAATTAGTTGGCTTTGCCTTCGTCATTGAGCTTAAGGATCTGCACGGACGCAAACGGCTACCAGAGGTGCCGATCGTCACGCTGGTTGAGTATTAGGATAGTTAGACAGCGCAAATCCAATATACTTCGTTTTACGCAAACGGCTCCCAAAGCTCAACAGTAGCGACCTAGACACAGAAGAGGTTGTTTTGTACTATTCATGACTTGGAGGCTCAAATGGCAACTTATAAGACCTTCATTACGATTGAAGACCCTAATCAGGTTACTTTATCTGATTTGCCCTTTGAGAAAGGGCAACGAGTAAGGGTTGTACTTTTGACTGAAGATGATGCAAGGTCTGAAATTAGTCAAAGATTCCGCAAACTTTTTAGCGAAACGCAATCTTTACCCGGAGTGAGTGAAAGCACAGAGGAAGCCATAGCGACAGAGGTTACAGCTTATCGCCGAGGCGAATGAAAGTAGTCGTTGATACAAACATTCTTGTCTCTGCTGTTTTGAGAGATAGAGATCCTGAACTGGTCATTCAGTTTGTTGTTGACCATCCAGAGTTTGAGTGGGTTGCATCGCAACCTATATTGACCGAGTACAAAGAAGTACTTAATAGACGAAAATTTCGGCTAACTCAGGAAGTGAAGGATAACTGGTTTAAATTACTAGATGAGACTCTCACACTTGTGGCGGTTGGTACGTCTGTTGATTTTCCCATTGATCCGGGTGATGCAATGTTCCTAGCCTGTGCAATGACTGTTGATGCAGACTTTCTAATTACTGGCGATACAGGTCTTTTTCAAGGAGAGAACCTTTTGGATACTGTCATTATTGCAGTAGCTGAGTTCAAAAATTTATTTTGCGATGTTCCATAGTCGCGAATGCAGTCTAACAATGCAAATGCAGCAGACAGATGAAACTTGATGCTGGAATTGCTGAGGTTATCGGTCGCTGCTGATTTAAAGCCGTTCTACGTTGCTGGCAGCGAAATCATGCAAACGAAACGTTGTTCTCTCAACTAACAACCAACAAGCGAACCAATGACTATATCCGATCGGGGCAGGCTAGAAGCAGGCGTTGATGCGCTGATGACGTTTTTCACCAGCGATACGTTTGTTTACATCGCCAAACGTCTGTTACAAGCACTTTTGACCCTGTTCCTGGCATCGGCGTTGAGCTTTGTGATCATCCAGCTTGCCCCTGGGGACTTTTTGGACACCTATCGCCAGAATCCTAAAATTTCGCCAGAGTTTTTAGAGCAAAAGCGGCAGCAATTCCGCCTAGACCGACCGTGGATCGAGCAGTACTTCTTCTGGCTCTGGAGCATTGTCAGATATGGCGATGCGGGTCCCAGTATGTTGTACAACCGCTCGGCATCCGCCATTATTTTAGAACGGGTGCCCGCTACGCTGCTGTTAGCCTTTTCTTCGCTGCTGGTTACGTGGGCGATCGCCATTCCGTTGGGTATTGTCGGTGCGGTCAATCAAAACCGCTGGAGCGATCGGCTCTTGCAGGTCATTAGTTATGCGGGGCAGGGCTTTCCCAGTTTTATTACAGCGTTACTGCTGCTGATTCTGGCGCAAAACACGTCGCCCCTTTTCCCCGTTGGCGATATGACCAGCATCGACCATAACGAATTGACCCCGCTTGGTAAAATCGTTGATATTGTCTGGCACATGATCTTGCCGACGATCGCCCTTAGCATTACTAGCTTTGCTGGACTTCAGCGCATTACCCGTGGCGAACTGCTTGATGTGCTGCGGCAAGACTATATTCAAACCGCTCGCGCTAAAGGACTGCCAGAAAACAAGGTGATCTATATTCACGCGCTGCGTAACGCAATTAATCCGCTCATTACGCTGCTGGGGTTTGAATTTGCTAGCTTGCTGAGTGGCGCGTTTATTGCTGAGTTCTTTTTTAACTGGCCTGGTTTGGGTCGTCTGATTCTGCAAGCAGTGCAAGCGCAGGATCTTTACCTTGTGATGGCAAGCCTGATGATGGGTGCGGTCATGCTCATCATTGGTAATTTGCTGGCAGATTTACTCCTCAAAGCGGTCGATCCTCGCATTAAGCTAGAAGAAGCCAACTAGATCAAACGCTTACGAGTGATTGTTTTTGAGTTGCTACCGTTGAGTCTCAAGGAACCGACGTTTGAAGGTTCAAGGAGCAACGATCGCGATAGCTCGAAACAGCGATCGTCCTGCTGCTTCTCTACACTTAAGATGCGTGAAAAGATTGCTTGAAAATGAGTTTTTCATTCACAGTTTTTTACTTACAGCTAAAAACAAATTACTAACAGCGTCATGTTTTCGGAAGCCTATTACCTGATTCGATCGAGAGCCGACGGTAGCTATTTAGTCGCGCATCCTCATGCTGGTGAAAACGCAGACCAGACCAGACCAAGTTTTTTACTTGTGTTTCGTGAACACTTTGATGCCTTAAGTTACCTCAATACTCATGCCTTAGAAGTTGCCGATCGTTTTTCTGTGGAATCCATTCCTGGCACCCAGATTGATCCCTTACTTAAACGTTGGAGCTTTACAGGAATTGGGGTTGTGCAAGATCCGCTGATTCCAAGAGTTGAATTTCTGACCAAAGGCTCCACCTGAGGCTTCCTTGCCTGCATCATGCCCCTTAGCAACGCCAAGACGTTATGTGCGATCGTGCTCCCTCATGCCTAAAGCCTTGGGTTGGAGCGGTGGCACCGAAACCATCTGCTGCTTACATCCGTTTTAAGCGTCATGGCAAAACAACCCTAAAAACCATGATCTAGCGACTGGGTCGCTTGTTGAAGCATTTTAGTATCATTTTTACTTCCTTCGGTTTGATAAACTCAAGTAACTCGCTCAGACGACCACAAACAGTGTTTCACAAGCTTAGAGCGTGCGGCAGTCCAGGCACCTTTATCCCTGATTCCTTCTTGAGAACGTACTCTATGAAACCTCTCGCCATCGCTCTCTCCTTTTGTGTGGCTTTGTCAGGCGTTGCTGTAGCAGCACCACAACCAACTGCGGCAAACCCTGCGATCGATATGGACGGGTATCTTCGCGTTTCATTTGAGGCGGCAAAGCATCGGAAGACGTGCAGACTTTCGGAAGCCGCTTTCATCCGTATGAGCCGCGAACCGGGCACGATCGTCCTGGATGCCCGCAGCCGTGAAAAGTACGAGCTTTTGCACATTAAAGGCGCGATTAACCTGAGCTTTCCAGACATTACAGTAGAGAGCCTGAAGCGCACACTGCCCGATAAAACGGCTCGGATTCTGATCTATTGCAACAATAATTTCGTCAACGCCGAGCAGCCCTTTCCTATCAAGGCACCCGCTGCCGCGCTCAATCTTTCAACCTATATTGCGCTATACAACTACGGCTACCGCAATGTTTATGAACTTGAGCCTCAACTCGACCCGCAGCAATCGAAGCTTTCCTTCGAGTCAATGCCCTCTAAACCATTAAGCCAAAAGCCTTGAAGCGATTTGAACTGTATGGGGTTAGGGCACGATCGTGCATACAATCGCACCTCTCATTCATTGCCTTAGAAGCACGAAAGATTGGATGGGAAACGTGCGATCGCCGTTAAATTTCTAATCGTTGCCAACAGTTGAAACCTGCATTTTATGCTTTCACTAAACTGATGGAAAACTGCTACAGCTTAACTCGCTTATGAAGTAGGCAACACAAGATGCAACTCATAATTTCTAGTCGAACTGATAGAATGATGCTCTTTCGGTGAAATATAAGCTAAATCATGTCACCGAACGATTCTAATGATAAAACAAGCGTGCTCTTTAACGGCTTATCTATCTCTTAGTACTCTGTTACTGATAGGCTGTTCTCAGGTTTCCCAGGTATCAAACTCTTCTGAGCCTTCCTTAGCAGCCGTAGAATTCGTGTCAGGTGATCATAGTGCAAAAGGCAATGCTGCGAAGCCAAAGACGGTAGCAGCCATTAATGTTGCTGCGGGTAAACGAGTTATTGCCAGAGCGGGGGGCATTACCTATCCGGGCTGGGCTAATGCCAATGATGCAGTGGATTATGGCACAACGACGAAGTATCCTAAACCCGGACGCTGGGGAAACGAAACCAATCAAGGTAGAGGCACGTTTCAAGTTGTTGATTTAGGCGCGGTTTATTTGCTGAATAAGGTTGGCTACCACATTGATTGGGACGGTGCTTTTAAGAATTCGCTCAACTTTCGAGTGGAGGTTTCAACTAATAATAAAACCTGGAAATTAGTGTCTCAAATTGTCCATCCCTACTCTGCAACAGGTGGTTCTAATAAGCTTGATGGTGATGTTGCCATTCAGCCGACTAACGCTCGCTACGTCAAATATTCGGAACCACCCGACGGCTCATGGAATGGCTGGGGCACCTTCCATCAACTCCGAGCTTACTCTGCAAAGAAAAAGTGAGTTCGTCGATTTTATCGCCCCCTCTACTTGTCTATCCGCTCAAGTTCCTCGCGCAAAACTCGTCTTAGTGTTGCTTCTAACGGCTCACGTTTTTGCTCAATGTGTTGGCGTAAGGCTTCATTGAGCAAGCTTTGATAGTTGCCGCCGCCTGCTGCATGAACCTGTTCCCGAAACCATGCCAAAACGTCATCATCCAACCGAATGGTAATGCGAGTTTTTCCAGCGCTGATCGGTTCAACTGCGCCTCGTTTTCCTTGACTGAAATCGTACTCTGCGTCCACGATTGACCTTTGCAATTACTCTGATTGATTCTCACGAACTTTTTGCTTGGTTTCGATCAGTGCAGTCAGGTCTTCTAGAGACTGAAGTTTTACGCCTTCTGTATGGACGCGATCGGCTAGAGCGTAAAAGGCTTTGTCATCTAGTATTCTATGACTGTAAAAAATACAATATAGTGCTTTATGCTTTGGGACGGACTTCAAACGCAAGTTGTGACCGATAGAAGCAGACATCAAATTCTAAGAAAAAATTCATTCGACCCAGTAGCAACGGTGCATCATCAGACGCGCTCCACGCAAAAACTAACCGCACTGGGTCAAAATCGCTAATCTGTGCTGAAACCAGTAAACCTCGCGCCTCGGTCGTGGCTAGATTGCCAGCCAGAATCACAGAGGTTGTCTGCTCTTCCCAAGTCGCGCCAAGCTGTACTCCAACGCTATACGGTAGGACGTTGACACTTGAACCCGTATCTAGCAGTCCCGAAATCTCCACTGATGAATCTCGGTAGGTAAGAGACAGCGGCAATAGAGGTAAAGCATCGGGAACACCGAAGGTATCAAACCCCTCTGTAAAATTAAAGCGCTGAACCTTACGCATTCGGCGCTGTTGAATCAGCTTCCAAGAGTTGACTGAGTTTGTGGGCTGCCTCGTGTGAGTTGAGCGGCGACCAAAGCGAGTAGGTTGCTCCAGGTTGTAGTGTTGGCTCTTCTTCTTTTGCTAACTCTGCAATGAGAAACTGCATCACTTGCAATTTACCTGCACGAGGCAAACTTTTTAGGGTTGGGAACAGGTCTGCTGTAGTCATAGGGTCGAGAGCAACGTGTGACTTTTATATTTTCTCATAGCTGCCAGGCTTAGGATGCTTTAGGGTACGGACTGGAAAATTGGGCGATCGCATTTCAGGACGTTGAATGCACGAAACCCGACGATCGTCAGTAGTGATGTTGAGTCACGCAATCCCCAAAAACGTCAGTAGGGACGTTACATGTAACGCCCCTGCCGAATGTCTAAGAAGGTTATTAATCAGGTCGTGGTAGCGTGCCATCATCTTTGAGCCAGGGTCCCTTCCTCAGGGGTTCGCCGTTTAAGGCTTGTTGAATGAGATGGCTGAAGCTTGAAGCTTCGTATGAAGAATACTCAAAACTACAGTCTCCCATGCCAGCGGAAAAAACTGCCCAGTTTCCTTTGCCAAGATAGTTCTCTGGATCAAAGTAGAAAAGATTATCACCACAATCGTTACCAAGGAAGATCATGCCAGGTAACCCTTGAGACCAATCTGGGTCGGGATTAAAGGACTCAAACTCGTACAGGTTAAACAAATACAAGCGGTAATCTACAAACTCTCCACCGTCGCTGTACATGAAGAACTGTCGATAGTCTTCAGGAAGCTTCATGCCAAGATCTTGTTCTACTCGCAACAAATCATCTTCCCCGACAGAAAGAATACTCCCACAAAACTTTTCCGGTGCGCTTTCTAATAGCTGCACAATGTTTATTCGTCCATTTTTCTGCCTCTGGTTCTGTCTGTAGGGACGTTCCATTAAACATCCCTACAGACAAAATGCCCGATTTACAGAGGCGATCGCTTATTCAATGCCTTCGATGCGGTCTTCGACTTCTTGATAGAGTTCGCGGAGGCGATCGCTTCTTAAGCAAGATTATCTGACGTCGTTTGCTCTAAAAACTTCTCTACCTTCTTCTGCTTCCATCTCTGCCAGTTTCACTGTCATCTCTGACAGCAGGCATGCGATATTCGCCCGACAAATGGGGTCTTTCTCGTTCCAAAGTGCCTGACTTTCAAACCAGACCCCGCGTCTGTAAAGTAAAATCGAATCGTGCGGAACGATGTGTTAATCTGAATTCTCACTGTTCACAACAAAAACCTCATTCAGCGCAGTGCTCAGGCAAATACTTGAACTATTGGATTTTGCAGACTTTGGCTTGACCTTCATGGCAAGCAATCGTGCCTGTTAAGCTTGCACACACTTACAAGGTGATTTGTAACACATTGGCTAATAGTATGGCTGCTAAAGCTAAATCTACAAACTCCAAATAGACCACATTTCTAATTGTTAGGCAGGCAATTAATAACCGTAATAGAACCTGATCGTTTGGGTAACTGTTCCCAGAGATTTTGTGGTTGATGCAACGTAAACGTATACAGTACCAGTGTCAGGGGTAAAATTACCACCACCAGAACATTTTGCGCTACTAACTTGCTTAGCCGAGAGCTTGTAACTTACTGTAGATTTTTGGATGCTCCTACCACTGATAGATCCAATAGAAGCACCAATTGCTCTTTTACTGTAAATTGAGCCATTGACGTTTCCTGAACAGGTAAAACTACCAGAGGCACTGATATTGACTTTGACTGGATCACGCATTGCATTCCAGCCGTTTACCTCGATTGTGTAAACGTCGTTTTGTCTGACAGATAAATTATGATCTCCAGCGATACTGACGTCTCTGCCGTTCTTATCTTTCAATCGCACAATCGAATTGAGTCCTTGAGTTAAACCAATTCCATCAGCCATATACATTATTCCGGTAAATAATGCGGTTGCTACTAATGTAATAGAAAGCGTTTTAGTTGTCATGGCAGGTAGTGTGTAATTCGTGCTTTTTTATGCACCTAGATTATACACACTCAAACTTATTTACACTAGACAGAAGTTAAAGGTTATACACAACAAAGCAATCGGTCTTTCTTCCGATCAAATCATATAATTCTGTCTGTAGGGACGTTACATGTAACATCCCTACAGACAAGATGCCCAACTAATTGCGTCAATCGGTTACTCGATCCCTTCAATGCGGTCTTCGACTTCTTGATAGAGTTCGCGGAGGCGATCGAGGTTCTCTTCACTCGTCTCCCAATAGCCGCGACCGTTTGCCTCTAGCAGGGTCGTCACCATTTTGCGGAACGAACTGGGGTTGAGGTCGAGCAGGCGTTTCGACATGTCCTCATCTTTGAAGAACGTGTCGTTGGCATCTTCGTAAACCCAGTTATCCACTGCGCCTGCGGTTGCTGACCAACCCATTGTGTTGACCAACCGCTTCGATAGTTCCCGCACGCCTTCGTAGCCGTGGCTCAACATCCCTTCGTACCATTTAGGGTTAAGCAATTTGGTACGGGCATCCAGACGGACGGTTTCGGAGAGGGTGCGAACTTGGGCGTTGGCAGTTGTAGTATCCGCAATGAAGGAGGTCGGCGCTTTGCCGTCGTTCCGCAGGCGAGACACAACCTTGGTAGGATCGGAGTCGTAGTAGTGAGAGACATCCGTCAGCGAGATTTCAGAGGAGTCCAGGTTTTGGAAGGTGACATCTGCTGTTTTGAGGGCAGACTCGAAAATCTGACGGTCTTGCGCCATTGTGCCGGGGTTATCTGACGAGAAGGCAAAGGATTTCCGCGCCAGGTACATATCCTGAAGCTCGGCTTCGCTTTCCCAGGTGCTGTTTTCCACCGCCAGGTTGATGTTGGAGGAATAGGAACCAGAGGCGTTAGAGAAAACGCGAGTGGCAGCCTGACGCAGGTTGATGCCCATTTCTTCGGACTGCTTGAGGGCGTGCTTGCGGACGAAGTTCATTTCCAGTGGCTCATCCGCTTCGGCTGCCATTTTCACGGCGCGATCGAGCAGTGCCATCTGGTTAATAAACAAATCGCGGAACACACCGGAGCAGTTCACCACCACATCAATACGGGGACGACCGAGTTCTTCCAGCGGAATCAGCTCCAGCTTGTTCATGCGTCCCAGCGAGTCGGGCAACGGAGCCACACCCAGCATCCAGTAGATTTGCGCCAGCGATTCGCCATAGGTCTTGATGTTGTCAGTGCCCCAAAGAACCGCCGCGATCGTCTCTGGATATTTCCCATCATTGTCCGCGCACTGACGGGCAAGCAGGCGATCGACTACCACTTTGGCAGATTTCACTGCGGCAGAGGTTGGAATCGCCTGGGGATCGAGGGCATGGATATTTTTCCCTGTGGGCAGTACATCCGGGTTACGGATGGGGTCACCACCAGGACCAGGGATAACGTATTCGCCTTCCAATGCCGTGAGCAGGGCACCGAGTTCGTTATCCGCCACAATCTGCTTCAGGCAGAATTCTAGATAGTTAAACAGGGGCTTAATTTGCTCAACGTCCACCTTGGGATAGCCTGCCTGGTGCAAAGCTTCCACCCAGGGTTCCTTCTTGCCCATGTTAAAGAAGTTGAGCTTGGCAACGCGCGCAACGCGACCATCGGCATCGACCTGAGCCTGTACCAGCGATGCGACCGACGATCGGGTTGCCAGGGTAATGTCTTGCAGCAACTGCACGTCTTCCAGCACACCACGATCGCTGCCCTGGTAAATCTCCTCCATTGTGCGACCGAGGCTTTTGGCAATAATGCTGGGCAAGCTGAGGATATCGTCTTCAGGACGATCGAGGCTAGCGATATTGACCAGTGTGGCGATCGCTTCTTCTGCCGTGGGTGGTTTGCCGATGACGTGTAAACCACAGGGCAACAGACGCGACTCGATTTCCATCAGCTTGATGTAAACCTTGCCGACCACCGTATCGCGGGCTTCTGGCTCCAGTTCCTTTGCGCTTTCAGGAAATTCAATATCCTTGTCCAGGTTGCAGATCCGCGCTTTGTCCATAATCGAATCAACGATCTGGGCACCGCGCCCCGTATCTTTCAAGGTCTGGTAAGACGCAACCAGTTCACCCAGTTCCTTCAAGCCTTTGTACAGTCCAGCATTCTCAGCAGGTGGTGTGAGGTAGCTGATCGTCTCCGCATAGGAACGACGTTTGGCGATCGTTGCCTCCGAGGGATTGTTCGCTGCGTAGTAGTAGAGGTTTGGAATGGTGCCAATTAGACTATCGGGGAAGCAGGTATCGGACATCCCAATCTGCTTACCGGGCATGAATTCTAGCGAGCCATGCGTGCCGAAGTGCAAGACGGCATCCGCTTTCCAGATCTGCTCCAGGTAGGTGTAGTAGGCAGCAAACCCATGATGGGGGCTGGCAGACCGTGAGAACAACAGCCGCATGGGGTCGCCTTCGTAACCAAAGGTCGGCTGCACGCCAATGAAGACGTTGCCAAACTCTTTGCCAAAGACCAGCAGATTTTGTCCATCCGTGTTGAGGTGTCCGGGTGGTGGTCCCCAGGATTCGTGGAGACGCTCGGAGTATGGGGTCAGCGCTTCGTACTCTGGCACCGACATCCGGTAGGCAACGTTGAGTTCGGGGCTGTTGTACTGGGCGCGGGCATCGTGCAGCACTTCCAACATCAGCGCTTCTGCCGTTTCGGGCAAGTCTTTCACGTCGTAGCCGTTGTGCTGCAAGGCTTCCATCACTTTGTAAATGGAGCCGAACACGTCCAGATATGCCGCTGTGCCCACGTTGCCTTTATCGGGCGGAAAGCTGAAAACGGTGATCGCCACTTTCTTCGTGAGCTTGGGCTTGCGGCGGAGGTTTGCCCACTTCATTGCCCGTTGGGTAATCGCTTCGACCCGATCTTGCAGGGCGATCGCGCGTCCCGTCATGCCATCCCGACCCGAAAGAATAATGGGTTCGATCGCGCCATCCAGTTCGGGCAACGCAATTTGCAGAGCGACTTGAATGGGATGCAACCCAAGATCGCTGTCCTCCCATTCTTCGGTGGTTTGGAACACCAGCGGCAGCGCCACCATATAGGGACGGTTCAGGCGCTTGAGGGCTTCGATCGCCTTGGGATGATCCTGCTTGGCGGGTCCACCGACCAGGGCAAACCCAGTCAGCGAGATCACGACATCCACAATGGCGTTTTGCTGTTTAGAAAGGGGATCGTAAAAGAACGCCTCAACAGGCTTGGAAAAGTCCAGTCCGCCTGCAAAGACCGAAATCACCCGTGCGCCCATGCTTTCGAGTTCCTGCACCATCGCTACATAGTGGGCATCGTCACCCGTTACTAAGTGCGTCCGTTGCAGCACCAGACCCACGCAGGGGGCAAGGGGATCTTTCAGTTCGTCCGAAATATCAGTGCGCGAGTTAAACCAGTTGAGGTATTCCTTCACATCCTCAAACATGGTGGGCGCAAGGGGATGCCAGATGCCCAGGTCAGGATAGGTCACGGGATCGCGATACTGCAACGCACCGCTGTCCGTCTCCATGTCCTTGTAGACATAGCGATCGGCGAGCATCAGCAGGAAGTTTTCTAGATTCTCCTGCGAGCCACCGAGCCAGTATTGAAAGCTCAACATGAAATTACGGGCATCCTGCGCTTTATCCATTGGCAGGTATTTCAGCACTTTGGGCAGCGTGTTCAGCAGCTTTAGCATCCCATCCTGAAAGCCAGACCCAGATTTCTCCTTGCGCTTTTTCATGAACTGGGCGATCGCGCTCTTGGATTGCCCTAGCTGCGCCATCGAGAAGCTGCCCATCTTGTTCAGGCGCATCACCTGGGGCATGGAGGGGAAGACGACTGCTACATCCAGGCGATCGCGGTGTGGCTCTACCGCTGCCACCACTTTGTCTGCCAGATCTTCTAGAAAAATCAGCGACGCAATGAAAATGTTTGCCCGCGCTACGTCACGCTGAAATGCTTCGTAATTATCCGAATCGCGGAGTTCCTCGATCAAGTAGCCGCTAATCTCGACAGCCAGATTGGGGTGGTTCTGGTTGATAGCGCGAACCGCTGCCGAAAGCGAACTCTGATACTGAGGCTCTAGCACGACATAGACCACTCTTAGCAGAGCGCGTCCCCGCAGGTCATCGGGTGCGACGTGTCTGATGGTGGGCTTGACGTGTGTGAACATGCAGTTAAGCTCCTTAGTCTGGTAATGCGCGAGTTATGCGGGGCAGTGACGAGCAGGCAGTCAACGGTTGGGCACCACACCATCTTTCAGGAGTATTGGTTGCGGATGACTGAATACTGACCGTTACAATAATCGCATACACACCGTTGTACCAGAAAACCAGTCCACATAAGCGTTCCAGGAACCATCCGACACAATTTGATAAGGATATCTTAAGTATTTTGTTACATAAAACCCATTTTTTCTGAGCAACCACTCCGCTTTTTCGTTGCAAAACTTCATCAAACAACCCACAAAATTTGGGCATCCGGCTTTGCTAACAACTTTTTACAGTTGGAGCTTATTTACAGTTGGAGACTATGCTGTGACGTGCCGAGGAGTCAGCATCGATCGCCCGGTGCGTTAGAAGCTTGAAGTGCTTGAGTCTCCTGCCTGGTGCCGCTTAACTAAAGGATTAACTAACGGACTGGCAAGAATGGAAAA
Source organism: Stenomitos sp. (assembly GCA_041744955.1). GTDB lineage: Bacteria > Cyanobacteriota > Cyanobacteriia > Leptolyngbyales > Leptolyngbyaceae > Stenomitos. Next base: position 183 of record JBGTJW010000642.1, on the reverse strand, counting down.
AAGGTTTTGATAAATTTGCGGAGACGCAGCAAATTAAGGTTCTTTTCCAGGTCGCGACCCACTTGCGGTCGAGCGGGTCCAGGCACTTGCAACTCTGCCTGAAGCTGAGCATACTCACTGGCCGTAATCGGTTTGCCATCGAGCGGCGATCGCGCTCCAGTAATGACTTCCAATCGCAGCACT
>JBGTJW010000641.1:0-6051 GCA_041744955.1 Stenomitos sp. | reverse complement strand
TAGGAGTGGTTTTAGTTTGTGCCATTGAGCCTGGCTCAAATCGCCTCGACTTTGAGGGGGAAGAATCATGGGTAGATGCAAAACTCACCTTCCCCAGGCTAGCAAACCTTCTCAAAAGGTTTTAAAACACGCCCTAGTAGTCTAACGGTGATCGTCCTCGATACACACCGGGACGGCAGTGGCATGGGAACATCAGACTAAACGCGTTAGTCTAGCGGTGGAACGAGGATCATCCAACCCATGAACCTGAGATTTTCGCAAGACCTGGAGACCCTGCTCAATCGCCTCATCGAAAAGCCGCTGACGCTGGGCGACATTCTGGCAGAAACGTCGGAGCGAGGCTTTGGTCTGGTAATTGTGCTAATGGCATTACCGTTTCTACTGCCAATGCCACCAGGGTTTGCCGGTCCGTTAGGCTTCGGCTGTCTGGTGTTGGCAGCACAGATGGCGTTGGGGCGACGATCGCCCTGGTTGCCCCAACGCATCGCCCAATTTCAGTTTCCAAACTGGCTGGCGCTCAAGTTGCTCACCTTGCTGCGGCAAGTGACGGGGCTACTGGAGAAAATTGCCCGACCACGGTTGCGACGGCTTGCTGAAAGTCATCAAATCTGGCGGCTCAACGGGGTGTGCATTGCGTGGTTGGCTTTTTTGCTCATGCTCCCGATTCCCTTTACCAATCCCATCCCCACTGTTGGGATTCTGCTGTTAGCGGTTGCCACACTAGAAGCAGATGGCTTGCTCATGTGTATTGGGTATGGCATGACGATCGCGATTACCCTGGCAGTGGCAGGCATTGGCTATATGGTTTGGCAGTCTCCCACCTTCTTTCAGAACTTGTTTCGCTAGGCTTGACCCAGCACACGACCGAAGCGGTTGTTTGAACGTGTTTGGCGTTACCGCGACAAGCACCCGTTAGCCAATCACAAATGGGTCAAGTGTATAGTCGTTCCACGCCTTTTGGTAGCGCTCTGCAATAAAGGGTCGCACTACGAATTTGGGTGGCGTGCCCGCCTGCACATCAATGCGTAGAAACGAGTAGGGTCGTCGTCGGTATGATCCTTGCCCGTTCCGCCCCACAAAGAGTTCCGACTTGGCAACGACGGTTTCACTCGCGGCACCAGATTTCTCAAACCATTCGGTCACGGTTGCGCCTTCTTCTCGCTGGCGGCGCAGACTAAAGCCACTACCGCCACAGATAATCCAGTTTGTGTTTGCGTCAGCGTGCCCTGTCTCTGCCGTGCGGAGATATTCCAGGCAATGAGCGTGACCATTCAGCACGAGATCGACAATGGGACGATCGCCCGCCCGATCGCCCACTGCTCTAGCCACTGCATTCAACACCTGTCGGAGTCGATCGCGCACGGCTAGGGTTTGCGCCTGGTGCCATTTCGTTGCTTCTGTCACATAGGGCGGATGGTGGAAAAAGAGGATGCGTCCCCGTACCGCGTCTGTGTGCCATGACTCGATGAGCCGTTGCTTAAGCCATGCCAATTGCTCTGAATCTGTCTCGGTTGTTTCATCAGAGGCAAGCTGCTTTGTAATATCTTGCGTGACTTCGGTGAGCTGCTCTAGCTTGGCGTGCAGGTCATCCGTCCGTTCTGCATCGTCTGGGTCATCAGGCTTTAGCTTCGTAAGGGTCAGCAAAATTTCTTGTATCTGGTTATCTACGTCGGTTCGTTGCTGTTCTAGCTGACGGCGGTACTGGTCTCCAGCAAGATTGTTGGGTAGGGCGATCGGTGCGTTAATGGTGTTTGAATCCAGCGCAAAGAAGTCAATGCCACCAGACCGAAACGTGTAGTAGCGGTTGGGCAGGCGAGTAAAGCGCCCCGGTTGATAGCGTAAGCAGCGTCCCGTTTCGGTTTTAGCCGTATAGTGTTGATCCAGATGACGTTCTAGCTCGGCTCCCGGCTGGTAGGCTTTAAGGTAGTCCAGAAAGGCACGGGCGTAGGCGTTTCCCTGGATCGAACCACGCCAACTTACATCTAGATCAAGGTGCGATCGCAGCAGTTTACGCAGCGGGAGGGTAACCTGCGACAGCAAGCCCAACAGCATCGACACATCGTAATAGTCGTGGTTGCCGGGAATGGGCAGAAACGGCAGGTTAAACACCATGCGATCGTAGGCAATGTGCTTGAAGTCATTGCCGCCGACCAGAAACTCCCGATACGGCTCAATAAAATTGGGAGGATAAAAGGTACTTGAGCCAGTCAGGTAAACAACATCACCCGTATGCAGCACAAAGCGACAGCCGTCTCGCTGCTGCACCATTTGCTCGGCAATGCGCCGCTGAGGATTGTGCCCCCGATGTGCGCCAGAACCGCTGTCTCCTAGCACGAGAAAGGAAAACTCTGGGCTGTCCTCCTGGTTGTCATCCAGCACCAGGCGAGTTTGGTCAATGTCTCGCTGCACGATCGCCTGTTCACCCCAACGGACACGCTGGCGCATCTTGAGGATTTTGGTCGCGATCGACGGATCGGTGACAAACTCCATGAAAAATTAGCTCCCTGTTGCGGTCTTTAGTGCTGTCTTTATAACAACCTACACTGATTGTAATGGTTGCTTTATACGGCTTCGCGTCATCTTTCTTTGGCTTTGCGCCCGTTCCTCCACCCTTAGGTAGAGTAAAAACGTTGTGATTTCTTTTACCTTCAATAGTGCAAAGAGCTGATGACTCCAAAACCCCAGGGCAACCTGGGGCTTTCATATTTTTAAGAGAAAAAGAGACGATCTAGCAGTAGCCATACTGGTGAGGACGGGGTGCAGGGGTAGAACCCCTGGCTGGGGGCGAAGCCCACCCCCCCCCTTGGATCCCAATGTCCTGAGTTCTGTGGCAATCGTGATAGTTGACGATCGACAGCAGCTTCACTTCACGCTTTTGGTTCATACGTGATCTGCTCTGAGATGTAAGACGGCGGCTCAAGGTGAATGAGAATGCGAACTGGGCTGAACCGTTCTGCCAATTTATCTTCTACCGCTTCGGTAACTTGGTGAGCCGTTACGACATCCGTTGCACTCACAATTAAGTGCATCTCGATAAAGCTTTGCCGACCCACGATCCCTCTAGATGCAATGTCGTGGCAGTTGATGACACCGGGAACCTGCATGGCGATCGCGTGGATCGCTTCGGGTGCGATCGCCATTTCATCCACTAAAGACGGCAGGTTTTCTTTGAGCACTGACCATCCGCTAAAAAAGACCAGCAGCGCGACCGGAAAGGCAAGCACTACGTCAAGCCACTGAAACCCCCAGATCCAGATGCCAAGTAAACCGCCGATCACGCTGATCGTGACCCAGATATCACTCATTGTGTGTTTCGCGTCGGCAACGAGAATGGCGCTCCCAACACGCAGCCCTTCCCGCCGCTCGTAAAACGCAACAAAGATGTTGATGCCCAGCACAATTAACAGCAGCCAGAGTTCTTGAGGCGAAATTTTTACCAAAGCATGGCTGGGCTGCAAGAGGTTTTCGATCGCGCCCTGCAAAATCTCGAAGCAGGCGATCCCCAGGAAAGCAGCAATGCCCAGGGCACCCACGGCCTCAAACTTTTGATGTCCATAAGGGTGATCGCGATCGGGTTCAGGCGATGAAAACCGACTGGCAATTAACCCCAAAATGTTGTTTGCGCTATCAGTCACGCTATGCAGTGCGTCTGCCATTAAACTAAGCGACCCAGTCAGCCAGCCAATGCCAGCTTTCAACACCATCACAAACAGGTTAAGCAGCAGAGTGATTAGCAACACCCTCCGAACCTGCGATCGATTATCTGCAACCACGGCATTAAGCAAACTCAATTCCCTTACTGTAGGGCAGCGATCGCGCCAGCACTACTGGCACTCGGCGCTTGTAGGCAAAGATTCGCAGGAGTTGGCAGCAGTTACGATCGTTCCCTAGCAGCAGCCGATTAGTGGCATGATGCCCCACGGGTAGCCACGCCTTTGCGGTCATGAAAGTAACCCATTCGTAAAGAGAAGATCTTTTCAGTTACTATCACCAGTACTATTTAGAATGGCGATCATTGGGTGTAAGCAGCTATGTCTCGGTTCACTATCAATCTTCTCGAAGGGTCTGTTGCCATCAGCTTTACGCCCCAGGCTGCCAAAGAGCTGCAAACGGCACTCTCTCAGTTGATGGATCGCCTCAAAGCCACAGCCGTAAAGACAGCCCCCGGCAGTCGCGGTACGCCACAAAAGCCGATGGAATATCAGTACACAGGCGATGTGTTTCTCGAAATTTTTTGCAACCCTAACATTTGGGCAACGCCGTTCGCCGCCAAAGTTTTAATTACCGTCAGAGACGATCGCATTCGTCTGACGACAGAAGCAGAACTCAGCCGTCTGATAGAAGACATCAATCAGTATTTAGAGCAATCCTAAGTGAAAAAGAACTTCGATTTTTACAGAAGTCGGAGTTCTGAAAAAATTGGGCTTAGACTATTCGCATCGCTAGTAAAGGACGTGGCTGAAATGAATGCTGACAATCTTGTACAACTGCTTCAAAACGGTTTTCGCGTCACGCTTGGTGCAACAGCATCGTTAGTAGAAGTGCTACAAGACTCCGAAAAACGTCATGAGAACCTCTCAAAACTGAATCAGGAGTGGAGCGTACTCTCGTCTGAATGGGCACAAAAAGGCGAAGTCACCGAGCAAGAAGCTCGCAACTTTGTGGATACGCTGCTGGCTCAACGTGCTAACCAGTCTCCAACTTCCGGTACGACCAGCACAACTGCGACTACGCCATCTGCCACACCCGAAATCCAGCTAGAGTTGCAGGAGCTAACCGCGCAGATTGCAGCGATGCGTGCTGAGTTGGAAACACTCAGAAACCAAAACGCACCCTCTTAGGAACGCGGATTGAATCAGGTGCAATGCTTTCTGTAGGGACGTTCCATGTCCCTACAGAAAGGAGAGACTTCATGTTAGTTAATCCACCATCCTGAGTGGAACGAGTGACCACTCAGCCGCGTCTATGCAGACAGGTCTGTGAGGGTTGAGGCTGGCTGATAGACGGGTAACCGTTGCGAAGCGCTGGTTCGAGGGATCTTTTTGAAGGATCAAACCTCAAAGAGTTTCCAAAGGCATAGGCATGGTGCCAAAGCTAAGGCAGTGGAGCAACACGATCGCTTAGTCGTTGTCCCACTGTTCACGCCCGACTAAATCGCCAATGCGATCGCGTAGCAGAAAGTTGCAGCGCTCCAGTTCGCATTCGATCGATGCCCACTCGCGTGCTGGGATGTATTGGCAGAGGATATAGATCGGCTGATGGCGGCTGACCGTACCCTTTTGAACCAGTTCACGCGCTTCGTCTTGAATAACACTAAGAGAATATTGTGCGGATTGAAGCATGGTCTCACCCTTGTGTTGGTTAGTTAAGTTTGGCTAAAAGTGGAGAGGCTTGGTGGTGTAACCCAACGTCACTGTAGCGGTAGCAATAGAAGCAGTAGCAATAGATAAAAACTCAAGCTTAGGATTTAGCGAGGTAGGACTGTAGTCCTGTATACTAATCATTTTTCATTTTCGCGCTAAATCCTCTTTGATTGTATTAAGAACTGTTGAAAAAGTCATCAAACCTTAACCCATTCTTCCCTTTACTGGTGCTGAAACCACCTTCTCTCAGTAGATTTAAGGTTTGATATGAATTATTGTTGCAACCTATTAACAATTCCTATGAGTCAAGCCTGCTTTCGCCAGGTATGTGCTTCTGCTTGCTGATCGATCGCCTACAAGAACGATCGCAATCTTTGATCCTGCTACTGTCAAAAATCCTGCTACTGCCAAACGCCTGTAACCCCGTTGGCGCTGGGAAGACCAGTCTGCGAAAGAGGGTCAGAACTGCAAGCTTGATGCCGCTCGTTGCATAGTGTTGCTGCTAGTTCTAGTGCCGCTCTCATGCTGGTTGCTTCGGCTATACCCTGCCCTGCAATGTCAAAGGCTGTGCCGTGATCGGGTGATGTTCGTACAAAAGGTAGTCCGATCGAGGTATTGACGGCTCGATCGAATGCCATCAGCTTAACTGGGATCAATCCCTGATCGTGATAGAGGGCTAAATAAGCGT
>JBGTJW010000640.1:0-3102 GCA_041744955.1 Stenomitos sp. | reverse complement strand
AGATCGGCACCTCGGAGATCCACACCATTTAAGTAAGCGTCATTCAGCTTCGCTCCCGTTAAAAGGGCACCTTGCAGCACTGCACCGCTTAACCGGGCACCACTCAGGTTTGCCCAACTTAGGTTCGCGCCCTGCAAATTGGCTGAACGTAGGTTAATTCCCCGCAAGTCAGCCCCACATAAATTGACTGCTTGCAAGTTGGCTTCACGTAGGTTTACACCAGTTAAGTTTGCACCACTTAGTTTGGCAGCGCTTAAGTTTGCCCGTACAAGTGAGGCTCCCTTGAGATTCGCTTTAGTTAAATCGGCGGCTGTCAGGTTTGCATGACTGAGTTTAGCGAAGCTTAGATCAGCTCTGTTTAAGAACGCCTGACTTAAATTGCTTCCTAACAAGTTAGCTTTACAGAGGTTCGCCGAGGCCAGATAGGCTGAGGACAAACAGGCTCCCGTGAGGTTCGCACTGGCTAAGGTGATCTCTGCCAGATTGGCTCCTAGGAGACTGATGTTGGAAAGGTCAACACCACTAAAATCTCTTTGTCCTTCTAAATAGTGTAGTAGGAGTTCATAGTCGTACATTTTTTGCCCCCAGGATTAGCCAGAAACTTAGTTTGAATTTAACGTTCCCTAAAGGCACCGAAATAGAGAAAAGCTTGTCTCATTTGATACAAAGCTTAATTGGTGAAAGGATGTATGAAAGAAGGCTTGATCGACTAAACAACCGCTTTCTACCGATCGCCCTGTTGGTACAACCAAAGTTGTTGTAAGCAAGAGATCGGCGCACAGTAGCGCTGTTAGCAGTGCCGCTAGCCCTAAATTGAAAGCTAACCGTTGCACCAAGAGCAGTAAACGCTTACCTGACGTTTCACTACTGGACCAAAGAGCGATCGTTGCGATCGTACGTTGTGTAAGACTTAGCATTTGTTGATGAGTGAAGGGCTTACAGTGAGAGCCGCAAGTGAGAGCCGCAAACGTTGCAACTGAAGCAAACGTTGAGTCTGTTAAGCTGTAACAAGCTCCCGTCTGGAAGGGGTCTTTAAACTTATATTGTTTAAATTTACCGATGCTAAAAGGAGAGCTTCTTCTAGCACAGGCATTTCTTGCCAGCAATGGCGACAGAACCAGTATTTCTCTTGATAACGGATGTGGCGTAGTAAGGGTTCAGAGCAGCAAGGGCAGGAAGTCATAATGAGAGAATCTAATCAATACGATGTTGAGAGAAACCACGATCGTTAGGTGCAACCTTTTTCGATCACATTCAACGTAGAGAAAGATTTTGAAGAAGGGGGAAACGATACATTGGATGATGGTTTTTAATATTGCAAACCCTCATTCAATGGTTTTGGTCTCAGGTCTGAAGCGTCTGATGCAGGGCGAGCAGTAGCTCTGGGGCAGTAAAGGGTTTCATTAAGAAGTGTTCCACTCGAATATCCATCTCTGCCAATGTTTCATTGGTGGTTAGCCCACTGGTTGCAATGATCTTTAGCCTGGGATTGATGGCTTGTAGGGTATGAATCGCAGTGGGACCATCCATTGTCGGCATCATAATGTTCATGAGCACTAGACGAATAGACGCTTGATGCTGAGTGTAAAGAGCGATCGCTTCAATGCCATTGCTTGCCGTGAGAACGTGATAGCCATAGGCTTCCAGCGTTGTTTTGGTGGACTCCCGAATTGCCGCTTCATCATCTGCTAGCAACAGCCATGCTCCCGCTCCATCAGAAATTTCTGGTGATGTGGATACCTGAGCGTCGCTGCTTTGTAACGCTGGCAGATACACTTTGAACTTAGTGCCGTCCCCTACCTGGCTAGAGACAGTCATAAAGCCATGATGGTTGTTGATAATGGTCATCACGGTGGATAGCCCCAAGCCCGTACCCTGACCAATTGTTTTAGTAGTGAAGAAAGGGTCAAAGATGCGATCGATCAGATGAGCGGCGATGCCAGTACCCGTATCAGCTACTGTGATCACCAGATAAGACCCTGCATGAGCACCGAGGTGTAGGTTTGCCGTGCTTTCGTCCAGTTCGGTATTTTCAGCCGTGATTTGCAGGATGCCACCGTGGGGCATGGCATCACGAGCATTCACACACAGGTTCATGAGAATCTGGTGCAGTTGGGTGACATCGCTCCAAACCATCCATAAATCGTTTGGTATACGGGTGATGACCTTGATTGCTTTCGGAAAGGTCTCCTCAGCAATTTGTTTGACCTCGTCAATCAAGTGTTTCACTTCTAACAGCGATTGTTCGCCTTCGCTGCCCCGTGCAAAGCTCAATACTTGCTTGACCAAACTGGCTCCCCGTCTGGCGCTAGTTTCAATCACATTCAGCCATTTCTGGCGTTTTGCACTTTCAGGCTGCATTTCTAACAGAGGCACTGCCATCAAAATGGGTGCCAACACATTGTTTAAATCGTGGGCAATACCACCTGCCAGTGTGCCAATGCTTTCCAGACGTTGAGCGCGGAGAAACTGTCGTTCCAGCAACTTTTTCTGTGTGATGTCGGTGTTTACAATCAGAAAGGCTTTGGGCTGTCCGTTGGAGTGGCGTACCAGCGTCCAACGGCTGGCAACCGTCACTTCTGTTTGCGTCTTCGTTAATTGTGTCAGTTCGCCCTGCCATTGCCCGGTAACAAGAACGGTCTGGTAGATCTCTGACAGGTTGGAGGGAGCCTCTTGATACAGGAGGTCAACCGCCGCCTTGCCAGATACTTCCTCGGCTGACCAGCCATATAGTCCTGCTGCGCCTTGATTCCAGAAGGTGATCTGATGGTTGAGATCCCGCACGACGATCGCATCCGTTGCCACATCAAGCAGCATTGCCTGATACCGATTTTTTGCTTCTGCCTGCATCCGTTCGGTCAGTTGCGTTTGCACTTGTTGATAGAGGGATGCCTGGTGAATCGCGATCGCCACCTGGTCTGCCAGTAGTTTTAGCAACTGAATTTCGTCTTCTGACCATTGGCGCGGCTGGGTGCATTGATGGGCAATCAACAAGCCCCACAGATGCCCCGTTTGAAGAATGGGCACGACCAGATTTGCCCGCACACCTAACTGTTTAAGGAACTTGGCATAGCAGGGCTGAATGCTACCGTCGTTGATGTC
>JBGTJW010000639.1:0-8009 GCA_041744955.1 Stenomitos sp. | reverse complement strand
GATCGGTTCTTTGGGCACCGTCATTTTGTCGGGTAGAAAGCCGTAGTAGGGCAGAAAAAGCCGGACATCATGCCCCATCTGGCGCAGCACTTTAGGAAGCGCCCCCACGACATCCCCCATACCGCCGACTTTTGCGATCGGAGCCGCTTCGGCAGCAACAAACAAAATTCGCATAGTAAGCCTCAGTTCCCTTCAATGTCTGCATCAGGTCTTGCTCAAACGCTACCAGCTTTCTGCTCCTAACGGGTAACTTGATTTGATTTGCAGCCGTTAATCTGTTGTTAGCTTCTAGCTTTCAGCTTTAGAGGATGTCTTAAAAGTCCAGATGCTTGTAGCCTAACGGCATTCAAGCAACGCAGGTGCTATGACCCTTCCCTTTCCGTAGTCCGCGTCGGCGGACTTTGTTGATGTAGTCGCGGTTTTAATCGCCAGACACGTCTCAAACAACCGTTTAGACTCCATGCTGCCGCTTGACGGCTTCACAGAGTTTAAGAACGTATTAAAAAATCGGGGTAAGGCAATTTCTCTAGATAGCTTGATAGTCAAGATATCTCCTAACTGCGTCTCTAGCCCTCTTTGGTTTGCCAGCTTTGGTCGATCGATAGGGCTTTTCTTTCGCTCAGGCTTTCAGCGCGATCGCATGATCTCGATCGTAATTGCGCCACCAAAATCTGGAATCGGTGCAGCAGGTTTACACAAACGCACTCGCACTTGCTGCACAAGCGCAACCGGACTGGACGCTGCTGGATACAGAACGGCATCAGCGATCGCGGTTGCCAACCGCTCTAGCAACGCAAATTTTGCCGTTTTCACAAGCGTCTGTACGGTGGCAATGATTGTGCGGTAGTCCAGCGTGTCATCCAGGCGATCGCTCTGTCCAGCCGTCGCCAAATCTAACCACAGCGTTAGCTCCACCTCAAACCACTGTCCCAAAACTTGCTCTTCTGGCAATACGCCTGTGTAGCCATAACAGCGAATGCCACTGAGTTGAATGCTATCCATGCCTTTGAACCGTTGAATTTAAACCGTTGCTGGCAGCTTGGAGCTGAACGAACGCTTCCAGCCATCGTACGCGATCGAGAGTTTAACCACTCTGCCTTCACTTGGCTGGGTTTGTCAGCAGCCCGACTTCCCCAAACGACCAGCCTCAAGCGAAAACCTCCAAGAAAAATTTCCTAAGTAGTTGACAGATCCGTTTTCTTCTGAGATATTAAAGATCGTCTGATTTCGCGGGTGTGGCTCAGTGGTAGAGCGTCACCTTGCCAAGGTGAATGTCGCGCGTTCGAATCGCGTCACCCGCTTACGTTCTGGTTCCTAATGGATTCTTGCCAAAGAGCCCATTAGTAATCTGTTTTTTTAATCTATCGGTGCGCTTTTAGACTGGTTCCAGCAGCGTTTGAAGCGAATCTAGATGAAATTATCTGTCCACAATTTCTACATCACTTCGGTCGGTAGATATGTTGGCAATTGGGCGATCGTATCCCTGGCAAACTCCTTCCTGGCTTACTGGGAAAGATGTTTATGCGAACCTGAAGGCGGATTCAGATTGAGGGCAAGAATGGTAAGATTTGCGTTAAGCAGTCAATGCCGCTCATACTATTTGATAGTGATAGTAGGAATGAACTGAATCTGGGTGCTTGATCAGCGGGCACAAGTACAGCCCAAAGAGTTCGCACTGTTGTAGCTTGGACACTTACCCAATCTTTGCTAGAAGTTTTTTTGCTGCCTGTGCAACCTCAAAAAGCTCAAAAGATAGATCTAGCTCAAAGCTACCCCTGCCCGTGTCGTCGTCGGGGGCAGCTTACTCAGATTGCTTTGACCGAAGCGTTTGGGTGTAATCGTTGTCAGCAAATTTTTGTTGTTGAACAAGGCGGCTATGTGCTAGAAGAGCTTTCCACTAGCTACCGCTATAAACGGGCATGGCACTGGAACGGACATCAGTGGCAGGGCGCGTCGTCTGGCTTTGGCAACAGCTACCTGTCGATTGCGCTTGGTATTGTGCTAACGATGTTGATCGTCGGGTTGCTGCTGGCGCTAGGCTCTCCAGGCAGTTCTGGACCCATGTTTTGGGTGATCGTACTGCTCCTGTTGGCGTTGCTTCCCGCACTGATGGTTTTGCTAGCTTATAGACGTTAGCTCAATGACAACTGATTTTTTTAGACCCTCCCTCGATCCCGTTACTGCTGTCTATCGTGCCCATCGAGCGTCTGTGGACATGGCGACGACCAAAGGGATAGTGCGTGGCTACGCTGTGCAGGCAATGGCTCAAGCGCTGAAGCAGCAGCAGGATGATATTCTCGATGCCAACACGCTGGATCTGGAAGCTAGCCGTGAAATGGCAGTACCGGATTTGATTTTGGAATGGCTCAAACTAACGCCGGAGCGGCTTCAAGCAGCGATCCAGATTTTGCAGCGCTTAAGTGAGTTACCTGATCCCATTGGTCGCGTGATGAATGCAACTTACCAGGTTGATCACTGTCAAACCTACTCGCAGTTGATGCCACTCGGCGTGATTGTGCTGATCTACGAAGCGTTTCCAGAGCTTGCCGCGATCGCCGCCGGACTTTGTGCCAAAACAGGCAATAGTCTGATTCTTAAGGGGGGTAGCGAAGCCAGCAATTCTAATCTGGTGATTGCCCAGGCGCTACATGGGGCGATCGAACGGGCTGGCTTGCCAGATGGCTGCTTTCAAGCCTTTCCTTCTGATCAGGGCACGTCTGTGCGTGAGCTGATCGCTCAAGACCAATACATCAATTTGGTCATTCCCTATGGGCGACCCAATTTAGTGCAGCAAATTGTACGCCAATCGGCTGCGCCTGTGCTGAAGTCGGCAATGGGCAATTGCTACCTTTACTGGTCGCCGTCTGGGAGCCTGGATGCCGTACGTTGGATGATTCTCGACAGCCATCAAAGTGAACCAGATCCAGTCAATGCGATCGAAAAAGTCTTAATTCACCGCAATCAAAACCCCTCTTCGCTCACCATGTTATGGAACAGCTTGAGAGAAAAGGGGTTTGAAGTGAGAGGCGATGCTGAGTTATGCGGGGAGTTTCCTGAACTCCGGTTGAGCGAAGAACCCGAATGGCGACAAGCCTATCTGGCAAAAGTCGTTGCCTTCAAAGTCGTAGACAACATAGAAGCCGCGATCGCCTGGATTAACCTTTACAGCAGTGGTCATGCCGACTGCTTGGTGACGGAGTCTTATCAAGAAAGCCGACAATTTGCGCTAGGTGTGAACAGTGCCTCGACCTACATCAATGCCTCGCCCCGGTTCTCCCGCAACCCCAACCGAGGTGACTCGATTTTTCTTGGGATGTCTAACCAGAAAGGTCAGCGACGCGGGTTAATTAGCTTAGAGACACTGACGACCGTCAAACATATTGTGCAAGGCACAGGACAATTTTGAGAGGAAAGGCTAAGGGCTAAAGGCTAAAAGGTTGTCCTACTAAGCCTTTAGCCTTTATTCTTTATACTTTTTCACTCTTTCCCTGCCAGTTTTACCTTTGTTGCTAACCCCAAGGTTTGCAGAAGCTGAATGGTCATCCAGGTGATGTCAATTTCCCACCACTGCAAGCCATGACGGGCAGAGTGCTGAAAGGCATGATGATTGTTGTGCCAGCCTTCACCGTAGGTTAGCAAGGCAACCCACCAGCAGTTGGTTGAGCGATCGCCCGACTCATAGGTACGGTAACCGAACTGGTGCGTGGCGCTGTTGACCAGCCAGGTACAATGGAAGACTGCAACCAGACGCACAAACGCGCCCCAAACCACAAACGACCAGCCACCTAGCAGGTAAAGACCCAGACCTAACAGCACCTGCAAGGGAATAAATTGCTTGTTTAAAAATTGGTAAAAGGGGTCATCACGCAGGTCTTTGGTAAAGCGATCGACTTGAGAACGTGAAGGAATTTCGCGCAACATCCAGCCCATATGGCTCCACCAAAAGCCACGATTAGAGTCATGGGGATCAGCCGTTTGATCAGAATGTAAGTGATGGAGTCGGTGCATTCCTACCCAATCAATTACGCCTCCCTCACAGGCTAACGTGCCGCAGAAGGCAAGAAAATACTCTAGCCATTTGGGCGCTTGAAAGCTGCGGTGGGTGAGCAAGCGATGAAAGCCTAAGGTAATGCCTAGCCCGCCCGTTACCCAATGTAAAAAGACTGCAACACCGATCGCCGCCCAGCTAAAGTTTGCTGGTATGAGAGCAAAGAGTGCGCCTCCATGCACGATCGCCATGAAGAGAATCACGGGCAAGTCAAAGTTTGTTTTTTTAGAAGTTGCAACAGTCATTCATTCATCTCAATGTAGATTATGGTGCCAATCTGTACGGCAATCGATTTCGCTTATTGCTAGAGGAGTGGACTCAAGCTAAGACTGCGTCATTCACGGCGATGCTTCAGAACACACCTAACGTATTCTAGAAAATAATGAGACATCTATGAGCAGCTTTCATCTTTCAAGCGAAGTAGAGCAAACACTATCCCTGATTTTTTCTGGAATTGACGCTCAGGTCAAGGAAAACTTACGGCGGGTGCTGGTGGCATTTCGCAATCACCGAGTTGGCACGCATCACTTTAGTAGTGTGTCAGGCTATGGTCATGATGATTTGGGACGACAGGTACTCGATCGGGTGTTTGCCGAAATCGTCGGTGCCGAAGCCGCTGCCGTGCGCGTGCAGTTTGTCTCAGGCACCCACGCGATCGCCTGTGCCCTGTATGGCACCCTTCGTCCTGGTGACGAACTCTTAGCCGTCGCAGGTTCCCCTTATGACACGCTAGAAGAGGTGATTGGTGTCCGGGGAGACAATCAAGGTTCCCTTGCAGAGTTTGGCATTCGCTATCGAGAACTGGCGCTAACTGAATTGGGCACGATCGATTGGCACGCCCTAGAGTCTGCTATCCAGCCAGAGACACGGATGGTCTTAATCCAGCGCTCCTGTGGCTACTCGTGGCGCTCTAGCTTGGCGATCGCTGACATTGAAAAAATCGTCCAGCTTGTTAAACGGCAAAACCCCAACACTGTTTGCTTTGTCGATAACTGCTACGGCGAGTTTGTTGCCGATCGAGAGCCAACCGCTGTCGGAGCCGATTTGATGGCAGGCTCGTTGATTAAAAATCCTGGCGGCACGATCGTGACTGCTGGGGGCTATGTAGCAGGACGCGCCGATCTCGTTGAAGCCGCAACCTGTCGTTTGACCGCTCCCGGTATTGGCAGTGCTGGAGGCGCTACCTTCGACCAAAATCGGCTGCTGTTTCAGGGGCTATTTCTCGCGCCGCAAATGGTGGGCGAAGCCATGAAGGGCAATCATCTCACCGCTACTGTTTTCGATCGCCTGGGCTATCCAGTTAACCCGCTCCCGCAAGCCCCTCGCCGAGACGTGATCCAGGCAGTCCAGCTTGGGTCGCCAGAAAAACTCATTGCCTTCTGCCGCGCCATTCAGCAACATTCTCCGATCGGCTCTTATCTTGACCCTGTACCGGCTGCAATGCCCGGTTACGAGAGCCAGTTAGTGATGGCGGGTGGCACCTTCATTGACGGCAGCACTTCAGAGTTTTCTGCTGACGGTCCCTTACGAGAACCGTATACAGTTTTTTGTCAAGGCGGCACTCATTGGACCCATGTTTCCATTGCGTTAGAAGCGGCGATCGAGGCGATCGGACACGCTTAAGTGAGGTTGGCATTAGCGTGCATTAATGCCCGTACATTTCAACTTGAAGCTAATGCTGAGTGGAATATTTATAAGCGCTTTTAAGTAAGCGGATAGAATTAAACTGAGCAGGCTGAACGCTGAATGCTGAGCGCTAACGACGCAGGCTAAAGAAGGAGCGGAACCAGATTACTTGTCTTCAAAGCTAAATGGATTGACCCAACTAACGATATAACAGATAGAAGTAATACCTGAAAGATGAAAACTGTAGGTTTAGAGGCAGCCTTAACAGCCTTAGATGTCGTTTTATGGATTGAGGATGGAGACGTTGGCTTACCGCTTGCTCCTAAAATAAAGGCGTTGTAAGCGCAATCTTTTCCATCTTTAGCGACGACGTAATAATAAATTGTGTCGCCTCATTGTGGGCGACGAGTTGCATCTTTTAGTTCAGAGATGTACAGAAAAACTTCTTTACTCCCATCAACTGGCTGAATGAAGCCAACGCCTCGATCGTCTTGCTATTTAATCAGTTGACCACTATGCAAACTGGGTTTCATTGAGTTGATCCGGCACTTCGTCAGGTACAAGTTTTTGTTTGTGCAATGTTTAGTGGCTTTTGATACAAACATCTTCGGTTTCTATTCCTACTATAAGGCGGGTGTAAAAATACCACTATTGCTGTGCGGAGGCTAAAAATGAGGAGCTTGATTAGCTTCTTTATAACCCTATGCAATGAGTGATTATGCTCAAAGCTTTGGTTTCTGACAGGTTAAGCAGGAGTACTGAAATCATTACAACGAAAAATTGGAAAGCTCGGCTTCTAAGCTCGCATCGTGTTACACCTGTCTAAAGAACTGTCCAAAGCGTTGTGGCGATCGAGGCATTGGTCTGTAGTGCTTTACCCATCATTTAACGGTAATTGCCTTTCTAGATGCAATGTCGCTTTAAAGGTTGTGTTCTCTCGGAGCCGTCTGCCTTTAACCCCTGTCTGTTAGCTGCTTCGCCCTCATGTCATAAGGCAATCATGGAACCCGAAATTGTAAACGGCACCCAACCGCCCACTACGATGTCAGAGTCTTTAGCTGTAGAGCCGAAACACTCGAAGAAAGACAAGAAAAAGGATAAGAAGAAGGACAAGAAAAAGAAAGCAGCCGAGCTAGACAACGCTAAGCTGGATAAGGCTGAGGAGCAGAAGCCGCTCTACCATCTTTCTGAAAGCGAGGGGAGCTCTAAACTTTCTAGCAAAGTATACGAAAACGAACTGTCTCGTATGCAAATAGAGCTGGTGAAAATGCAATATTGGGCAAAGCATATTGGTGCCCGTATTGTCATCTTGTTTGAAGGGCGCGATGCTGCTGGGAAAGGCGGCACGATTAAACGCATTACCGAACCGCTCAATCCTCGTGGCTGTCGAGTGGTTGCTTTGGGTACGCCCAGCGATCGCGAAAAAACTGAGTGGTATTTTCAACGGTATGTAGCGCATCTTCCTGCGGCTGGTGAAATTGTGTGTTTCGATCGCAGTTGGTATAACCGGGCTGGAGTCGAACACGTGATGGGTTTTTGCACCGATGAACAATACCAGGAATTTTTGCAAACCTGCCCTGAGTTTGAACGGATGCTCGTTCGGTCTGGCATTGTTTTGCTGAAGTACTGGTTTTCGGTGAGTGATGACGAGCAAGAGCGTCGTTTCCAATCTCGTACAACCGATCCGGCGCGTCGGTGGAAGCTAAGCCCAATGGATTTGGAGTCGCGCGATCGCTGGGTGGACTATTCCCGGGCAAAGGACGTGATGTTTGCCCATACCAATATCCCGGAAGCGCCCTGGTTTACCGTCGAAGCAGACGACAAAAAACGTGCCCGCCTCAACTGCATCCATCACTTCTTGAGCAAAATTCCGTATGTTGATATGACACCAGAACCGCTAGAACTGACACCACGTAGACCTGCTCGTGACTACGTGCGTCCGCCCCACAACGAACAGTTCTTTGTGCCACAAGTGTACTAAGCTCTCACCTACAGCTTTGTCAGCTACAACGTCCTCTTTGCAGAGGTTGTGGCATTTAGTTTTGTCCGTCCGTATATGCCAACCGTTTAGGAAAAAAGCCTCATGACCCATGAATTGCGCGTTCAAGCTGTCTCTCAAGTCACCGATCGCAAACCCCAACCGCCCAAAATGCCCCAACGTCTGGAAGCGCTGTGGGCTACGGATGTCTTCACATTAAGCAAGATGCAGGCAAGCCTGCCCAAGGATGTCTTTAAGTCCGTTAGAAGTACGATTCAAAAAGGTGGAAAAATCGATGTATCGGTGGCAGGTGCGGTTGCCGCTGCAATGAAAGATTGGGCAACGTCTAAAGGCGCA
>JBGTJW010000638.1:0-3232 GCA_041744955.1 Stenomitos sp. | reverse complement strand
GTGAGACCACTTGTGCAGAAGCGATTGAACTATGACCGCAAGCAACGGTCAGCAGCAGTAATAAGCCTTTCAGCCTTAACAACCAGGACTTTTCTTGAACAGATGGTTTACTACCAGATAAAGGGCAATTAGTAAGCTGTTTACATCGCATCGTCAGGCATCCGTGGCGCTAGTTTTAATGTTAAATAGTCTAAGCAATTAGCCCACCGGATACAACATCAGGCACAGCTTTCGAGCCAGCTTTACTTCCCAGCCAGCAGCTTAGTGTAGCTTTTAATGAACACTTTTAATGAAACGATCGCGCCTATAAAATCATGATCACAAGACATCATCAGACGCTTTAGCAACGTTACTGTTTAGCTAATCAGTGCCAACAGCACAACTGTACCTTGAACGATTGCGATCGTGATAAATGTGATAAAAGCTACAGATTGCACACAGGCTTGACACTAGAGTCTAGACGTTATCTGAACCGTTGAATGCTGATTCAAAGGCAGTTGAAGTAAGTTATTGCAGCTTTCAACCCAAAATCTTTGCAGGCTTTTTGGTTGTTGCGTTGAACTTTTATATCGTTCAACGCAGCCATTTGAGGCGGCGATCGTCAAGCATTTGTTTAGGTTGATTGACATAGCAATTTATCGTTTAAGCAACTAGGTGAGCAGGAGCGTTCTATGCCAAAGACATTATTTCAAGTCGATTTGACCAAGCCTATGGATCAGCAAGAGTTGCCTGGTCATAATCGCTGGCATCCGGATATTCCCGCCGTTGTCTCTGTCAATCCGGGCGATGTCTTTCGGATTGAGTGCAAAGACTGGACGGATGGTCAGATTAAAAATGATGACAGCCCGGATGATATTCGCGATGTCGATTTAACCGTCGTTCACGTTTTGAGCGGCCCCATCCATGTCAACGGTGCAGAACCTGGCGATATTTTGGTCGTTGACCTGGTTGATATTGGTGCCCTTCAGGGCGATGAATGGGGCTTTACAGGCATTTTTGACAAGAAGAACGGTGGCGGGTTTTTGACCGATCATTATCCCGATCCAGCGAAAGCGATTTGGGATTTTCAAGGCATCTACACGACCTCCAGACACATTCCAGGCGTGAAGTTTGCGGGCATTATTCACCCTGGTTTGATTGGCTGTGCGCCGTCTCACGAACTGCTTGCAACCTGGAACAAGCGCGAAAAAGAGCTGGTAGACACAGCTCCCGATTTGCGAACCTATGGCGCAGGTCTTTCTGGCGACAAACCAGTGTTGGCAGCGCTGCCCAATCCAAAGAACGCGATTCTTGGACAGTTGTCTAAGTCTGAGTTCGATCGCGTGGCGGCTGAAGGCGCACGGACTGTACCCCCCCGTGAACATGGCGGCAACTGCGACATCAAAAACCTCTCAAAGGGCACTCGCATTTACTTCCCAGTGTATGTGGAAGGCGCAAAGCTGTCGATGGGCGACATCCACTTCTCGCAAGGGGATGGTGAAATTTCGTTCTGCGGCGCGATCGAAATGTCTGGCTTTATCGACATCCATGTAGACATCATCAAAGGTGGTGTTGAGAAGTACAGCATGGTCAACCCCATCTTCAAGCCTGGTCCAGTTGAGCCTCGCTTCTCCGAATACCTGGTGTTTGAAGGCATCTCGGTCGATGAGTTTACGGGCAAGCAGCACTACATGGATGTCCACATTGCCTATCGGCGGGCGTGCTTGAACGCGATCGAATATCTAAAGAAATTCGGCTACACCGGCGAACAGGCTTATCTTCTCTTAAGCTGTGCTCCAGTGGAAGGCAGAGTCAGCGGCATTGTGGACATTCCCAACGCCTGCTGTACGGTGGCAATCCCAACGGCGATCTTCGACAAGCCCATTCTGCCTGTATAGGGAAAAGCTGAGAGTTTTGAGTTAAGAGTTTTGAGTTAAGAGTTCAGGAGTGATGACGCGAGTTTGTCAAAGGTAATGGGGGCTGTTTGATCAATTGCCTACACTGAATTGGCTCCAAACACTGATGCATAAACTCTAAAGTGCGAACCTCTCTTTAACTCAAAACTCGACACTCAAAACTCTTAACTCTCTTCAATTTCGCCAGCGCATCATCCAGACAAGGTAAATAACAAAATGCCTCTTTACGAGTTCAAGTGTGATAACTGCGGTGTATTTGATCAATGGCGATCGATCGCAGAATGTAACGATCCGGCTAGTTGCCCTACCTGCGAAGGTGCTACCAGACGGCTTTTTTCAGCGCCAGCACTGTTATCGGGTTCATTGCGCTTAAAAACGGCACGTTCAGAGCCAGAATTAGTCCAACGATCGAACGATCGTGAGCCAGAACGACCCAAAGCGCGAGCGCACAACGGTGGGCGACCCTGGATGATTGGACATTAACGTTGTTCGTTGCTCCTACAGTTGCGCTACAGGAAAAAATTGTAACCGTCGTTACAGGGTCGGTCGATCGAAGTCGATACACTAGCCCCTATTGCCAGTACTTTGATCTGTCCTGAAGCAAAGAATTTGTGACGCACAAAGATTATTAGGAGGCTTGCATGTCTTATCACGGTGATATTTCGTCCAGCGACGACGCTGTAGGGGTTGCGGTCGTTAACTACAAAATGCCGCGCCTGCATACCAAGGAAGAGGTGCTTGCAAACTGCAAAAATATCGCCTCTATGATCGACGGCATGAAGCTTGGTCTTCCGGGTATGGATCTGGTAATTTTTCCAGAATATTCAACCCACGGCATCATGTATGATGCTGGCGAAATGATGGAAACTGCCGTCTCCATCCCTGGACCAGAAACCGAAATTTTTGCCGAAGCGTGTATTCGCAACAAAACCTGGGGCGTTTTTTCACTGACGGGCGAGCGCCACGAAGATCATCCCAACAAGGTGCCGTACAACACCCTGATCTTAATGAACGATCAAGGTGAGATCGTTCAGAAATACCGCAAAATCATGCCCTGGACACCGATCGAAGGGTGGTATCCGGGTGACTGCACCTACGTCTCCGACGGTCCCAAGGGCTTAAAAGTCAGTCTGATCATCTGTGACGATGGCAACTATCCCGAAATTTGGCGTGATTGCGCAATGCGCGGCGCTGAACTGATTGTGCGCTGCCAGGGCTACATGTATCCCGCAAAAGAACAGCAGGTCATGGTTTCAAAGGCAATGGCGTGGATGAACAATGTCTACGTTGCTGTTGCTAATGCGGCTGGCTTCGACGGTGTGTACAGCTACTTTGGG
>JBGTJW010000637.1:0-2426 GCA_041744955.1 Stenomitos sp. | reverse complement strand
GAAGCGGCACTAAGCAAGCGGGCAACTGGAAATTAGTAATGGTCGGATTCGCTAAGTGATCAGCTAAAGCAGCAATGCTAGGGTATTCATAGACGACAGTACTCGAAAGTTTGCAGCCCAGCCAGTGCTCTAATTCACCAGCAAGGTTCACCATCACTAAAGAGTCTAAACCATACTGAGCCAGAGACTGCTGAGTGTTTATTTCTTGTGGGGCAACCCGCAGCAATGCTGATAGCTTGGCAACCAGCCAAGCTTGAATGACGGCTTCCGTGGGAGTTTGTAGTTGCGATCGCTGCTCATGGGAATAGGCTTGATTAGAGACGGCTTCAGGTTTAATTTCCTCAAGCTTCTGTCGCCACTCTCCCACAACATTGAGCGTTTCCATCAAGAATCCATTTCTGCAAGCATGTCGCTGAATCTTACCACTAGAGGTTTTCAGGATGCTCGCTGGCTTTAACAGCAACACGGCATCAACCTGTAGTTCATGCTCCTCTGATACAGTTCGACGGATTGCCTCAACGATCGCATCCAGATTTAGTTGCCGCAGAGCATGGCGATGGACTTCTTGAACCACCACTAAGCGCTCTTCTCCATCGACCTCTACGGCAAACGCAGCACCGCAGTCAGGTCGTAAGGCTGGGTGACTCTGTTGCACCGTCAGTTCAATGTCTTGGGGATAATGGTTGCGACCTCTAATAATCACCATATCCTTGAGCCGCCCGGTGATAAACAACTCTCCATTCTGCAAGAAGCCTAAGTCCCCCGTCCGCAGAAAGGGACCTTCCCCAGTGTCTTGTAACTGCGCCCCAAAGGTTTGTTCTGTCTGCTCTGGTCGTCTCCAATAGCCCTGAGCCACACTGCGCCCCGATAACCAAATCTCCCCGACTTGATTGGGAGGGCATTGCATGAGCGATTCTGAGTCAGCAATGACAACTTTGCAATCGAGCCAAGCGTGACCACAACCGACCAAATGTTTGACACTTTGGGTCCTTGATGATGCTTCTACAATCTGATTCTGTTCTAATGCATTCGCCTCAACAGAGCAGTAAATAGCTTCGGCATCGACTAGCCCACCGGAAATCATCAACGTTGCTTCCGCCATGCCATAACAGGGATATAAGGCGTTAGAGCGGAACCCATAAGGTTTGAACTTTGTAACAAATTGTTCTAAGGTTTGGCGGCGGACAGGTTCTGCACCGTTGAAGGCACAGCGCCAACTGCTCAGATCAAGGGTTTCTAATTGCTCCGGTGTAATTTTGTTGATACACAGCTCATAGGCAAAGTTAGGACCACCCGAATGAGTTGCCTTGTAGTGCGAAATTGCCTGTAGCCATCGAATCGGTTGTTGCACAAACGCGGTTGGGGGCATCAAGATGGCTGGCAATCCCGTGTATAAGGGTTCGAGAATCCCTAAAATCAGTCCCATGTCATGGAAACTGGGTAGCCATGAGACAGACACACTGTCTGGTGTGAGGTCGAATGCTTGCCTCATGTACTCGCAGTTGTGGAGTAGATTGGCGTGACTCACCATTACGCCTTTGGGCGTTCCTGTAGAACCAGACGTATATTGCAGAAAAGCTAGGGTTTCGCTATTTACGTCCGGTTCCTGCCACTTCAATGCCTGGTCACTGGTGACGTTATCTGTAGCAAGAGCGTGTAGTGAGGCTAACTCTGATGCTTGAGCGAAGCGACTTTCTATGCTTTGCAAGACAGAAGCTGTTGTCAGCAATAGTTTTGCTTCGGCATCTGTGACGATCGCGGATAGCCTCGTCATTTTTTGATTCGGTCGAGGGGGATACGCGGGTACAGCAATGACTCCCGCATATAAACAGCCAAAGAAGGCAGCAACAAATTCTAGCCCCGATGGATAGAGCAGTAACGCTCGTTCACCTGTGACTTCAAGGGATTGTAACTGGGCTGCGATAGCGCATGCGAGTGCATCTAGCTGTTGATAAGACAGCCTTCGAGTTTCCTGCTCTCCATCTTGAAGAAAAAGATAAGCTATTTGGTCAGGTTGATGTAAGGCTCTATACTTAAGTAGGTCTATCCATGTGGCAAATCTGGACATTAAAAGGGCACCCATTTAGTAAAAGACAGAGAGAAACAAAGCTTTCTCAGTAACGAGAGCGCTGTGGTTCCGCCATTCTGTTCTAGAAGTGAAAAAGCTCCAAAGCCTTCCAGTGTGGCTATCCAGTTCGTTGAGAACCCTATAGCTTCCTCTCTAAACGTAAAATCTGTTGACTTGAAGACTATAAGGGTTTCCTCTCTAAAAATAAAACCCGTTGCTGTAAAATGTTGTTAAGCCATTTAATCTAGCCAGTGAGTCCGCTTTCCTTTGGTCAACTTCATGGTAAGTATTTCGGATTTGTGCTCAAGTGGAGATTTCCACTCAGCATCAGGGCAAGACTTCGGCTTGATCGAATGCG
>JBGTJW010000636.1:0-2873 GCA_041744955.1 Stenomitos sp. | reverse complement strand
AACTAAATAAATGTAGAACGGTACAGTCATAGCTCGGAACAAGATGTTCAACAACTGCCTTTAGACGCAACTTTACGCCCTACGGCTCTCAATCGTATCCGTAGCAACCACAGAGTTGTTGTGACTTGAATCACATAAATATAATTAAACTATAGCTGCTGGTTAACCTCTAAGCTACCGAATGCCACGATCTAAGCGTCGCGATTACCTGAGAGCAACGATAAAACGTATTGGTAAGCCGCAAAGTTAAGAGCGTTTGCACGAATCCACGCTTCCGTACATCTGTTTAGGGAAGATATGAAGTTTAGCTGCCAGCCCTAAGTTTTAAGCACTTCTAGTCTAGTATTGTTTCTTCTATTCTTACCGCAGGGTTTAACCCTCTAATTGGCTCAAGCGGCGTAGGTTAAGCACATCACTCAGCTTCCTGATTTGACTAAAGGTGCGCTCAAGCTGATCGTGGTCGCGGATGTCGATGCCCAGATCGATCGTCGCAGTTTGGGCAGGGTAGGTTTTAACCTGAGCATTACGAACATTGATATTGTTGTCGGTCAAACGCGACAAGATATCTTTCAGTACGCCAACCCGATCGATCACTTGAATCTGAATATCAACCGGATAAGTTTGAGGACGACCATGATCCTGGTCGGTTGTATTCCAACTGACAGGGACAAGGCGATCGCCAGGAATGAGTTCGACATTGGGACAACTATTTCGGTGTATGGAAATACCGCGACTGCTCCGCGTCACAACTCCAATAATGGCTTCACCAGGAACTGGCGTACAACAGCCTGCAATATGGTGCAGCAGTCCTTCCACACCAATAATGGGGGACTTACTGGATGACTGCAACGGTAAAATCTTAGCCCCTGTTGGCAGCACGGGCAACTCTTGGAGGGAAGCACTCAAACTGTCTGAGAGCTTTTCTAAAGGTTGTTGTGCTTTAACGGCTTCGCGCAAGCGGTTAAGCGTGTGGTTGAGGGTTACTTCTCCATAGCCCAGCGCTGCCAGCAGGTCTTCAACGCTGTGGTAGTTACATCGTTCTGCCGTGGCTTGCATCGGTGCTGATTTGAGGAGTGCCTCAAAGCCATTTTTGCCTAAGGCTCGCTCCAGCATTTCCCGACCACGATCGACGTTTTCTTCACGGTTCGATCGTTTGTACCATTGACGAATACGATTTCGCGCGCCCGGTGTCACCACAAAATTCAGCCAATCAAGGCTAGGGCGGGCATTTTTCTGAGTCAGGATCTCAACAATATCGCCGTTTTTAAGCGGTGTATCTAGTGTGGTCATGCGCTCATTCACCCGCACTCCAGCACAGTGATTGCCGACCTCAGTGTGAATGCGGTAGGCAAAATCAACAGGCGTTGCACCCCGACTGAGGGATACAACATCGCCTTGAGGAGTAAAGACATAAACATCGCCATCAAAGAGATCATCCTTGATATTCTCTAGATATTCTTGGGCATCTTTGAGGTCGCTTTGCCAGTCTAGTAATTGCCGCAGCCAGGTAAATTTCTCATCAGTTGTGGTTAGTTGAGCGCTGCTACTGCCCGTTTCTTTATACTTCCAGTGAGCAGCAATCCCATATTCAGCAATTTGGTGCATTTCCAGCGTCCGAATCTGGATTTCCAGAGGTCGCCCTGAACTGCCGATAACTACGGTATGCAATGACTGATAGCGGTTAGGCTTCGGTAAGCCAATGTAATCTTTGAAGCGACCCGGAATCGGACGAAACATATCGTGGACAACGGCTAAAGCGCGATAGCAGTCATCGTTAGCACTTACAATGAGCCGAATAGCGGCAACGTCATAGATTTCGTTGTAATCCTTTTGCTGCCGCTTCATCTTTTGATAGATGCCATACAGATGCTTGGGGCGACCGCTAATATCAGTGTAGGCGAGCGCTGTTTGATCCAGGCGTTGTTTGAGGCGATCGACGGTCTGAGCCAGCCCTGTTTCGCGATCGACCCGCTTTTCAGCTACCAGTCCCTGAATTTGCCGATAGGAATCAGGCTCTAAGTACTTGAAGGTTAAATCCTCTAGCTCCCATTTGAAGCGACCAATCCCTAGACGATTGGCAAGGGGAGCAAAGATTTCGCGTGTTTCCAGTGCAATCTGGCGGCGCTTTGCATCAGGTAAGTGCTCTAACGTCCGCATATTGTGCAGACGGTCTGCAAGTTTGACGACAATCACACGAATGTCTTGCGCCATTGCCAAAAACATACGCCGAAAGTTTTCTGCCTGCCGCTCTGTTTTACTGGAAAAATTAAATTTTGAAAGCTTGGTGACACCTTCGACTAATAGCTGAACTTCTTCACCAAATAATGCACCCAACTCTTCAGCCGTAACGCTTGTATCTTCGACGACATCATGTAAGAAGCCAGCGGCAATCATGACCCCGCCACCACCCAAGTCTCGCAGCAGCCCAGCCACTGCAACCGGATGCATGATGTAAGGTTCACCTGAGGCACGGTATTGCCCCTCGTGAAGCCGATACGCAAACTCAAAGGCTCGACAGACCAGATCAGCATCGGCGTTGGTGCTGTCGCTGGCGGTAGCATCGGCGCTCGATCGCCGCGCTTGAAAGCATTCTTCTAGCCAAACAGGAAGATCAAATGCTGTGGAAGAGGCGGGAACGGTTAGGTGCATACTGTCAAGCTCAGAGGTCGAAAGGCTCAAAAGGCTCGTTATACTGGCTGATTCTACTGCACAGTGTGCTGCTCAATACAGATTGCAGCTTAATGAAAACATCCAGAAGGTAAGAAAGAACCTCTCAAAGGTTTGAGAGCAAAAATGAGATGGAAGTGACCCTGCATCGAGCTTGCAGCGCCAGTAAATGTAGGTCTTAACAAATGTCGCAAATGTCGCTTGAA
>JBGTJW010000635.1:0-13412 GCA_041744955.1 Stenomitos sp. | reverse complement strand
TTTGGGCAGAAGGTGACGCGCAATCTCCACTTACGATCGCAGGCATGGACAGCAGCGATGGGTTAGCAGACGCGATCGTGCAGATCTGTCGTGCTACTGGAGTAGGTGCAAGGATTGAGCGGAGTCAAATTCCGCTGCCGTCCGCGTTGCAGCCATGGGTGGGCACAGAACAAGCGCTGGAGTGGGCACTGTATGGCGGTGAAGATTTTGAGTTGATTCTCTGTTTACCGTTGGCATGGGCGCAGGGATTGGTGCAGCAGTTGGGGCGTGGCGCAGCGATCATTGGCACGATCACTGAAGACCCAGCGGTTTGGCTGGTGGATGCAACCGGAACGCGACCCGATCAACCGCTAACCTTGGAGCGAGGGTTTCAGCACTTTAGCGGTTAGTGCAGGTAATCGATCGCTAACGGGTAGCCTTAAAGAACGTGAGTTTGGCATACGCTGAAACCCTTATGCCATCGTTGCCGATGTCAAGTCTTCGCCAACGTGTTTGCGGCGTTTAAGCTGATCAGCATCGCATCAGCGTTCTTAACCTGAACTGACATTAATCCACACAGCGACGACAAAACAGTGGGGCATCACCAAGCTCTACAACGAATATTTCCACGAACCCACTAGCCTGAAGCATAATCTGTAACCATCTGATGGAGGCACTGTGTCTGACATAACGCTTAACTCAGAGCAACTCAAAGAAAGACTCAAAAGCGCGATCGTTGAACTCGTGCGAGACAACCGTGAAGAATGCTCTGAGTTACTGGCAGAAGTCATTGAAGATATGGCAATGGAACGGGCGATCGAGGAAGGTAACTCGACCGAAATTGTCAGTCGCGACACCATCTTTCAACGTCTGGAGCCAAAAGCGCGATCGTCACGTTTAGAAACCGTTCTCGTTGCACTGTGAGATGACCCACCAGAAGCTATCCCGTAACGCCCTCTTAGCTTTTGACAATGAAACCGTCATTGCCTGGATTTTTTTAGCGCCTGCCCTGCTGTTGTTGGGGGTCTTCGTGCTGTATCCGATCGCCTACCTGTGCTACCTCAGCTTTACCGCAGGCAGCTTTACCAGGGCTGGCGTTCATTGGGTTGGCTTGCAAAATTACTGGCGCTTGTTTCTTACTCCCGATTTTTGGCAAGTCGTGGGCAATACGATCGTTTTTACCGTTGCCACTGTGCTTCCTAGCCTGCTGCTGCCGCTGGGTCTAGCAGTATTGCTCGATCGGGCGATCGTCCTGCGCGACCTCCTACGAGTGGCGTACTTTTTGCCGTCGATCACCTCGCTTGTTGCCGTCGGTTTGGGATGGCGGTGGCTATTCCAAACGGAGGGACCCGTCAATCAATGGCTGGCACTGCTTGGTATTGACCCCATTCCCTGGTTAAGCAGTACTGTTTGGGCAATGCCCGTGCTGATTTTGTTAAGTATCTGGAAACAAATCGGCTTTAATCTGGTAGTCTTCCTGGCAGGGCTACAAACTATTCCTGTCAGCCACTACGAAGCTGCCACGCTCGATGGAGCCAACTCCTGGCAGCAGTTCTGGTACATTACCGTACCGGGGCTGCGACCCACGCTAGTCTTTGCCGCCGTGACAACAGCCATCTTCACCCTGCGAAGCTTTGAGCCAGTCTACGTGATCACGGGTGGCGGACCGCTCAACGCCACAAACCTGCTGGTGTATTACATCTACGAGCAGGCATTCGCTCAGTTTGACTTTGGTTATGCTGCTGCTGCTGCCACGCTGCTGCTTGGAGCAACGTTAGTACTGGTGTCTGTACAACTAAGGGCATCGCGCGAGACCGATTAGGCGTTGGGCACCGTGAAAGACACTGTTTGGCACAGAGGGATTGTCTCTGTCTTAGAGCAATCCCCTCTACCCTTCTTAGCACTACTCAAACTGCCCAACTTAGACGGATGGAGAAACAGGGGCACGCTGGTCGATCGCGGCGAAGTCTACTCGCTCTGCATGACCCCAAAACGCTTCCAGGTTGTAAAATTCCCGCTCTTGCGGCATCAAAATATGGACAATGACATCGCCATAATCTTGCAGCGTCCAGCTTCCTTCTGACTGCCCTTCGGTACGAGTGGGAAGGCGGTGCAATTCCTCTTCAACCTTGTCCTTAATAGAACCCGCGATCGCCCGTACTTGCGCCTTCGAGAAGCCCGTCACGATAACAAAATAATCTGCCAGCGTGGAAATATGACCCACTCGTAGAAGCGTGATATCTGCACCTTTGCGATCGTCAGCAGCACTAGCCGCCGCGATCGCGAGTTGCAGGCTTGTATCTTGAGCGATCGTTGCCGCGTCAAAACCAACGGTTGTCAAAGCAGAGTCGAAGGAAGAATCCTGAGCATAATTTGGCATTTAGTTTCCAGTTCCGTAAAGTATTTTAAGCGTAAAGTGGTGAGTGAGAACGAGCCTTCCAACAGCCACAGACTGGAACAATTAAGGTGTGCGTGAGATTGGCAACTTTTTGTCACATGGCTTTTTGTCAGTCAGTGCCAACGCCCAGTTGCGGGTTAGCACCATACGAGGATGAATTTGTTGAGCACGAGCTAGCAAGTAACGCAGGGACTCGTCGCAGGTTTGCCAAACGGCGTGATGGATGTCTTGCTGGCTCAGGCATCGCAAGGCTTCTAGCTCCACCGTATCGCCCCGCCCTGGCTCCAGACTATCGGCTAGAAAAACGACACAGCTTAACGCACTCATGCCGGGGCAACCCAGCGTATGATGACGAATCGCGTCCAGCACCGCATCATTGCAAATGCCAAACTCATCTCTAGCGACGATCGCCCCGACCGTAGCATGAAGCAAATGTGGATTGGCTAGCTCCACAGGATCAATCGTTAGACCCTCCGCTTGCGCCATCTGAAGCAGCCGCTGCGGCTTAAAGAACTTTGCCAAGTCGTGCGTTAATCCTGCCAGAGCCGCCTGAGCAACATCAACCTGATGCCGTTTGGCTAAGTCGGCTGACATCTGCTCAACCCGCAAAATGTGCTGTAGACGGCTGTTCGGCACATTCTTTTGCAACCAGGTAAGAATGCGATCGCGTAGGATCGATCGTTCTGAAACCGCTGGCTCTGAACCCGTAACGTCCGCAACTAGAAGATCTGAGGCAGTGACACGTCCATCGCTGGGATGAGGCAGTGGGCGTGCTGACGGTGGGCATTCAGACAACAGAGAAGGGCAATCCACACCAGAAGGGGCGACCAATGAAGCGTCGTCTGAAGTCAGTTTGGCAGGCTGCTTAATAGGCTTCAGATGCCTTGCACCTGCTGCCATGGGGGAATCCAGGTTGCGATCGGATTCACGCATGCGGGTGAGAAGCTCCTAGTTTGCACCGAGAGGATTCGTACCAAGAGAGAAAGTGGCTGCGAACGATCGTGATCGAAGTCAAAACGGTTTAGATAGGAAGGAAGTTTAGCTTGTTTTATTCTAGCTCAACCCCTCTGGTTGGCTCACACCTCACATAGAACGCAACTTTTCCTTCAATCCCTACCCGTCAAGTTGTGCTTAACGCCCAGACCAACGCTAGAAGTTCTCCTCCTGCACAAACGATGGGCAGTGGTTGGAGCGATCGACAATCAGTGTCGTCAGTCTGGGAGATGCTGTAGCTTTTTTCCTGGAGGCAAACTAAACGCTGAATACTGCAAACTCAAGCAGCTAAGTCATTTGGTGATTGAAATAATCCGAAGTCGTGAGACCCGATCGGCTGGAGCGGCGTGTGTAGTTTTTCAGCATATAGTTCAGATCATCTGGAAAGAGAGAGGCGGCAAGTGCGTCCTGAGGCGTAATGACACCACCTTCATAAAGGTCGAAAAGCGCCTGGTTGAGCGTTTGGCTACCGTCTTTACCTTCTTCCATCAACTGATAAATTTCGTCGGTGGCACCCTTCTGTAAATAGTCTCGAACAGTGTCCGTGTTGATCATGATTTCTAGAGCAGCCGTGCGTCCACCGTGGACAGTTGGCACCAACGCTTGCGCGATCACAGCACGAAGAGCATCTACAATCTGAATCCGCACGGTTTCTTGCTCTTCAGGAGCGTAGAAGTTGAGCAGGCGCTTGAAGGCGTTGACAGAACCCTTCGTGTGCAGAGTGCCCAAGACCAGGTGCCCTGTGAGAGAGGCACGAATGGCGGTATCGACCGTTTCACGATCGCGCATTTCACCAATCAAAATAATGTCTGGGTCTTGCCGTAGAGCGCCCCGCAACGCATCCTTAAACTCTTGAGTATGCAGTCCCACTTCGCGCTGTGTCACCAACGACTCATTGGAGGTGTGAACGTACTCAATGGGGTCTTCGATCGTCACAATTTTGCGCGGCAGCGTTTCATTCACATGGCGCAGCATTGCTGCCAGCGAGGTCGATTTGCCAGAGTTCACCGAACCTGTCACCAAAATTAACCCTTGCCGCTCTTCTGCCAGCGCACGCAAAGTATCTGGCAATCCGAGCTTCCGCAGCGTTGGCACATCCAGTGAAATCAACCGCAGCACCATCGCGCCGCCCATAATCGACTGAGAGCAATTGACCCGACACCGCACCATCCCGTCGTAAAGAATGGCAGTATCTAGCTCTTGCCGTGCCTTAAATAGCTCTTGTTGGACTGGTAGCAAGACTTCTTGCAAAAACTCTTCAAACTGACGCGAGGTAACTTTACCGTACGTCTCCTGCTTGACCATCTTGCCCTGGATACGGAAGCGTACTGGCTCACCGACCTGGAGGTGAATATCAGACGCACGTTGTTTGTACGCATCTTCAACCATGACTTGCACCGTGCCCTGACGCTGCACCGTCTGATCGGGACCATCCAGCGCGATCGCGTTAAGACTCATTGCCTCAGTACCCTGGGCAGTCGGACCACAGTTAACGCGACCCTGCATAAAGCCAGGAATACGCACATCCGTATCAAGCTTACGTACTTCCAGGTAATGCTTGAGCTGCTGGGGGGTCAACACTTCTTGGAGGTAGTGCCGAAACTGCTCTGGTGACAGTGGGGCAAGATGCTCCTGAGGAAGCAATTTCCCGCTCATACGATAAAACGGAGGGCGACCTGGCTGAAGATATAACGCTGTTGCACCTCGATTGTGTGCGTCTTGAATGACAGATCGAATCGATGTCGGTACGTCAGGCTTCGATCCAGCAGTACCAGTAGAAGCGTTAATAGCAGTCATAACAAGTAGCTTCCAAAACGAGGAGACAGTAAGCGTAAAAACCAGGGACGAGCCGCACTAAGCCGCACTAACGTTATGCCAGACCAACGATGAAACGTGATTAGTAGACAAACAGCACCAGGAACATAACCATACGGGAAGGCGTAAAGACAAGGAATTAGCTCAAGAGAAACAGGCTTAAGGTTAATCAAAAGTCGATCGTTAGCGATCGCCCTTTGATATTAAGACAATGGGTTTTCGTGCAGCAAAGCAAGCAGCAAACAAGATCATTTAACCGGACTGAACAGAGTTTCTGCAACCTAAGGAAGCAGAGAACCCCAAATTAGACTTCTTAAACTAGCACAGATAGTCAATAGGGCTGATCAAGATAGCTGTATGGCGCTAAATTCGGTCTACACCTGCAACTTAATCTACCCCGCTAACGTTGAGCACTATCATATAAATTCTTAGTAAAGCTTTGACGAAAGCCTTTATCGTCGCAGGCGATCGCCATGACTTAACTTAGTCACGTTCTGTCACTGCTGCACCAACAACACAACGGCATAGGCGGCAATGCCTTCTTCGCGTCCCGTTGCATCCAGGGTTTCATTGGTCGTGGCTTTAATGCCGACTTGATTGGGTTGCAGGTTCAGAGCGGCTGCAAGGCGATCGCGCATCGCTTTGATATGTGGCTTTAACTTCGGGCGCTCTGCCACGATTACGGAGTCAATATTGCCGATCGTCCAGCCGTTGTCTTGAATCAAGCGATCGACCTGAGTTAGCAGTGCCACACTGTCTGCCCCTGACCATTGGGGATCAGTGGGTGGAAAGTAGTGACCAATATCACCCAGGCTTAAGGCACCGAGCATGGCATCCATGATGGCATGAGTCAGTACGTCGGCATCGCTATGCCCTAACAATCCGAGTTCATGCTCAATGCTCACTCCCCCCAGAATCAGTGGGCGATCGCTCACTAAACGATGAATGTCGTATCCATTGCCAATCCGAATGTTAGTCATCAGCTTGCAGCGAGCGGCTTTCTGATTATAGGCGGACAAGCAGCAAGCAATGGCACACCAGCGCTATGAGCCGCCAGTTTTGAGTACTCAGCCTTGAGACTTCGCTTTCAAGAGCAACCTACAGTGCTCAAGATACCGACGGCTTCTGCTATGCGATGGGCACCAGGTCGGCGTAGTCGGAGGCTAGATCCGCTTCGGTCAAGCTATCGGTTACGTCTTGTGGTGTCCATAGGAGTTCAAAGACTAGCAGGAAGCACGATCGCAGCATGGTGATGTCTTCCAACACATCACGCAGAAGGGAAGTCGAATAAATCTCGTTAAAAAGGGGCGCATCGTCCGCTGTACCCAGCAGCAGCGTCACCACGACATAAGCTGACCGTTCGCTAGAGGGCTTTGCTACGGGCACTTGCTGGCTCACGACTCCATTGACATTCGTTAGAGTCTCGGCACTAAATTTACTGCGCTCTTGGATGGAATACTGATTAAACAACGCTTCTGCTTGTTCGCGGCTATCTACTGTCTGCGACCCTGCTAAAACATGGGTCCAGAAATCAGCGTTTTCTAGCAGCGTGCTGGCTGTCTCTTGTAACAATTCAAACAGCCCTTCTGCCGTAGCAGTATTTGCCCGTAGTGCAATGTCTGAGAGTTTTGTCTGGAAGCGTTTTGCACGCGATCGCAGCGCTATTTGAAGACGACTCACTGTCACAATATCATTGGTCAGTTCTGAATCATCAGCGCCATTACTGTCTGACCTTGCTTGCAAATCTTCCATAGCACCCTATTTTTAACCCTATTCTCAAAAGACTGACTACTAAGATGCCACTTGAAAGCGTCTGAATCGTTTGTTCGTAATGAAGCAGACGACGGAAGGACAGACGCTCATAACATGAGGTTGCTCAAGACCAGGCGCACTCCAATCATTCTCCCACAATCCTTGCATCGCCCTATGACCAATCCTTTCCTGCGTTGCTCATCCAGTAACTCTAAAGCTGAACCATCTCTGTATACTCGGTGAGCAATTCGTCATAGGTGAGGCTATCAGATGACTCTTGTGGACTCCACAACAACTCAAACACCATCAGGTAATCAGATGGCAGTGACGCTAACTGCTCTAAGGCACTGGTTAGCTCTGCCTCAGTGCGGATCTGCTCAAACAGTTGTCGATCGTGGGCTGTGCCAACCAAGAGAGTCACCACAATATATGCGGCTGGATCTTCGTCTGGGTCAGGCTTAAACCCACCTCGCTGATTAACTCTGCCGCCCACATTCGTTAACGTTTCAACGCTGAACTTGCTACGTTCGGCGATCGAGATTTTTTGAAACAGGGCTTCTGCTTCCTCCCGGCTTTTGACCGTCTGTGATTCTGCCAAAACGTGCGACCAGTTTTCTGGCATCCGCAGCAGCGCTAAAGACGCTTCTTGAACCAGTTGTAGCAGTCCTTCGGGTGTGTCAGTATCAACCTCCAGGCTGAGGTCAGTCAGCTCAGACTGAATGTCCCTTGCCACTGCCAGTAGTGCAACCTGAATTTTGCTAACGGTGACAATATCATTGTCAAGTTCGGTCGTTCCAGAGGCACCACCGCTGCCCCGCATGGCTTTTACCACCATAAACACAAGACTAAAGATGATGGCTGCCGAAACACCCAGGAAGATAAGTCCAACAATCCAGCCAAGCCCGGAGTCATCCGTTGAGGCTTGCCCATTACTAGAGCCACCGCTACGGTAACCATCATTGCGGTACGGGTCGTTATAGATACCGGGTCCCACTGGCACGGGCACAATGACAGTGCCACCGCCACCATAGTTACGCTGGTAGGACGGGCTGCGATCGAAGCCAGACGATCGTGAAGGGGTTGATCGGGAGGGGGATGAACTTGAACCAGACGATCGTGAGGGGGAGGAGCTTGAACCAGACGATCGTGACGGGGACGAACGGAAGGAGCCACCACCGCTACGACCACCACTGCTGCGAGCAGTGGCTTCGGCATCGAAGGTCAAACGTGCGTTGGTTGTATCGGTGGAGGGGTGCAAAGTAATCGTGCTTGCCAGCAGGGTTCCAACGGCAATGGCACAATAGCGCTGAAATTTTGAGTGTCTCATAGATTGAAGTTGCGGCTGTAAAGCTGACCTCTAACGTTGAAGCGACCCTGCGTACCATTTTAAGCAATCAGTCTTGAGGCTGCTGTGACAGTCATGATTCTTGACTGGGCTGTGCCTCTAGCCACTGGGCATAAAGGTCAGGGCGACGATCGCGAGTACGCTCAAGTTGTTGGCTTTTGCGCCACTGAGCGATCGCCTGGTGATTACCAGAAAGCAACACATCGGGCACAGTCCATTCCCGAAACATAGGCGGACGTGTGTATTGCGGGTAATCGAGCAAGCCATCCTCAAAGCTTTCTGCCTTTAGCGATTCTGCTTTGCCCACCGTACCTGGTAGCAAGCGGATGACACCGTTTAGCAATGCCAACGCTGGAATTTCGCCACAGGTGAGGACAAAATCACCGAGAGAGACTTCTCGCGTTGCCAGATGCAGCACGCGCTCATCGACCCCTTCATAGTGCCCACAAATGATCACGATCTGATCGTGGTCGATCGCCAACTGCTGGAACATCGCCTGGTGCATCGGTTCGCCTTGCGGTGTCATCAAAAGCACTGCCCGTCGCGGCAAAACTGGTAACGACTCTACTGCTGCAAAGATTGGTTCTGGCTTCATCAGCATCCCCACACCG
Organism: Stenomitos sp.; assembly: GCA_041744955.1. Taxonomy (GTDB): domain Bacteria; phylum Cyanobacteriota; class Cyanobacteriia; order Leptolyngbyales; family Leptolyngbyaceae; genus Stenomitos. The sequence continues at coordinate 4,519 of JBGTJW010000635.1, read as the reverse complement.
CCACCATAGGGTTCATCGTCTACCCGATGGTGTTTATCGCTCGTAAAGTCGCGTGGATTGGTGCAGTGAACCGCCGCAATCTGTTTGGTCAGCGCTTTGCCCAGCAAGCCCGAACCAAGAGGAGAGGTAAAAAAGTCGGGAAACAAGGTGACAAGATCGAAGCGCATTCCGGTTGAACTTTAAACTGTGAGCGTTGAACTGTAGACTAAAAGCACTCGACAGCCTAACACGCTTGAGCGATCGCAGAGCTACGTCTAACCTTAGCAACAGCTTTGGTCGCGTTGCCCCAAGATCCCCACTGGCTAGCCGCTGTCACAGTTCTCTAGCATTGCAGCTCTAGCGTATGATGCCCAGGAGAATCTGATGCCACAGGCGTAAGTTAAGCAGCGATCGCACGATCGTCTCTGGATCTAACGTCTTTATCCCAGTCCGTCTCATCGCTTTTGCCCAGCAAACACTATTATGAGGACAATGCGTGGTCAGGCGCAAACATGAACAATAGCAGCGTCCACACCTCAGTGATGAAACTATGGGAGCGCTGGTTTTCTACTGCGCCCGCCATCAGTCCGTCTGACGTTGCAGCGTCACAAGTCGATTTTCAGACCCTTGGAGAGAATATGCCCCAGTCTACGAAAACTGCCATTATGGTGATTGGAGGGGCGGAGGATAAGATTCATGGGAAGGAGATTCTGCACAACTTCTTTGGTCGCTCGGGGGCGGCAGAGGCTCGTATTGCGATTATTCCATCTGCGTCTCGTGAACCTGCCATTATTGGCGAACGCTACCTCACCATTTTTGGCGAGATGGGCGCTAAAGGGGTAGAGGTGCTGGATATTCGCGATCGCGAACAGTGTGACGATGCCCTGATGCAGAGCTATGTTGAAAACTGCACGGGCGTTTTTATGACTGGGGGCGACCAGTTACGCTTATGTGGGCTACTGGCTGATACACCACTCATGAAGACGGTACGGCAACGCGCACAAAAAGGCGAAATCACGCTGGCAGGCACCAGTGCAGGCGCGGCAGTCATGGGTCATTATATGATTGCTGGCGGAGGCAGCGGGGAATCGCCCAATCGATCGCTCGTTGATATGACGACCGGGCTGGGCATTATTCCCGAAGTCATCGTGGATCAACACTTTCACAACCGCAACCGCATGGCTCGCTTGATGAGCGCGATCGCGGCGTATCCCGATCGCCTGGGTATTGGCATTGACGAAGACACCTGTACGTTGTTTGAGGGCGATGGCACACTGCAAGTAATTGGCAAAGGCACTGTGACCATTCTCGACCCATCAGAACTGTCCTACACTAATCAGGAAACCGTGGGTGCGACTGACCCCCTGAGCATTGGCAACCTGCGCTTACACATCTTGAGCCACAGCGATCGCTACGATCTCCGTAAGCGAGTGCCCTCGTTTGCTGCCTATCGCGTGGCTCAGGAATAATCTGCGGCTCTGGCTTCAATTGACAGAAGGTGTACTCTGAGTCTAAAGCGTTCTTTCTGAAGCAAGCGATCAACGAACGGAGCCTTTTTCAACTATTAGCCTTTAGTTTGCAATCCCTGACAGCATGGACATTTTGGACGAGGCAAGCCACCTTTTCAACTTGGAAATGTTTGCAGTGAACAGTCTGAGGGGTTTTAAGAGTTTGAAACTGAGAGAGTGCTCCGTTTGATTGTCTTCTTAGCGACAATCAAATTTAAAAGCTGATATTTTATTGCCCAGCCTTGGCGTTCCTCCTAAAGAATCAGTGTCATGAAAATACTCAAAGTACAGACGCTACGCGGTCCCAACTATTGGAGCATTCGTCGCCCCAAACTTGTCGTCATGCGTCTGGATCTGGAGGAGCTTGCAGATAAACCCTCCGATGTAATTCCTGGCTTCTATGAAGGGCTGACAGAGGTATTGCCCAGTTTGGTTGAGCACTTTTGTTCGCCAGGTTGCCGGGGTGGTTTCCTGAGCCGTGTCCGTGAGGGCACTATGATGGGGCACATCATTGAACACGTGGCTTTGGCGCTACAGGAGCTAGCAGGCATGGTGGTGGGCTTTGGTCGCACCCGTGAAACGGCTGACCTGGGAACGTATCAGGTTGTCTTTGAGTATCAGGATGAACAGGCAGGGCGCTATGCTGCCAGAGCAGCTGTGCGTCTTTGCCAAAGCATCATTGACACAGGACACTACCCTCAAGAAGAGCTGGCGCAAGATTTGCAAGACCTGCGATCGCTCCAGGCTGAAGCGTCACTGGGACCCAGTACCGAAACGCTGATTAAAGAAGCAGAGGCACGCGGCATTCCCTGGGTGCAACTGAGCGCCCGCGCCATGATTCAGTTTGGCTATGGCGTACATCAAAAGCGCATTCAGGCAACGTTAAGCAATCGCACGGGCATTCTGGCAGTTGAGCTTGCCTCGGATAAAGAAGGCACCAAGCAAATTTTGCGCGAAGCCGGTGTGCCCGTACCGCGTGGGACAGTCATTGGCTACCTGGATGAACTGGAGGGGGCGATCGCGGATGTCGGTGGTTACCCGATCGTGATCAAGCCCCTGGATGGCAATCATGGACGTGGGATCACCATCAACATTACGACCTGGGAGCAGGCAGAAGCTGGCTATGATGCCGCGAAAGAAGTTTCAAAGGAAGTGATTGTCGAACGGTTCTATCAAGGGCGGGATCATCGCGTACTGGTGATTAATGGCAAAGTGGTTGCGGTCGCAGAACGAGTGCCAGCCCATGTCGTTGGTGACGGCAAGCTGACGATCGCCGCACTCATTGAGCAAACGAATGAAGATCCGCTGCGGGGTGAAGGGCACGCAAACGTGCTGACGAAACTGGAGGTCGATCGCAACACCTGGCAGCTCCTCGAGAAGCAGGGTTACACCCTTGAGACGGTGCTGCCAGAGGGCGAAATCTTCTATCTGCGAGCTACGGCTAATTTGAGTACAGGCGGCATTGCGGTCGATCGTACCGATGATATGCACCCCGAAAACATCTGGCTGGCTCAGCGAGTCGCCAAAATTATCGGGTTAGACATTGCTGGTATTGATGTCGTTACGGCTGATATCTCCCGTCCACTGCGCGAAGTCGATGGCGTGATTGTCGAAGTTAACGCGGCTCCTGGGTTTCGGATGCACGTTAGCCCCAGTCGAGGGATTCCTCGCAACGTTGCGGAACCCGTACTAAGTATGCTGTTTCCACCTGGGGCACCCAGTCGTGTGCCGATCATTGCCCTGACTGGCACCAATGGTAAGACCACCACCACGCGCCTGACGGCTCACATCTTCAAGCAAACAGGGCAGGTTGTAGGCTACACCACTACGGACGGCACCTACATTGGCGATTATCTGGTGGAACCCGGCGATAATACGGGACCCCAGAGCGCTCAACTGATTCTGCAAGATCCAACGGTGGAAGTCGCGGTACTGGAAAGTGCCAGAGGTGGTATTCTCCGCTCTGGGCTGGCGTTTACAGCCTGTGATGTCGGCGTAGTGCTGAATGTCGCTGCCGATCACCTGGGTCTGGGTGACATTAACTCGATCGAGCAAATGGCGCAGGTCAAAGGTGTCGTCGCTGAAACGGTGATCCCTGGCGGCTACGTGGTGCTGAATGCCGATGATCCCCTGGTCGCGGCGATGGCAGAGCGGGTCAAGGGTCAAATCGCTTATTTCTCTATGAACCCAGACAGCCCGTTGCTGCGATCGCACACTCAACAAGGGGGACTGGCGGCTGTCTACGAAAATGGCTATTTGTCCATCCTTAAAGGTGACTGGACGCTGCGGATTGAGCAGGCAGTGAATGTGCCCTTGACCCTGGCAGGTCGTGCGCCGTTTATGATTGCCAATGCGCTGGCAGCAAGTTTGGCAGCCTTCGCGCAGGGTGTCAGCATTGAGGACATTCGTGAAGCCCTGATGACCTTCCAGGCATCGACTGAACAAACACCGGGACGAATGAACTTGGTGAATCTGGGTCGGTACCATGCTCTGGTGGATTATGCCCACAACGCCCACAGCTACGAAGCCTTAGGCGGCTTTGTGAAAAACTGGCCCGGTGAACGTATTGGCGTAGTGGGTGGTCCTGGCGATCGCCGCGACGAAGACTTCGTAACACTGGGAAAACTGTCAGCGCTGATGTTCGATCGCATCATCATTAAAGAAGATGACGACACACGGGGTAGACCACGCGGCGAAGCTGCCACCCTGATTACTGAGGGCATTGTTCAGGTCAAGCCAGAGGCTCGGTATGAAACCATCCTTGACGAAGTAACCGCCATTCACACGGCTCTGGATGCCGCTTCGCTCAATGGTTTGGTCGTCATCCTGCCTGAAAGCGTCACCCGCGCCATTAGCCTGATCAACGAGCGTCGCCCGGAGGAAAAACCCTCGCCAACACCTGTAGCTGTGAAGTCAGCGGAGAAGGGTCAAGCTGTTGGTGTAAATCACTCAGAACAGCCGCAAGCAGTTTCAGAAGCGAACCCTGAAGGATCTGTAGAATACGTCAACTTTAGTCGCTAACACCTTGTATG
>JBGTJW010000634.1:0-6186 GCA_041744955.1 Stenomitos sp. | reverse complement strand
GGTCACACCTCAGTTTACCAAAACCTTGAAGCGCTCTCTGAGCAAGGCATTATTGAGTGTGTTGAGCGGTCTGATGGAAGACTTTACGGCAACATTAGCGATTCTCATAGCCACGTTAATTGTCTAGACACCAACCAAATTTTGGACGTTCACATTGAGTTGCCAGAAGAAATTCTGCAACAAATTGAGCAGCAGACAGGCATTCGTATTACTGACTACCACATTGATTTCTACGGTTATCGCAACAACCCAGAGCAGTAGAAATTCAAGGATTGAGGCGCTCCCGTCGGAACACCTCATTCTTAAGTTTTAACAAACCGCCAGGTATCGTTAAGCAACCAGGTATTGCTGCACGACTGCTACCAATGTTTCAGTCCAGTACGTCACGAGATCGGCAGTAGCAGCTTCTACCATGACGCGGATAAGGGGTTCTGTGCCCGAAGCCCGTACAAGAACACGTCCCCGATCGCCCATGTCTGCTTCTGCTTGTGCGATCGCCTGTTGCAGCGGAGCGCAGTGTTGCCAGTTCAACCGACGATCGCGGTCGTCTACCCGCACATTTTGCAGCCGTTGGGGATAAGTTTGAAAGCTCTGATCAACTAGCGTCGTTAGCGAAACGCCTGACTGCTGCACCAGCGAGGCTAGATGGAGTGCCGTTAGTAGACCATCACCACTCACGCCGTAATGGCTACAGAGAATGTGACCCGACTGTTCACCACCCAGCACCGAGCCGTGGCGCAGCATTTCAGCATGGACGTATTGATCGCCAACCGCAGCACGAATCAGCGTACCACCCTGTTTTTCCCAGGCACGTTCAAAGCCCAGGTTAGACATCACGGTTGCAACGATCGTATTACCAGGTAGCTGCTCTGACTGCCGCAGAGTTTGCCCCCAGAGGTAAAGAATGTAATCGCCATCCACCATGCGACCGCTGCCATCCACTGCCAAAACGCGATCGGCATCGCCATCAAAGGCAAACCCCATATCGGCATTGTGCGCTTTTACAGCAGCCTGGAGTGCCCCTAAATGCGTGGAACCACAGTTGACATTAATGCGACTACCATCCGGCTGGTCATGGAGGCAAATGACCGAAGCCCCCAGCGATCGAAACGCCTGCGGTGCCAGATGGACGGCTGCGCCCCAGGCTAGATCGAGGACAATACGCATTCCTTGCAGCGGTAAGGCAGCTTTTGACAAGGGCTGCTGGATGGCAACGAGATAGTCATTGAGCAACTCTGGGCGGTAATAATGCTGCCCATAGCGACCGTTATCGCTGACTTCCAGAGTGCTTTTGCCGCGTAACGCTGCCTCAATTTGTTCTTGAAGCGCCAGCGCTAATTTGCTGCCGTTGGGTCCAAAAAACTTGATGCCGTTATCGTCAGGTGGATTATGGCTGGCAGAAACCATCACACCACCGATCGCCTCAGACGTATTGGTGAGATAAGCAACGCCGGGAGTGGGGCACAGACCCAAATTCCACACATCTAGACCCGCCGCGTTTAAACCGGCTGAGAGTGCCATCGCCAGCATATTGCCAGACTGACGCGAATCCTGCCCAATCACGACCGAACCCATCGCCTCTGCCTGCGATCGCTCCATTATGTCCGTTTGCGATCGCAAAACTTGCCCTGCCCAAAACCCAATCTGTAAGGCTAGGGGCGCAGTGAGTAAATCCCCAGCGCGTCCACGAATGCCATCGGTGCCAAACAGGCGACTGGTTGGAAGGTTTAGCTCGCCCCAACCGTTGCTAACAGTTGCCAGGTTAGCCGTTTCTTTACTGATTAACGGCGATGCGGTCAGCGACGATCGCCCCAATTCTGCCGCTCGTAAAGACGACGCAATGTCGGTATCATCGAACCCTTGCATCCTGACTGGAGATTGAACCATACACTAAATAACCCCACACAACACACTCATTGTGGAGGATAACACTTTCTTTAGAAAACCGACGTTGGACAGAACCAGTAAGTTAAGCGTCTTTTCTAAACGCCCACTGCCTCAAGGAGCGGTTGCATGGCTTCCCAGGTTAGCCCCTGCTGAATGTAGCGCGGCTCACTGGGATTGTAGGGACTATGGAGCCGATCGATCGCTTGAATGATGGCATGAGCGGGCAGCACTGGCAGATCTGGATCAAACGCAGTCGATCGGACTAAAGAGCTAGAGAAACCCCGAAAGATCGCAACCTGATCAACAACACCATCCACTTCAGCCATCACCAGCAGCACTTCTTGCGGACGCTTTTCGGTGTAGCGTTCCAAGCGAATACCTGCTGTGTGCGTCAAAGCAACCATGACCGCTACTGCCCTGTCGCCGATCGACCCTGCCGACCTAAGCGAACGACTACAAAGTAGCCCAGGTAGAGCACATAAACCGCCAATGCCACCAATGCTAAAAAGCCCAGGAAAAATGGCTTCGTCGTAGCATGAATCGCTTCTCTCAGCGCCCAGGGTGGCTCCAGCCAGAGACGGCAAAACGGATCGCCTACCAACGTATTGGCACCCAAAAAGGCACAGCGTAGCACTGGTATTTGGGCTAGCGCACCCAAGCCGCAGTAAATTGAGACTGCCCAGCGCCAGGATGTAAAGGCTAATTTTAAGCGGCTAGACGGCTGCTCCGAAATTTCTTCGTTCAAATCTGCCCAAAACCAGAGCGATACCGGAATCAAAAGCCGTGCCAGCCAGCCAGCCACAAAGCCAACGGGCAGTGCCCCGATCAATAAATAGACCGTAATGGCGAGCAAACTCGAAACACGCCAGTAAATCGCCAGAAGGCTCTGCATTGCTTCTGCTTTGGCAATAAATGTCCATAGCAGCAGTGCCAGCGGAAAGAACACTGTGAAAAGAAGCGCCAAGCGATAGTCTGTCCAGACAAGGGATGGCAACCAGGAGGGAAACGACATAAGAATACGGTCAACGGCAAAGACAATAACCAGTAAACATGAAAATTGACGAGTAGCCTCAACGCCAACTAGGCATTCCGGGTACTCGTCAAGTTTCGCGCATCCAGTGTGGCTAAGGGCTACAGGACGCAGGAGATAGACACTTCAAGCGATCGAGTCTTAGTCCTCGTAAATGCGGCATTCAGCCGCTTCAGGATTGTCGTCGCAATAGACCTCAAGGGAGTTTTTCTTTGGTTTAGCTTGCCGTTGATGAGCCGCTTCAGATTGCAGTTCTTCGACGGCATCCCAGGCTGCGGCACACTCAGGCGAGTTGCTGCCACTGACATCACAAGCAGCACGGGCTTGCTTTAACTCATCTTCGATTTTTTCTTGAATATCACTCATGGATTCTTCGCTGGTAATCATTCTCATCGAGTATTGGGGCAGCGCGGATAAATTACTGCTTCGTAAGTTACGGTTGCCGTCCCAAACATCAGCACTTTGCCGATCGCCCGATCGATGTATGCTTACATCCATCGCTTTAGCCGTTTCTGCCTGGGTGAAGCAGAAAGCGATCGCACTCTAGACTCCAATCGAGCTTACCTTGTCACTAACGCGATTTTGGCTAACCTGAAAGAGGAAGCTAGTAAGCTATGCTCTACTTTACTTATCGTAACGCTAACACCACCTTACCAGATCCGTGTGATTGCCATAGTGAAGCTTGAGAATTGTTGAGGTGGTTCTAAGAATTGCTCGTAATCGTTGAGACGATCGAAACATTTCCAGCTACGCTGAGGATCATCCTTTGCCACAAGGGGGAACGCATGACAGGAGGAGACAGCGCGAATGCAATGCAGTGGGTCAGCACCTTATCAACTCGTCCGTCTTTAGAAGCTGCCGTTGATGACGTGGTGCAAAAAGCACAAGCGCTACTGAACGATGCCCCCACTGTTGGCTTTGTTTTTATTGCTGCTGCGTTTGCCAGTGAATATTCTCGGTTGCTGCCGCTGCTACGGGAGCGGTTGCCAGACATCCCGCTGATTGGGTGTGGCGGTAATGGCATCGTGGGGTCAAAGGGCACAGAACAGCCCCAGGAAGTTGAAGATGAACCCGCGATCGCGCTCACCCTGGCGACCTTACCAGACGTTGATGTGCGATCGTTTCATCTCACAGCAGAACAGTTGCCCGACCTGGATAGTGCGCCTGATGCCTGGGTGAAGCTAATCGGTGTGCCCATTGACGAGCAACCCCAGTTTGTTTTGCTGGCTGATCAGTCCTTTCCCAAAATTAACGACCTCCTGCAAGGACTTGATTTTGCGTACCCTGGCTCCGTCAAGGTGGGCGGTGTTGCTAGTGCGGCTAACCCAAACGGCAGTAGCGGCTTGTTTTGTAATGCTCATCTCCATCGCGAAGGGGTCGTTGGCATTGCGCTCAGTGGCAATGTGGTTCTGGAGACGATCGTCGCGCAGGGGTGCCGACCCATTGGGCAACCGTATTGGGTTACAGAAGGTGAGCGAAACATTCTGCTAGGGTTGGAAGAACAGGCAGATACTAGCCCAGTACCCCACGGTAGCGGTGCGCTAGTGTCACAAAAGCGTACTCCGCTAGAGGTCTTGCAGGATCTCATTCAAACGCTGGACGCAGATGACCAAATGCTGGCGCAGAATTCGCTGTTTGTCGGTGTGGCACAGAATGAATTCAAGCAAGATTTGGAGCAGGGAGACTTTTTGATTCGGTATTTGCTCGGTGTCGATCCCAGAGTGGGCGCGATCGCGATCGGCGATCGGATTCGCCCCGGTCAGCGCATTCAGTTTCATTTGCGCGATGCCCAGACCTCAGCCGAAGACCTGGAAATGCTGCTAGAGCGTTATCAACAGACAAAACCAGCTTCTGCGATCGGAGCGCTCATGTTTGCTTGTGTCGGACGAGGCAATCGGCTCTACGACGAACCCAATTTTGATTCCAAGCTTTTTAGCCGCTATTTACCGAATGTGCCCCTGAGTGGCTTCTTTTGCAGTGGTGAAATTGGTCCCGTTGGTGATAGTACGTTTCTGCATGGGTTTACGTCTGTCTTCGGTATCGTGCGGCAGCCATGAGCGTATCGGTTGAGTTGTAAGTGCTAGTCTGTATGAGCTTTCAGCGGTCAGCGGGCAGCAGTCAGCGATCAGCTTTAAAGCAACTGCTGACGGCTAAAGGCTAAAGGCTGCAATCAACGCCTCTTTGAGACAGCAATAGCGTGGCATCGTTATCAATGCACTGCGGCTGACCGTTAGCGTCGATCGCGCTAAACCGCTCAAAGTACTGCCGAGCAGCCGTAGGAAATTCGGGGAAGTCAAATGTCGCGTCACCATTGGCAAGGTCAGCCCAAAACGAGTGCAGGCTGGGAACCAATGCCTCTGCATCTGCTTGAGACAGCTTTAAGGGAGACTGCATCAAAAGTTGCAGCATAAACGGCTGCGATCGCTCGCCCATAAAGTCACGCGACGTTTGCTGTAACGTTTCCCAACCGGGTACGGATTCAACACGCCCAGAGGTAATGTGGAGCGATCGCTGCCCACGATCGTCCGTTCGCAACTCCAGCACACGGTAGGGATGCGGATAGCTCACCAGCGACCCCGTTGTGATGTCATAAACGCCCTCAGAGCAGGCAATATCTTGTACGTGCAAATGCCCCGTAAACACGAGCTGTACGTTTGCTTCTCGCAGCATCTTTAACAATGTCGGCGCGTTGTCCAGCATATAGCGTCGACCTAGTGGGTTACGCGACTGCCCTGGCAAATGTTCCACAACATTGTGGTGAATCATCACTAGAATCAAATCGTCCTGATGCTCTGCCAATACTGCTTGCAGCCAGCTTAGTTGTGCATCATCCATACAGCCAAGCTGTTTACCTTGCGCGTCAAACTGATTGGAATTTAACCCAATCAACCGCACTCCTGGCAACAGTGGGCAGGTGTAGTAAAGTTGTCCTGGATTGTCATAGCCGTACGATCGATAGTAGTAATGTGGAAAGTCCGCCAGCCCGATCGCGCTACCATCAGACTCCAACGTTGGTACATCATGATTACCAGGCACCACATACGTCGGATAGGGCAGTTGTGCCAGCCGTTGTGCTAACCAGGTATGATTTTCGGGTTCGCCGTGCTGGGTCAGATCACCCGGCAGCAACAGGAAATCCAGTTTAAGAGTGCTCAGGCGATCGAGAATGTTTTCTAAAACAGGAATGCTCACTTCAACCAAGTGAAAGCGGCTGGGATGATTCCAAATGGTGTGAGGGAGCGCGATATGTAGATCGCTAATGACAGCGA
>JBGTJW010000633.1:0-2998 GCA_041744955.1 Stenomitos sp. | reverse complement strand
GAACCCGCTGATCAAGCAGAAATCCCCCATCCCCGTTTAGGCTTCTATGGCGTGGTTGATGAACGCATGGATCTCGCTCTGCTGGACGGAATTGCTCAAGCAAGACCCGATTGGCATTTGGTGATTATCGGCCCCGTCGTGAAAATTGATCCGGCAACACTGCCGAACCATCCCAATATTCATTATTTAGGCGGCAAATCCTATCAGGAATTGCCAACCTATTTGGCGGGTTGGGATGTGGCATTGCTACCCTTTGCCCGCAATGAATCAACTCGTTTTATTAGCCCCACGAAAACACCCGAATATCTAGCAGCAGGCAAACCTGTTGTTTCTACCTCGATTCGAGATGTGGTGCGTCCTTATGGGGAAGAGAACTTGGTACACATTGCGGATACTGTCCCCGAATTTGTAGCGGCGATCACCCAAGCACTGGATCAAAACCAAACGAATTCGGAGTGGTTGAATCGGGTAGATGCGTTTCTATCGCAAATCTCTTGGGATTTAACCTGGAAGACGATGAACGATTTGATTGAAACTGCGATCGCTGCCAAACCGCAAAAGACACCGGACAGCATTCAGCCGAAAGCTGCTGTAGGTAATCGTTCAACTTTGGCTAAGCAACCCATTTCCATCAGCGCCAACGTTAAGAAATCGGCAAGTTAAATCATTCACCCCAGGGAGTAACTCATGTTCGACTATTTAATTGTTGGTGCTGGTTTTGCTGGCAGCATTTTAGCAGAGCGTTTGGCAAGCCAAAGCAACAAAAAAATCTTAATTGTAGATACTCGTAACCACATTGGTGGTAATGCCTACGATCACTACAACGAAGCAGGGATTTTGGTGCATAAATATGGACCTCATATCTTTCATACCAACTCGCGGGATGTGTTTGAATATCTGTCTCGCTTTACGGAGTGGCGACGGTATGAGCATCGGGTGCTTGCCAGTGTGGATGGGCAATTGGTGCCAATGCCAATCAATTTGGATACGATTAACAAGCTGTATGGTTTAAATCTAACTGCCTTTGAACTGACTGAATTCTTTGCGTCCGTTGCTGAACCCAAAGAGCAGATCCGCACCTCTGAAGATGTTGTAGTCAGTAAAGTCGGGCGAGAACTCTATGAAAAGTTCTTTCGTAACTACACCCTCAAACAGTGGGGCATTGATCCTTCAGATCTAGATAAGTCTGTGACGGCTCGCGTTCCAACTCGCACCAATCGAGACGATCGCTACTTCACAGACACTTATCAAGCAATGCCGCTCCACGGTTACACGCGCATGTTTGATAAGTTGTTGGCTCATCCCAACATCAAAGTTATGCTCAACACCGATTACCGCGAGATTCAAGACATCATTCCTTATAAAGAGATGATTTACACCGGTCCGGTTGATGGCTTCTTTGACTACCGCTATGGCAAATTACCCTATCGCTCACTCGAGTTCAAGCACGAAACCCTGAACGAACGAGTGCATCAGCCGCAAGCCGTGGTCAATTATCCCAATGAACACCTCTACACCCGCGTTACAGAATTCAAATACTTAACTGGGCAAGAGCATTCAAAGACCAGCCTGGTTTATGAGTATCCTAAAGCGGAAGGCGATCCTTACTATCCCGTGCCGCGCCCTGAAAATGCTGAACTGTACAAGCAATACAAGGCGCTAGCAGATGCTACACCCGGCGTTCACTTTGTGGGACGGCTTGCCACTTATAAGTACTACAACATGGATCAGGTGGTGGCGCAGGCATTGGCGCTCTATGCTCAACTGGGCGAACGTCCAAGCTGGCATCCTGAAAAAGAGAGTTTACCCGTGAAAAAAGCGATCGCGACTGATGCTGTGGGTCATCCTGCTTTCAGTGCCTCTGCTAGCAAGTCTTCACACCTCCCTGTCTCAGCCTCTGCGGGGAAATCAGAGACCCAAAATGGTAAGTTTTCATCAACCTAAAACACTGCCAGTTGTAGCCAAGATCCTGAAAATTTTTAATTGAGCAAGGTCGAAGCGTGAGAAATTCAAGCCAGATTTCATCCCATCTAGAAGTGTGGGGTGGAATCGAATGTACTGTGAATCGAGTTGGCGATAGCTATTTCGATCAGCTAGAACTCAATGGTCATGCAACTCGCATTGAAGACCTTGATCGGTTTGCGGCATTAGGGATACAAGCGATTCGATATCCCATTTTATGGGAACGGGTTGCTCCAGACGGGCTGGAACAGGCAGATTGGTCTTGGGCAGACCAACGACTGGCTTATTTGAATCAGCTTGGCATTCGCCCGATTGTAGGTTTAGTGCATCACGGCAGTGGACCGCGCGATACGAGCCTAGTTGATCCTGCCTTTCCAGAAAAGTTAGCGGCATATGCCCATGCAGTCGCCCAACGCTATCCCTGGATCAGCCAATATACCCCTGTGAACGAACCGTTGACCACAGCCCGGTTTAGTGGGTTGTATGGTCACTGGTATCCCCATGCGTGCGATGACTTGATGTTTATGCGGGCGTTGTTAAACCAGTGTCGGGCGACAGTGCTGGCAATGCAGGCAATTCGCCAGATTAATCCTCACGCTCAATTGGTGCAAACGGAAGATTCCGGTAAGATCTTCAGCACCCCTTTGTTGTCCTATCAGGCACAGTTTGAGAACGATCGCGCTTGGCTTTCTTTAGATTTGCTCTGCGGTCGCGTCAATGCATCCCATCCTCTGTGGCATTATCTGCTGTACACAGGCATTCAAGCAGACGAATTATTGTGGTTTCAAGACCATCCCTGCGTACCCGATATCATTGGAATTAATCGCTATGCCTGTAGCGATCGCTTCCTGGATGAACGGCTCGATCGCTATCCCCTCCACACCCATGGCAGCAATGGCAAACATCAGTATGCCGATGTGGAAGCCGTATGGGTTTGCGCTGAAGGAATTTACGACCACTTCACGCTGCTCAAGGAGGTTTGGGAGCGGTACCAGCAACCCATCGCCATCACTGAAGCCCATTTGGGTTGTACTCG
>JBGTJW010000632.1:0-5431 GCA_041744955.1 Stenomitos sp. | reverse complement strand
TGCGCGTTAGATCGTAGCGCTTCTCACGAACTCCAGGTTCAGCAAAGGGACCAACTATTAGGTGATCAATGCTAACACCATAGTTAAACCCAAGACGTTCATAGTAATCGAGAATTTCATCCGTATTGTAAGGTGGCTCGTCGTCCTCTACATAGCCAAACGCTCCACAATCTCCCATGATTTTGCCGTGAAAGCGGATGAACTTGTGTACACCTTGAGCTTCTACTTTGGCTCGTCGTGCTTGACTTTCATCGATAACAACTTTAGAAATTAGGACACCATCATAGTTTGGACCAAAGCTTGCACGAAGAAACAATTCATGAGCATACACATCATCAGCATAAGGGTCACGCTCGGGAGAACCGAAAGAATCTGTTAGGAAGTTATAGTCTGGGTCAACACGATCATCCCATTCAGGAATAAAGTATTGCACACCCAAATGAATGTTCGGCGCAGGCGGCACATCAGGAATAGGGACAAATTCGTCTCTGTTGGTTTTCTTTGCAACCTGCTTAGGTTTGTTTCTTGCTACTGATTTAGGCAAGCCTAAATCGAGTTCGAGTTGGGTATTTATATCAATAACATCTTGAAAATAACAGGGGTTTTGATGAATTTGTTCAAACAACTCAGTTTGCTGCGTGGCAACCAAAGCAAACTGCTTAAATAAAAACCCCTTTAACCCTACTGAACCAAAGCCATACCTTTTTGCCTCAGCGTTAGTGAGAGGTAAGACAAATGCTTGAGGATCTGATGTCTTAATTAAATTAGAGTAACTCCCTGGAGCTAAGAAAATCCAGGTTTGCTCCTCATAGAGGGTGAGCGGTAATGAAATTGCTCTTAAATACTTTTCACCTAGTAGAACAAAAATCAAATCATAGTCAGAAATTATTTTTTCAAGTGATTGATGTATCTTTAATCGCTTTGCCCAGTCATCTATCTCATGCCCTTTCATCGTGTTGAAAGTGACTTCGTAAGGCGCAATTACACGCTCTTCAGGAATCAATCCATAGCCTGCTGAGATGATAACTACATCAATTACAGGTTTCTCTAAAGTCTTCCGTAGAGTTCGCACACCCTCCATCAACTGGATGTGCTGCATCCCGGTATACATTTCTCCTGCCGGAGCCATAAACTCAGAAAGCTGCTTCTCTCTTTTGCGGAGTCGAGCAGCGTGCATGAAATCTTCCTGAGTGAGTTGATTCTCTGGCTTAAATCGCTTTTCCCCGGTACACGATGTAATGATTAAGATACGGGGGTAGCGCATCGGTTCTCCTGTTCGTACAATTCTCGCCCTATTAACGTTGCCAGATCGGGTCTACCTGCGTCAATCAGGGCACGATCGCGAATCCGGCAAGAGTCGCACAATCCGCAGGGTTCATCCTCGCCTTGATAGCAAGACCAGGTGAGATGAATAGGAACACCTAGTTGTAACGCACGATGCACGATATCTACTTTGGAATCCATAACAAGTGGAGCCACAAGCTTGGGGGCATGCCCTTCTAATCCAGCCTTAGAGGAGAGGGTTGCAAGATGCTGGACAACTTCCAGGTACTCCGGTCGGCAGTCAGGATAGCCAGAATAGTCTACGGCATTGATCCCCAAATAAATTGCTTCGGCTCCTTTGGCTTCAGCCAAGGAGAGAGCGATCGCCAAAAAGACTGTATTCCGCCCTGGTACATAGGTAACGGGAATCACACCAGGCTTCACACCGTCAGTCGGCACATCCATAGCCTGGTCAGTCAAGGCAGAACCACCCCACTGCGCCAAATTCACATCCACCACAAAGTGTTCCTTGATCCCCAAATGCTCCGCGACGCGCTTAGCGGCAATTAGTTCGCGATCGTGCCGCTGACCGTAATGCAGCGACAGTGCAATCAGTTCATAACCGTCCGCGATCGCCTGGGCAGCAGAAGTCGCGGAATCGAGACCACCAGACAATAAAACAACGGCTTTGGGGGTACTCATCCTTCACTCCTTAGCTAATGTTGGTAAATTTGTGGGTCTGTAAGCTGATCCGCCACTCTGGGTGACTTAAAACGTACTCAAAAATGAGTGCGTAACTGTCAGGCGTATCCCATTCGGGTTGAAGCGATTTGATCGCATGGGCTGGAACTTTGGCAGCCTGATATTCTGCCCATTCCAGATCAGACTGGGTGACGACCACCACCTTGAGTTCGCTCACTTGAGCATAGATGCTGTCATCGGGAGGCTTGGACTGCTTGGGGGAGAACGTCACCCAGTCGAAACTACCGCTGAACGGATGTGCGCCAGAGGTTTCCAGATGCACTTGCAGACCGGCGGCTTGCAACCCAGTGCTGAGGGAGTCCAGGTCATGCATTAGGGGTTCACCACCTGTGATGACAACGATCGCTGGCTTGACCGTTTTAGCTTCGGCAATCAGGTCAGTTATGTTGCGTTGGGGATGACGACGAGCATTCCAGGAGTGTTTGGTGTCGCACCACGGGCAACCGACATCGCAGCCTGCCAGTCGAATGAAGAAGGCACTTGTACCTGTCCATGCTCCTTCACCTTGAACGGAGTGGAAAGTTTCTACTATGGGCAGGATTGCCGAGGCGATTTCAAGCGATGGAGCCTGGGGGATCAAATTTGTCATGGCGTGCTACTCCGTAGATACCGCAAGGGTCACTCCTAGTCGTCCTCGTACTCAGCCCAGGAACTGGATGTCTCGGACACGGCGACCTTGAGCTTCACATCCGAAGGCAATTGCTTTTTAGTCGTTTCGTGGATATATTGGGCAATCATCTCGGCAGTCGTTTCGTAGTCTTCGGGGAGAACTTCATTTAGGACAGAATGGTCAAGCCCCCCTTTGAGTAGGTCTTGTTTTGCCCAGCGGAGCGTGCGGAAGTCCGCTACCATAACGGGATGGGGACAATACTCGGAAGCATGAAGCTGGCTAGAGGTCGCTTCCATCCGAACTCGATAGGTATGCCCATGCATCCGCCCACAGGGACCGTCATAGTCCCTAATGTAGTGGGCAGCATCAAAGGTAAATTCAGTAGTCAGTTTCCACTTGGGCATAGGGGATCTATCTGATCGCTTATGAACAGTTAGACAATTCTTATTCAGATCTATATATAGCGTTAAGAGCCTTAAATTTATATCATTTTACGCTATTTTTGGAATCAGTATTAGAAAAATTCCATATGTAATCTCTAAGCTTAAATCCCCCTCTCGCACTGATGAACTGATATTACGTAATAAGCTTCATGATAGTTCATTTGTTCTATAGTGAATTCCTTTTAGCTCACAACTTGTCAAAAAAAGATGTAACGAGAGTTTTCCAAGAAGAAATTCACTTTTTTCTCGGAAAACTCAAATCTTGAGTTCGGTTGATCTCAACACTTCAGAGACTCTGTTGTAGAGGAGGTAAAAGCGTTTGTAACGACGATGATGATGATTTTGTAAGGCGCATGTTAATACAGTGGAGGATTTTTGATCACTTATGTGTTCTAATTGCATTCTCAATGGGTGATCTTTTGGGACTCTTATGAAAGCCTGCCGCTGTATCTAGACATCTTTCGAGTTCATTCAAAACGCTAAAAAGAGAGAAGAACTTTGACTAGAGACTTATTAGAGACTGCTCTATCCCGACTCTTTGAAATACTTATTGATCTTAGTCAGTGCCGTCCATACCTAGAACAGTTGAAATGAAATTGGGTCATTAGATGGGTGAATTCGGTTAACTTGTTCAGTAACTTGAGACTTTTCCTCTGATCGCTCCATCATCCGTTCCAACTCTTTTGCTTGTTCTGCTTTCAATGGCATGGCAATTTCTCCCGTTTGCAAGTTGAAGCGGCAGACCGTTTGCTTGCTCTCTCCCACTCGTGCCCGCAGCAAGCAGTCGCCATTGTCACGCACAAAAGCATCCCATTCCCCAACACTGATTTTCCAGGGTTTGCCAGAGTTCAACTCATTGTGGAAACTGATTTTGTCCGCTTCATAGGCAGCATGAACCCCTTGAACCAGCTTGTCGATTAACGGCGCTGTTGGTGATGCAACCTGATGGTCTGATGCTGGAATGTCTATGGCAAGTGGGGAAACGATGCGATCGTCAGTTGGCACTTCCGGTGCAGGAACTTGAATGGAGGAGTCATCAACATGCAAAAGCACTCGTTTGGGTCCATCCCGTTCGATGGTTGCTTGGAATGTTGTGCCAACCGGAAGTTTAGGGCTTTCTGTGGCAAAAGTGCCCAGGATTTGACCGTTGATTTCAATGGCAGGCAGGTTGTGGTAGCGATGATAGTCCGGGTCGTCCGGTTCACGGGTCAGTTTGCCAACAGCGACTGGCACGGCTTGCCACCAGCGCTTGCTTGTGAACGATTCCGCAGCAAAGGCGTTGTATTGGGTGCCCACAACCTTGATTTGCTCCACCTGAAGTGCTTGCAGGTGTTGGCAGATTTCCTCGGTGAGCAGGCTGTAGGCAAGTGCGCCCACTCCCGGTCGGTACTGGCTTATAGCCCAATCTGCGTATTCTTTCGGCGGAATCACGCTTAGGTGACGGGGCGACTGTGCTTCGTTCCAGTCACCATATTTTTCAATGAGTCGGTCGATCGTGGTTTCAGGCAGCCGTTCATCGAAGACGAAATCAACATAGGGTAGATCTGAGCGCAGCACCGCTTTGTAGGGAAGGTGGCGATCGTCCAGAGAGGCTTTCCAGCGATTGACCTGCTTACCAAACGGTACACTCAGCACATACGCTTCACGGGGTAACGCTTCGTCAGGAAGTTGGTAGTCTGTGTGCAGGCTAAACCCAAGATCGAGGGTTTGGGCGAACTTGAGGCATTGCAGTTGTTGATCACGATTCGGTTCGCTGTTCGTATGCTGGCTGTACCAGAGTGCACTGGCTGCTTGCATCCGCGATTGCGGATCTGGAAACAACTCATCGATCTCAGCTCGGTAGCTATCGTAGAGCCGACCCAACTCTTCTGTAAACGTTGCATCGTTCCCCTGAGTCCGCGCCCGGATCACTTCCCGATCGTCCTCAAAGCGGAGCTTCAGATCTTTTGCCCAACTGAGATAATTGGTTTCCCATCGTTCCATCGCCGCAACTTGTTTGAAGGTGGGATGAGCAGGCAACTGGGATTTGGGATTGGGAATCAGGTTGTGATATTCGTTGCGATCGCGTCGATGGAGCTTGGTGACTTGCCAGAGGGGATTGATAATTTCCCGTGCCAGTGCATTCACCGCACCGGGACTATCAGCAGGCAAGCTATAGGCTTTGTAGAGCTGTGGGTGCTTATAGATATCAAAGAAGTGGCAGGGATGAGCAGCACACCATTTCCCGGCATCTTGCAACAGGCGATCGCCCCCAATTTCTTTCACATCTTCCAACCGTTCGGCACTCTTTTGATAATCCACTTCGACCTGGAGTGCTTGAAACAGGCGGTTGAGTAGTTGTTTCTTGTGGCGA
>JBGTJW010000631.1:0-10575 GCA_041744955.1 Stenomitos sp. | reverse complement strand
TTCGGCATATCTCTTTATCCGCTTTTTGGATGGCTATATCGAAACTGGCACAGGCGACAACTGGCGTTTATACGGTGCAGCAGGCGCGATCGCGCTGGCTCTTTTGTCCAAATACAATGCGGTTTTTGTCGTGTTGGGCTTTGCGGCAACATTGATTGCAGACAAACGTTTGCGACCCTTATGGCACGATCGCCGCCTCTATCTAGCAGGCACAATCACACTTACAGCCTTAATTCCTATCTTTTTATGGAATCTTTCTAATGACTTTCAATCGTTTCGTTATTACGTCGATCGTAGCGTTGGAACGAATAGCGTTAGCCTCAAATTCTCGCCCTTTTTCAACTTTATATTGTTCTCAATTCTGCTCGTTTCACCCATCATTTGTTTCAGTTTCTTTCATGGCTTGAAACGGTCAAGGCAACAGAACCAAAGGCGCTCAGTTTATCCCACAGTGGCATTTTGGGTGTTCATTCTCTCTACCATAGCGCTGACAATCATTTCGCTACTGTCTGCTGCACTTTACTACTGGAATATCACGGCTTATTTATTGCTATTTCCCTTGCTGCCTGCTGTTTTTGGAGCGGTCAGCGGTCAGCGGTCGGCGGTCAGCCGCAGGAACTTCGCTAACAATTCGCAGGCTTCAACCGCTACGTCTTCAGCCGCTTATGTTTTGCCAAAACCGCTTTTTGTTGCCTCCCAGTGTTATGGCTTATTATTTGCAACATTGTTGGTGCTTCACTACAGCGTCCTGCCGCTATCAGCTTTGATCGACAAAGAGACTGATCCAGATTCACGGATGTTGTTTGGTTGGGAACAGGTTGAAGCGGTGATCAAAACGGAGACTGAAGCAGTTGGTCACGATCGCTTTTTGGCGACGACAGACTATCGTTCTGCCTCGGCATTGGCATATCAGCTTAACGATAAAACGGTGATGGCGTTCTCCGATCGCGTGGATCAATTTGACTTTTGGTATACCAGCGATGCACCGTTCAAGGGTCGCAATGCGCTGCTTTTATCGGATGACTGGCATCCGTTACAACCAGAATTGCTTGCCCAGTTCGATCGCACCTCAGAACCAACCACGATCGCGATCGTCCGCTTTGGCATCTGGATCAAAAACTATTACCTCGTCAAAGGCTACGGGTTTCGCGGCGGCAAGGTTTCTTAAACGAATGTGCATAAAAAAGCGTGCGTAAAAAAACTCCCAGCGTAAAACCAATTTGCAAAAGGCTTCGTGCTGAGAGCTTTAAAAGAGTCTGAATTATTGACTAAGCGGTGACTGCCACAGGTTCAGCAGTCGCGGTTTCAGCGATCGGATAAACGCTAATTTTCTTCTTGCTTTTGCCGTAGCGCTCAAATGTAACAATGCCATTGATGAGCGCAAACAGTGTGTCGTCACTACCACGACCAACATTATTGCCGGGGTGAATTTTAGTGCCACGCTGCCGGATCAAAATATTGCCTGCCTTAACAGTCTGCCCACCAAAACGCTTCACGCCTAGACGTTGAGCATTAGAATCGCGACCGTTACGTGTACTACCTGTACCTTTTTTATGAGCCATAATTCCCCCAATCTGAGTCGTTATCTAACAGAAATCTAATGCACATCACTCATCGATCGGAGCAGTTGTGTCTCGCAGGGCAGCCAAACCGCCAGCTTGATCGAGTGGAGCTATGCGTCGTCGGTGTCGGACACGTCCGCAGGTGCCGCTGCTTTTGCTGCTGGCGCAGCTTTTTCTGCCGTCTTGATGTTAGAGCCACCCATACTAATGCTATCAATCATCAAGCGGGTTAGGTCTTGACGATGCCCTTGCTTTTTGCGGGTTTTCTTTTTGGGCTGCATTTTGTAGACGATGATTTTGCGATCGCGCAGATGTTGCATCACAGTCGCTTCAACCGTTGCGCCTTCTACGTGGGGTTGCCCAACACTGATGTCGCCATCATTTTGTACAAACAGCACTTTGTCGATCGTAATTTGAGAGTCGGGTTCAGCCGCAAGACGGTTAATGTCGTAAAACCGACCTGGCTCTACACGTAACTGTATGCCACCCGCTTCGATAATTGCGTAAGAAGTCATGAGATAGTCCTGGAAATTGCCGTACAGGTAGCCTTTGAGAGGTGTGAATGCTGAGTTCTAAGTTTTGAATCAGCAGAACTGTCTTTAACTCAGCGCTCTTAATTCATCACTCACTTAAGGGCTTTTGCTTTGCCTGACCTGTTCCGAGCAGGAATAGACAGTCAGTTAACCAGTATCTCTATTTCTAACAGTTACTGTCAAGCCTGAACCAAGAATCGCTTGAAAGAGGGACTCGATCGCCTGTGGAAGTAGAGTACTACTGCTGCGAAACGAATAGTCCCCGTTCCGTACAAACGTCTGTGAGCGGTCGATCCCACCGATCTTCAGGGAGCGTAGACAGGTAAGCGCTGTCGAAAACGATGCCGATCGTTGGTTTTTCTGCCCAAGCTGGTGTTGCCAGCAGTCGATCGTAAAAGCCGCCGCCGTAGCCCAGCCGATAGCCACGAGTGTCACAGGCGATCGCGGGCACCAGCAGCAAATCCACTTGCTCTGGCTCCAGCACAGGCGAGTCTGGATGCGGTTCTAGAATGCCGTAGGCTCCAGCTTGAAGGGGCAGTGACGCTTGCGGTTCCCAGCGATGCCAATGCAAGGTTTTGCCCACGCAACGCGGAAAGCCCCAGCTTTTTTTGGCTTTGAACAGCTCGCTCAAATCGGGTTCCTGACGAGTGCTGAAGTACGCAAGGACAGTCTGAGCAGTGGCGAAAAGAGACGACGATCGCAACTGGTCGCAAAGCTGGCTACTTTTCGCCCGCCAAACCTCTGGGGCGATCGACTGCCGAGCCTCCAAAAGGGCCTTTCGCAACTCTTTTTTATCCATCGCTATGCACACAAACTCGACGCATCAGTTTAAGACACCTTTTTTACCTGAATAACTTGCAGACTTCCACCTGCATGAAGTGTTTGCCTTACAAGCCGAAACCCATTCGCCTCCAGTAACGTTGCTAAATCAGTGTTAATCAACGTCCATGCGGTTTCCGTTTCAAAGAGCAGCAGAAAAAGCGAAAGTCCCGGCACAAAAAGCGGGTTGGTCGGTTTATGAAAATCAACCAGCGTGAAAACACCATCCGGTCGAAGGACACGCTGCACTTCCTTTAAGATTTGCTGAAGTTGCTGTGGTTCCATTTCATGCAGTGCTACGCTGGTATGCACCACATCAAACTGATTGTCGGGAAACGGCGTTGCTTCTGCAAAGGCTTCGACATAGTTCGCCTGAGGCACGTTTTTCTGAGCACGTCGCAGCGATAGCGGCGAAGCATCCAGCCCCGTCACATGGCGCGATCGCTCCACTAAAAATTTCGTTGCCTGCCCACTTCCACAGCACAAATCGAGAACATTGGTTTCAGGGGCGATCGTCACCCCCTCCAACGCCAGTTGCCGAAACCGTCGCTCTCCACCCACGCTCAACGCTGCCAACCGCGAAAAGCCATCGTAGAGCCATTGATATTGATAACTCCAATCTCTAAGAATGGTTGCCATAGAAGGGGGGAAATAAGGGGACTAGGGGTGAAAGTTTTGAGTTTTGAGTTTTGAGTTTTGAGTTTTGAGTTGATTTTGACCGATGCTTAACGACTACCCTTAATCTACAAGCTCAAGTCCCTACTCCCCACTCCCCACTCCCCACTCCCGGCGCAGCCAACTGGCTCCGATGCAGCGCTGTCTCTACAGCCTGTTGCTGATCGCGATGCGTGAGCCATTGATGGTAGGTGCGCGTATGCACTGCAACGGAGTGCCCCATCATGCGAGCGGCAACGGTATCGGGCAAGCCGAAGTGAATCGTGCGGACTGCCCAGGCATGGCGTAGATTGTACGGCGAGAAGGGCAACTCATAGCGTCGAAATTGCGACGTGACGCGCTGCCCAATGCGCTGGAGTGTGGTCTGGGTGAGATCGGTTTGAATGGTTGGTAGCTGGAGCGATCGCAGGTTAAAGTGTTCGACCCATGCGGGATAAAAGGGCCACACGTCATGGGTGCCAGTTTTGGTAGTGTTGAGGACGCGGATAACAGCATCCGCCTTGCCTTGAAGTAACGCGGAATAGTCGCAGAAAAAAACTTCATGGTTTCGCAAGCCATAGGTTGCCATGACAGCATAGACAAACTGCCAGCCCACATTGGGAATTTGCTCCCAGGTTGCAGCGATCAGTTCATCCGACGGTAAGGTGCGGGCTTGTGTTTGGCTGGCACCGTAGCTTCCCCAGAAGGCTTTGAGATCAGTGGGGAGTTCAATGTGCAGAAACGTGGCAAGGGCGCTCAAGGCAGTGCAGCAAACCTGGCGACCGCGAGAATGATCTGCTGTAGCACGCACTGTTGCATAGATCGCTTCTACTAGGCTCAACTGAGGATTTGCCTGGGCGATCGCCTCTAGCTTGCGGAAATACGGAGCATACGCCTTCTCCCAGGTTGTTTTGGCAGACGCGGGGTTTTGCAGTCGTGATGCCTCTGCAAGAAAGTCTCGTCCAAACGCTTGAATTTGTTGGGACAAACCCATTTGATCGAGGCGACCCCAACCCATGCCGCTGTCGTAGTTGCGCCAGTCAAACGTATTTTGAATGAGTTGTGCAGCAAGCACCTTCACCGTTTGTTCTGCTTGCTTTAACCCAGCAGGTGTGGCTGGCAGACCCAGGCTCAACCGTTGTTGCGATGGTTTGAGCCGTAAGCTACCAGGGCGTGGGGGCAACATACCTCGCAAACTCAGTTTTTGTCCCCGTCGCTCAATCTGAAAGCCCATCTGTGCTGCTTTCAGGCGTTGATTAAGCTGAAGCAGACGGTCATCGATCGCAGCAACATCGGTCATAAGCGGCGTTTCAGTAGCAAGTCGTTAGTTTGGCGTAGATGCTCTCTAGTTTAAAGGGACGATCGTCGCTTCCTAGACCGTTCTACCGCACTCTTACTGTCAACAGTTTGCTTGAACCTCCGACAGAAAAGACTCGATCTGTCAATTCTGTACTCTCCCTTGTCCCGTACAAAGGTTAAAATCAGTTACAAACCTGAGAGCAAGGGAAAGCCGTAGCCGTTATGGGTCGATTTGGGGTATTGCTGCTAAACCTGGGCGGACCAGACCAGTTGGAAGATGTCCGTCCCTTTCTGTTCAACTTGTTTTCCGATCCGGAAATTATTCGGCTACCGTTTCCCTGGCTGCAACGTCCGCTTGCCTGGTTGATTTCGACAACGCGGGCAAAAAAATCTCAGGAAAACTATCAGCAAATTGGCGGCGGCTCACCGTTGCGACGGATCACCGATGAACAAGCGGAGGCGCTCCAGACACAGCTTCGGCAAAAGGGGCATGATGCCAACGTCTATGTCGGTATGCGCTACTGGCATCCTTACACGGAGGAAGCGATCGCCCGTATCAAGCGTGATGGGGTCGATCGCCTGGTGATTCTGCCGCTCTATCCTCATTTTTCCATCAGTACAAGTGGCTCCAGCTTTCGGTTGCTAGAGCAAATCTGGAACGAAGACCCCAGCCTCTCGCAAATTGACTACACCGCGATTCCCTCCTGGTACGATCGACCCGGCTACCTTCAGGCAATGGCAGACCTGATTGCCAAAGAGTTAGATCAATTCCCTGAACCAGACAACGTTCACGTTTTCTTCAGCGCTCATGGGGTGCCTGTTAGCTACGTCGAAGAAGCTGGCGACCCCTATCAGCGTGAAATTGAAGCGTGCGTTGCGCTCATCATGCAGACCTTGAGCCGACCCAACCCCCATGTGTTGGCATATCAAAGCCGCGTGGGTCCTGTGGAATGGCTTCAGCCTTACACCGATGATGCGCTCACAGCACTTGCCGAGCAAGGTGTCAAAGATCTCGCAGTTGTGCCGATTAGTTTCGTTTCAGAACATATCGAAACGCTGCAAGAAATTGATATGGAGTATCGAGAACTGGCAGAAGAAGCAGGCATTGCAAACTTCCACCGCGTTCCTGCTCTGAATACCCATCCTGGTTTCATTGATGACCTGGCAGATCTGGTAGTAGAAGCCTTCAATGCACCCCATTTGAAGCTGGCTGATGTCATGCATCCAGAGAAGCAAGTGAAGATGTATCCGCCAGAGCGTTGGGAATGGGGTATGACCATTTCGGCAGAGGTCTGGAACGGTCGCCTTGCCATGCTGGGCATTCTTGCCGTGCTCCTGGAGATCTTTATGGGTCGTGGTCCATTACACGCGATCGGTTTGCTTTAGAAGGCAGGAGGCAGGAGGCAGAAGAAAGGCGCTGGTGTCTCCTAACGGTTAAGCCTCTAGCGCTTGCAGCAGGCGTTGATAGACAGCGTGATACCGCTGCAACCGTTCTGTATCTTTTGCGGTTAATACCGTTATGCGGGTAAGCGTCATGTTGTCTTCCAGGTCGTAGCGCTTGACCCGCGTCGCAAGGGGATTGGTCAGCACGCGATCGATAAACTCGTCGTAGCTTTCGTCCGATCGCCGTGTGAGGCAGTTCAAGGCAGCGATCGCCTCAGACGGAAAGCCTTCAGCCGCAAGCTGTTCTAGCGTCCAGTCAGAATCTTCTACCACATCATGCAGCACGGCTACAATTTGCTCTAACGGCGTTTGTCCGCGTAGCAATAGCCGCAGTGGGTGCAAAATATACGGTGCGTTGGCTTTATCCAACTGATTTTGGTGCGCGGTGGCTGCGATCGCCACTGCACGCCCCAGCAGTTGATTTAAAGATAGACCCATAGCCTTTAACCCCTTAGTGCTGCCTCAGTGTAGCTAGCACAGACGCATAGCTCGCTTGTTGCTCCGAAAAGACCGGACGGCTTAATCCCATGCTTGCAATTTTGATCACTTTGCGACCGATCGTCCCTAGTAAGGATGGCAGCGTCGAGATGTTTCGATGCAGCAAGCGTTTGACTGCACTATGACCACGCTGCTGCTGACGAAGCTGAACAAGGAGCATGGGCAAATCTTGCTGCACCTCAGACCAGTACCGTTGTGGAAACTGAGTGTAGTCAAAATTACAGTCGCGGAAAATGCGCTCAATCCGGTGGTAGCGATGCACCGACCAATCCCGCAAGATTGCCCATGACGGGTGCAAATCTTCTGCCATCAGGAGGGGATACGCTTTCTGCTGTAGCCGTTTGAGGTAGTGATCAAGCAAAAACTGCATCATCTTTGCATAGCCTGGATTCTGGCAGGCAGTTTGCTGGATGATTTCGTCTCGCGTCACACCAAACCGAGCCAGCGTAGCTTCGGGAATGTAACAAATGCCGCGTTGTGCGTCTTCCTGCATATCGCGCAGGTTATTAAAGAACTGGTCTAAGGCACCGAAGTAGCAAGCAGGCTGCCAATAGTTCTGTGATAGAAAGGGGAGGACTTGAAAAAAAGCGCCACCCAAATCTTTGAGCATGACCTCATACTGCTCAAGGGTATCAATGACGAGGTTGTGACCGTGGTAACGTTCGATCGCTTTTAAGTAGCGGTTCCATGACCAAATCGAGGCGCGATCGACCGGGTTAGAAAAGGTGCCAAACCAGCGTGTACAAATGCGGCTCAACACATCTGTATAAGCGCATCCAGGTTTAACGCGTCCCCAGAGCAAAAGCCATTTCCAACCAGCGTAAAATTTGCGAAACTCAGTACTACCAGAATCCACCAGTCCACTTTCAGCCAGTCGATCAATGAGCCGAATCCAGCTAATGCGCTCGATCCACTCATCCCGTATGCAAGGCTCTAGCTCCATCACCCATGCGGCATTGTCTTCGTCTTTCAACGCATCATCGGCGATCGCGTTGTACTTAGAGGAACCCACCAATCTTGAAATTTTGATGCTGTTCATGCCACCGTGCCGCTCTTAGTCTCGTTTTTAGCATTCCCAGCTTTCGCTAGAATTAACGTCGTGTCATTAGAGACATTAAAAAAGCTCCGTACAAGAGTGATCCGCCTTCTCAAGACGCTCACCAGAACTTCACAAGATGTCTATGCAAACGAGACATGGGTGACGGTAAGCACCACTAATCTGCGTTGGGAAGCCGAACTGATGCAGCAAGTACTCATAGCGCACGAGATTCCAACCCGCCTTGTGGCTCTTGGTCTCGGTCTTTATATGGGGCAGGGAAGTCCGGCTGCTTTGCAAGTGCTGATAGAGGACGAACAGACAGCACTTCACTTACTGAAGCCTGTAGAGGAGAAAACGGAAACGAGCGAGTAACCTGCTATGATCAATCGGCAACTAAAGGTTGCTCCGTCAAGTCTTAAAATAAAAGCTTTGTAAAATCAGGCTATCTGTTCGCGTTCCGATCGCAGATTTAGAATGCTGACTTAGGTATGGACAGGTAGTGAAAAAGTAAGGAACTACCGTACCTATGTCGCTATTTGATTGGTTCGCTAATCGGCAAAAAGCTGGTCCGATCAGCAAAGATCGTCAGGAACGAGAGATTGCCGATGGGCTTTGGGCAAAGTGTGAGGCGTGCGATGTGCTGACCTACACTAAAGACCTGCGTGCCAATCAGATGGTCTGCTTAGAGTGTAATCACCACATTCGGATTTACAGCGACGAGCGGATCCGTCAACTGATTGATCCCAACACCTGGATTGCAATCGACGAAGGGCTGTACGCCACCGATCCCCTTAAGTTTCGCGATCGCAAGCCCTACAGCGATCGGCTCCGCGAAACCCAGGATAAGCTCAAACTTTTAGATGCCGTTCAAACGGGTGTTGGTCAGCTTGATACACTGCCAGTCGCGCTGGGCGTGATGGATTTTCGCTTTATGGGCGGCAGCATGGGTTCTGTCGTTGGCGAAAAATTGACTCGTTTGATCGAGCGTGCCACCCGCGAACGGTTTGCAGTCATCATTATTTGCGCCTCAGGCGGAGCCAGAATGCAGGAAGGGATGCTCAGCCTGATGCAAATGGCAAAAATCTCTGGCGCTTTAGAACGTCATCGTGCTGCCCGTCTGCTTTATCTGCCCGTCCTGACACACCCCACAACGGGCGGCGTTACCGCTAGCTTTGCCATGTTGGGTGACATTATTTTGGCAGAACCAAAGGCAACGATCGGCTTTGCCGGACGCAGAGTGGTCGAACAAACCTTACGCGAAAAGCTGCCCGATGATTTTCAAACCGCAGAATATCTGCTGAAACATGGCTTTGTAGACGCGATCGTGCCTCGGACTCAGCTCAAAAAAACGCTGGCTCAACTCATCCGCTTACATCAGCCCTCCGCCTCGCCGACGCACTTACCCACCCATTTGCCAGAGGTGCGCCCGTTTAGTATCACGGCACCAGAGGCATAAGAGCTTGTATGAGCTTGTATTGCCACAGTGATTCTATAGAGCGATCGTGGGTACGGGCGATCGCTGCCAGGCGCTAGGTGACAGCGATCGTGTGAAGAACTTTGACCGCTCTGTAGCGTGTACACTTCGCCTGTACAATCAGAAAGGAATTCATTTTAGACCCCAGACCCGTCTGGCTTTGGTGAATGTGAAGGCTATGGTTCCCATTCTTTAAAGCTGGTGCTTTTGGTACGGCTGGAATTATGACCTGGGCTACTGCTGCTAAGTGTGCTTTGAAGAGTGTGCTTTGAGGCATCCAGGTGCAGTTGATGGAGTCTGGTAATCCTCTTAATAACCCCAATATCTGAGCCACAGTAAGGAGAACCATGCTTAAAAGGTACATCTGGCTTGTTGTAGCCACTGTATTCTTCGCCTTTCAGATGTTTGTCGGCAACGTCTCGGCGGCTGAACTGGATGCAGCAATTCGTACGATTCCCCTTGATGACCAGGGTGGAACGCTTGAGCTAAGCCTCAAGCAAGTGAAAGAAGGAAAGCGCCTGTTTCAGTATGCCTGTGCCCAGTGTCATGCCGGTGGCGTGACCAAGACAGACCCAAACGTTGGTCTTGAGCCGGAATCGCTAGCGCTGGCAACACCACCCCGTAATACCGTGGCTTCTTTGGTGGACTACATGAAAGACCCCACCACCTACGACGGTGCCCAGTCGATCGCCGAAGTGCATCCTAGCCTTAAGAGTAAAGACAACTTCCCCGAAATGCGTAACCTGACGGAAGACGACCTGGTTGCGATCGCGGGTCACATTTTGCTTCAGCCTAAAGTGGTTGGCGACAAGTGGGGCGGCGGTAAGATTTACTATTAAGCGCTCAGGCATCACTGCCTTGCCTAGTTTTACAGTCAGACTTTAGACATTAGACTTATAGACCGATCGAGCGTCTAGAGTTTGTATGCCTAAAGTCTTTTTTATGCAAGCGAGATTTTACAGATGCAACGCTCTCTTTGGGTTTGTCTACTCGTTCTGGTCATGGCGATCGGGTCACTCTTCACCAGCGTGTTACCCGCCGATGCCGCTGGTGATGCCTATGTAACACGTTACCTACGTGTCACCGAGCCAATATCACTGGCACTGGATGAACAAGGCAACACTCGCTTCTTTGCGGCCGTTGTTAACGCTCAGAATACGACGCACGCGATGCACGATCATGCTTTCACTCCTTCCATTCAGAGCCAGGGACAATGCCGGATCGGGACGCTGGGCCACATTGACCAGTGCCTTG
>JBGTJW010000630.1:0-6149 GCA_041744955.1 Stenomitos sp. | reverse complement strand
GAGTACCGATCGAGGTAGGCGATTTATCCCAGCATTGCTGTCTTGCCGAGCGCTTAAAAGTTGGGGGCAACTCGTATGACAGTAGAACCTCATTACTGGAGGAGAAAGATGGCACGTTTGGCTAAACCAGACGGTGTGAGTCGAAGCAGTCTAGTGCGCTATGCCGCCTTTTTTATGGGAGCCTTGTGTCTGGTGGGGCTGGCTTCGATCGCTCTGCATAAACTACTGCCAGTGCTGCAAGTGCTGGTGCCAGGGTTCGTCGGTTGGTGGTTTTGGCAGCGCCATTGCAGAGTGGAGAAACGACGACAAAAGCACTTACACACAACGTTTTACCAACTGCTGCGAGAGCATCACGGACAGATTACACTCCTTGATTTCGCAATGACAGCAGAGATAACGGCGATCGCGGCTCGTCATTATCTGGACAGCCGTGCCAGAGAGTTTGCAGCCCGCTTTGAGGTGACAGAGCACGGGGATATGGTATACGTCTTCTCGTCGCTGCAATGGGCACGATCGCCATCTGCCTTACCAATGGTTGACACCTTCACTGATGACAACACCAGGGTATCAGTGCTGCCCGACTCTCTAACGCAGACTGAACTCGCCAAACGGCTGGGCGTAGCGGCAAAAACGATCAGTCGCAAAAAGCACTTGCCGCTCCTAAGCGACTGGACTCAAACTCGCGATCCGGATGGTGTGGGCTGGTCTTATACGGCTCAAACTCAACGCTTTTTGCCCGTTACCGATCGCCTGGTTGCACACATTGAAAAGGCTCCCTGAAATTTCAGAGAGCCTTTGGCATGATATCAAAGCTGTACCGGGCGATCGTTATGGCGAAAGTGTTGTCTTACCAACCAATGACGACCAACTACTTACGCAAGCAACGCCTTTGCTTTCGCAACCACATTCTCAACGGTAAAGCCGAACTTCTCCATAATCTTGCCGCCAGGAGCCGAAACACCGAAGCGATCGACCGCGAGAATATCGCCCTGGTCACCAGCGTACTTCTGCCAGCCCATGCTGATGCCTGCTTCCACAACCAGGCGCTTGGTCACAGCTTTAGGTAACACGGATTCTTTGTAGGCGGCATCTTGCGCTTCAAAGAGTTCCCAGGAGGGCATGGAAATGACGCGAACTTTTTTGCCTTCGCTGGTGAGTTGTTCAGCCGCTTTGACGCAAAGACCGACTTCAGCGCCTGTGCCAATCAAAATCACATCCGGCGCACCGTCAGCATCAATCACTACGTAAGCGCCTTTAGCCACACCGTCGATCGACGAACCAGCGAGATTGGGCACTGCCTGACGCGAGAAGGCAATCAAGGTGGCACGGTTTTGGTTCGCGTTGAGTACCGCTACTTTGTAAGCTCCTGACGTTTCCGTACCATCAGCGGGACGCAGCACAGTGAGTTCGGGAATGGCTCGTAGCGAGGCGATCGTTTCTACAGGTTGGTGGGTGGGACCATCTTCGCCCAGGGCTACGGAATCGTGGGTCATCACCCAAATGACTCCTGCTTGCGACAAGGCAGACAGGCGAATCGCGCCCCGCATATAGTCCGTGAAGATAAGGAAGGTCGCCCCATAAGGAATCAACCCAGACCCATGCAGCGCCATGCCGTTACAGATGGCTCCCATACCGTGTTCGCGCACGCCAAAGTGAACGTTACGGTTTTCGTACTCCCCTTTCTGGAAGTTGCCGGAGCCTTTCAGTTCGGTGAGGTTGGAGTGAGTGAGGTCAGCGGAACCGCCGATAATTTCGGGCAGTACTTTCGCCAGCGCATTCAGGGTAATTTCGGAGTGTTTGCGGGTAGCAAGCTGTTTGTCTTCAGGCTTGTAAGTAGGCAGAACACTCTCCCAGCCGTCGGGCAGCTTGCCGCTAAGGAGGCGATCGAACTCGGCTGCTTTTTCGGCATATTTGGTCTTGTACTGCGCCCAGGTTTCATTCCATTCAGCTTCGAGGCTGGCACCACGATCGATCGCTTGACGCAAATGTGCCAGCGCATCATCGGGCACAACAAAGGGTTCGTGTGTCCAGCCCAGATTGTCGCGGGTCAGCTTGATTTCATCGGGACCTAAGACCGAGCCGTGTGCGTCTGCTGTGCCTTGCTTATTGGGAGAGCCGTAACCGATCGTGGTTGTCACCTTGATCATGGTGGGCTTGTCAGTCACCGCTTTGGCTTCCGCGATCGCTTTTGCCAAGCCGTCCAAATCCGTGTTGCCGTCCTCAACATGCAGAACGTGCCAACCGTACGCTTCAAAGCGCTTGGAAACATCTTCGGTAAAGGCAATGTCTGTGGAGCCGTCAATCGAAATGTGGTTGTCGTCATAGAGGGCGATCAGCTTGCCTAGCCCTAAATGCCCTGCAAGAGAACAGGCTTCGCCAGACACGCCTTCCATGTTGCAGCCATCGCCCAAGATCACGTAGGTGTAATGATCGACCAGCGTGAGATCAGGTGTGTTGAACTTAGCCCCCAGGTGAGCCTCGGCGATTGCCAAACCAACCGCGTTTGCAATGCCCTGACCGAGCGGACCCGTTGTCACTTCTACGCCAGCCGTCTCAAAGTTTTCGGGGTGTCCAGGTGTTCTCGACTCCCACTGACGGAACTGTTTGATGTCGTCGATCGTCACGCTGTCATAGCCTGTCAGATGCAGCAGAGCATACTGCAACATACAGCCGTGCCCCGCAGACAGCACGAAGCGATCGCGGTTAAACCATTTGGGATTTTTGGGATTAAACCGTAGAAACTGATCCCAAAGGACAAATGCCATCGGCGCAGCACCCATTGGTAAGCCGGGATGACCAGATTTGGCTTTTTCAACGGCATCGACCGAGAGAAAGCGAATGGAATTGATACAGAGTTGTTCGAGGGTTTGGGTGGTTGCGACAGCCATGACTTCTCTTAGTTTAATAACGGCGTGGGTGTGGGCAGGCGGACAGGGGCGATCGATTCTCCGTCAGTGGGGATACAAGTGGAAAAAGGTGAGCAATAATTATACAAATCAGAGGTGATAAGCAACTATACCTATTGCTCGTTCTTTAAAGTTTATAGCTTAAGCTGTCAATGATCTATCCCTTGTGAACGCAAATCCATTCAATTT
Source organism: Stenomitos sp. (assembly GCA_041744955.1). Lineage (GTDB taxonomy): Bacteria > Cyanobacteriota > Cyanobacteriia > Leptolyngbyales > Leptolyngbyaceae > Stenomitos. The sequence continues at coordinate 3,054 of JBGTJW010000630.1, read as the reverse complement.
TCGCCTGAAGCGGCATTCAGAGTAAATGAACTTAGCAATGCCTTTGGGCGGAAAACCGCTACAAAAAGGGAGCAGCGCATACAACCCAACCGTTTAACTGGCAAGGAGTAAAGTTCAGAAATGGTAGTGGTTGTCTAGAATGAGTCTGAAGTAGGTCGGAACTTGCAAATGTTGTGATTCTGATCTCAGCAGTTCTACTCGTAGACCCTCATGACCCCGCCGCCCCCTCGTCGATCGCAAACGCTTGTCAGTGCTATTACCCAGGTAGTGCAGACTGTTCAGGCAAAGATCAATTTTTCTAAGCTGAAGCTAAAGCCAAATGCACGGGTGCCAGAGCTATGGGTGCAGGAGCCAGGAGCCGAGCAGGCAGAGGTCTATCCGCTGTTGGGCGATCGCTATATGCTGGGGCGCAGCTCTAAAACGTGCGATATCGTCGTGCGGAATCCGGTGGTCAGCCAGGTGCATCTCTCGCTTAACCGAGACAGCCAGCGGCAGAGCCTTTTGAGCGCCTTGTTTCGTCCGCCGTTTTTTCTGAAAGACGAAAACTCTACGAATGGCATCTATCGCGGCAAGCGACGGGTGCGATCGATGCGCTTGCGTCACAAGGCAGCGTATACGCTTGGTCCACCCGAACTAGCGGCTGCTGTTCGCATTCAGTTTATCGATCCGCCGCCCTGGTATGTGCAAGCCGTTCGTTACGCAATGTATGGCGTTGGTGGCGTAACAGCCCTGGCAGTGGCAGGTGTGCTGCTGGAGTGGCAAAAATTTTCGGTGCAGCCGTTGCCAGTGTCGGTACAGGGTCCCGTTGTGGTGTATGCGCGGGATGGACAAACAGCGCTGAGTCCCGTGACAAACCGTACCCATACCGAATTTAAGAACCTGTCAGACTTTTCGCCGTACCTTGCAAAGGCGGCGATCGCCTCTGAAGACTCCCGTTTTTACTGGCATTTCGGCGTTGACCCGATCGGCACATTACGGGCACTGGTCGCCAACGTACGGGGTGGCGAAATTCGTGAGGGCGGCAGTACGCTGACCCAGCAGCTTGCTCGTAGCCTCCTGCGGCAGTATGTGGGCACCCAAGATTCAGCCGGACGCAAACTGCGTGAAGCAGCCGTCGCTCTGAAGCTGGAAACGGTTTACAGCAAAGATTTTCTGATGCTGACGTATCTCAACCGTGTGTATTTGGGTAACGAAGCCTATGGGTTTGAAGATGCGGCGCAGTTTTATCTGGGTAAGTCTGCCAAAGATTTGACGCTATCGGAAGCGGCGACTCTAGTGGGCATTCTGCCTGCACCGAATAGCTTTAACCCTGTGCGCGACTACGACAAAGCGATCCAACTCCGCGATGGTGTCTTGCAGCGCATGGCAGAGCTGAACCTAGCCAGTGCTGAAGAAATTCAACGGGCACGGCGATCGCGCATTGATGTCAACCCCAAAGCCAAAGCGCAACTGGACAACGTGCTTGCGCCCTACTATTACAGCTATGTGTTTACTGAACTTCAGCAGCTTTTAGGATCAGAGCTGGCTGAAGAAGGCAACTTCATCATTGAAACGGCACTTGACCTCAAACTACAGTCCCGTGCCGAAGCCAGTCTACAAGATGCAGTCAATACTGCTGGGGTCAGCGCAGGCTTCTCGCAAGGAGCGATCGTCACCATTGATGCTCAAAACGGTGAAATACTTGCGCTGGTGGGCGGCGTAGACTACAAAAAAAGCCAGTTCAATCGAGCGTCCCAGGCACTACGGCAACCTGGCTCTACGTTCAAAGTTTTTGCCTACACAGCGGCGATCGAGCAAGGCATTTCACCGGGCACCGCCTACTCGTGTGCGCCGCTCGACTGGCAGGGACAGTCGTTTGCAGGCTGTCGCACTGGCGGCGGTAGCCTCGATATGTACACTGGCTTGGCACAGTCTGAGAACGTCATTGCGCTCCGAGTCGCTCAAGCCGCAGGGCTGGATAACACCATTCGCACGGCTCAACGCATGGGCATCCGCTCTACCCTCAAAGCCACACCGGGGCTGATACTGGGCGAGAGCGAAGTGACACCGCTAGAGCTAACCGGAGCCTTTAGCATCTTTGCCAATCGCGGCATTAGCAATCCACCCCGCGCCATCCGACGTATTTTGGACGGGGGCGACTGCAAAAAACCGAACGATCCCAAAACCTGCCGCATTATCTACAGCGCCGATCGAGATCCACAGCTCAGGCAACCCGTTCTCAGCCCAGACATTGCCGACACGATGACCAGTTTGATGCAAGGGGTCGTGCGGGGTGGTACTGGTCGCGCTGCCGCGATCGGGCAAGGCGAAGCCGGAAAAACGGGCACGACCAATGACAATGTTGACCTCTGGTTTGTGGGTTACATCCCCGGTGGCTTGGTTACAGGTGTTTGGTTAGGAAACGATAACAATTCTCCGACTTCTGGCAGCAGCGGCGAAGCAGCCCAACTGTGGGGAAACTACATGAGTAAAAGTGTGCGTTGATTGCAAGCAGCCTCTCAGTCGTTGGGCGTAGCCAAATTGAGAGGCTCAGATGAAATCAAGTCAGCTTTTTGTGTACGTTGTCGATGAGCCAAAAAGCCGCGCTGGTACGGAGTAAGGCAATCTTTATCCAGAATTCATCAATTCACTGGGCAAAATTGCGGTATTTGATGCTGGTCACAGTCAACGAGCCGTAAGATTACTTAAGAGAAAGATGTGCTATGTCATCCCTGGATAGATCTGCCTCCTTAGAGCGCATCGTGCCTCTCTGCTCTCGACCTTAGCGAATGCTTGCCCCAACCGCTAGAGGCAAAACTTTTACAGTATGACGTTGAGCGATCGTCGCTGGTTGTAACGCTACCTTTAAAGAGTGAAGAACCTTTACCTTGAAGGAGTAGTGGGTGTCTTTCTCTCTACCACAGCGTGCCCCTGTACCCTGCCCTGAACCATAGGACTAATCGATCACACTCCTTTTGCACTGAAGCCTCAGAATGGTCTTAGAACAGTATGCTTTCTGAATCGTTGCACCAAGAGTTAATTGACCTACGACAGCGTGTAGCCGAACAAGCCGTC
>JBGTJW010000629.1:0-12049 GCA_041744955.1 Stenomitos sp. | reverse complement strand
GAATTATGGACAGCGCGAGGAGCGCAAGGCAAGCAATGGAAGGACAAAGCAATTTCGTTAAAGAAGCCTGGGAATTGTTGGAAGATGCGATCGTTTACTATCGGGGTCGTCCCGTTGGCACCGTAGCAGCACGCGACCCGTATGTTGAATCGCTCAATTACGACCAGTGCTTTGTGCGCGATTATGTGTCGGCAGCACTACTGTTTTTGATCAAAGGGCGACACGACATTGTTCGCAACTTTTTAGTTGAAACGCTGGGCTTGCAAAGTAGCGATAAGCAGATGGACTGCTTCAATGCAGGGCAGGGGTTGATGCCAGCCAGCTTTAAGGTCGAAGCGTGGGATGGTCATCAATATCTGACGGCAGATTTTGGCGAACACGCGATCGGTCGAGTCACACCCGTTGATTCGTGTCTCTGGTGGCTCATTTTGCTACGAGCGTATGTGAAAGCAACAGGCGATATGACGCTGGCACACGATCCAGAGTTTCAAAACGGTATCATTTTGATCCTCAAGCTGTGTCTCGCCGATCGCTTCGATATGTATCCCACCATGCTGGTTCCCGATGGTGCGTTTATGATCGATCGACGGATGGGCGTGTTTGGGCATCCCCTCGAAATCCAGGCGCTTTTCTATGCCGCACTGAGAGCCGCCCAGGAATTGCTTGCCCCAGGGCGCAAAGGCGATATTTATCGGCAGGTCGTCAATCAACGGCTGAGCATCTTAAATTTCCACATTCGAGAATATTATTGGTTGGATTTGAGTCGGCTGAATGCCATCTATCGCTATCGGGGTGAGGAGTTTGGCGAAGCAGCGGTCAACAAGTTCAACATCTATCCCGATTCCATTCCCTACTGGCTGACGGAATGGATGCCCGAAAAAGGCGGCTATCTGGCTGGTAATCTGGGTCCTGCCCAAATGGACTTCCGCTTCTTTGCGCTGGGCAACTTAATGGCGATCGTCTCCTCCCTGGCGAGCGAACACGAATCACAGTCGATTATGGACTTGATCGAGCAGCGCTGGCAGGATCTCGTCGGCTATATGCCCATGAAAATCTGCTTCCCTGCCGTTGAAGATCTGGAATGGAAGATTCTTACAGGCTGCGACCCTAAGAATGTGCCCTGGTCGTATCACAACGGCGGCAACTGGCCCGTCCTGCTTTGGAGTTTCGCAGCCGTCGCCCAAAAAACAGGCAGACCCGAACTTGGCTGGCGGGCTGTAGAAATGGCTGAACGACGGTTGAGTGAAGATGAATGGCCCGAATACTACGACGGTAGAAATGGCAGACTCGTTGGCAAAGCCTCACGCAAGTATCAAACCTGGACGATCTCTGGCTACCTGCTGGCACGAGAATTCCTTGAAAATCCCAAACACCTCGACTTGATCAGCTTTGACGAAGACCTGGAAATGCTGGCACTGCTGGGTAAAGTGTGCGAGCGACGATAAAACGGAGAGGGGCGATTCGCACTGCCGTTGGGTTGCCCTAAACCTGCTTTGAGTCAGGGCAGCGGCATCACCTCATTAGACCAATAAAAAGGTAACGGTTGGTAGATTAGAGGTGGAAACTGACCCACCCCTTTGTATGACTGCACCACCCAAACAGAAGACTGCCTTACCCTCAGCGCTCATCATTCGGCTGGGGCGCTTCGTCTGGACGACACTCTGGCACTTGATGATGTCTCGGTTAGCACCACGTGATGCTTCAGGAGCCTATACTCGTCCCGCCAGTACCTTTAGAGGCAGCATCAGCAGTGAGCCTGGAGCGTCGTACCCACCCGCAGCACAGCGATACCGTCTTTATGTTGGCTGGGGTTGTCCCTGGGCACATCGCACACTGGTAGTCCGCGCACTCAAGGGGTTGGAAGCCAACCTACCCATCACGATCGTTTCACCGTCACCTGAAGCAGGCGGCTGGGTGATGGATGAACCGGAAGCAGACTGTCTGACTCTGGCTGATCTGTACCGCAAAGCCGCATCCGGTTACGCTGGGCGGTCTACCGTGCCCGTGCTGTGGGATGACGAGACGCAGACGATCGTCAATAACGAAAGCGCTGACATCATTGTTATCCTGAATGCTGAGTTCAATGCCTTCGCCCAGCAGCCCGACCTTAACTTATATCCAGAGCAACTGAAGGCAACAGTTGATCAGTGGAATGAGAAAATTTACCATGCCGTGAACAATGGGGTTTACCGTTGTGGCTTTGCACAAACGCAAGGGGCGTATGATACGGCTTGCAACGAGCTGTTTACCGCGCTTGATGAAATTGACACGGTCTTGAAAACGCAGCGGTATTTATGCGGCAGCCGCTTGACCCTGGCAGATGTACGGCTTTTCACCACGCTCTACCGCTTCGATTTGGTCTATTACGGGCTTTTTAAGTGCAATCGCCGCCGCATTCAAGATTATCAGCACTTGGGAGCCTACCTGCAAGAGCTATATCAACTGCCCGGTGTTGCCAGTACGTGTGACCTGGAAATAGTGAAACGAGACTATTATGGCAACCTATTTCCGCTCAATCCCGGTGCCATCATACCGAGCGCTCCCGATCTAAGTTATCTGACAGCACCACATCACCGCACTACTTTGTTTGCTGCCAGCAAGGGGTAAGGCTACTCGCCATTCTCCTTGACGATCGCCTTCAAGTACGCCTTAGCCACATAGCAGTCGAAGAGAACGTGAGGACAGACATCAACCTTGAAGCTTCTTTAAGCAAAGGCTTTTATTCCTCCCTCATCCTTCATCCCTTATCCATGTGCTATGGCATCGCTTCACCAACCTCTGCCTGATCGAGACTGCGCTTAAGGCACTGTCCTAACGCAGGGTTAGTGAAACGACTTTTTTTCAGGGCACTGTTCCAGCTTTGTGTTTGCCTCACCGTGCGGCGGCGGTTGGCATTCCCAGGATGTCTTCGATGCGAGGCATTTCCTCAAGCGGAATCACGCGCCCTTCATCCTCAAAGTTGGCAATCTGGTCGAAGTTGAGGTAGCGGTAGAGTTCTGCGGCAAAGGGATCAATCTTTTTCGTGACGATCGCCATATATTCTTCCACCGTGGGAATCTTGCCCAACAGCGCACAGACGGCTGCCAGTTCTGCCGAGCCAAGGTAGACCTGAGCACCCTTACCCATCCGATTGTTGAAGTTGCGTGTCGAGGTCGAAAAGACCGTCGTACCATCTGCTACCCGCGCTTGATTGCCCATGCAGAGTGAGCACCCTGGCATTTCAGTTCTGGCTCCGGCAGCGGCGAAAATGCCATACATCCCTTCTTCGCGCAGTTGTTTTTCGTCCATGCGAGTCGGGGGACAGATCCAGAGGCGCACTTTGACAGATCCTGCACCATCCAGAATTTTGGCAGCAGCGCGGTAATGCCCAATGTTAGTCATGCAGGAGCCAATGAAGACCTCATGAACGGGATCGCCTGCACATTCAGACATCAGCTTCACATTATCAGGGTCGTTAGGAGCGGCGACGATCGGCTCAGTCACCTGATCCAGATCCACTTCAATGACTTCGGCGTATTCTGCATCAGGATCAGCAGACATCAGACTTGGGTTTGCCAACCACTGCTCCATCTTGGCAACACGACGCAGGATGGTACGCGCATCACCATAGCCTCGTGCCACCATGTTCTTCAGGAGAGCTACGTTAGAACGTAAATACTCCGCCACCGTATCGGTACTCAGCTTAATCGTCGAGCCAGCGCAGGAGCGTTCTGCCGTTGCATCCGTCAGTTCAAAGGCTTGCTCTAGCTTCAAATCGGGCAGTCCTTCCATCTCCATACTGCGACCGGAGAAGACGTTCTGCTTGTTCTCGTTGGAAGTTGTTAACAGTCCCCGTTGCATGGCAGCGTAAGGAATGGCGTTGACGATATCCCGTAAAGTAACACCTGGTTGCAGCGTGCCTTTGAAGCGCACCAGCACCGACTCCGGCATATCCAGCGGCATGGCACCGAGGGCAGCGGCAAAGGCAACTAAGCCAGAACCCGCTGGGAAGGAAATGCCTAACGGGAAACGAGTGTGGGAATCGCCGCCTGTGCCGACCGTGTCAGGCAGCAGCATCCGGTTTAGCCAGGAATGGATGATACCGTCGCCCGGACGAAGGGCAACGCCACCGCGTTCGTGCATGAAGTCGGGTAGGTCTTTGTGGGTTTTGATATCAACGGGCTTGGGATAAGCGGCAGTGTGGCAGAAACTTTGCATGACCAGATCGGCGCTAAAGCCCAAACAGGCAAGCTCTTTCAGCTCGTCGCGGGTCATAGGACCCGTCGTATCCTGGGAACCAACAGTCGTCATGAGGGGTTCGCAAGACGTGCCGGGACGCACACCCGCAAGCCCAGACGCTTTGCCGACCATTTTTTGTGCCAGGGTGAACCCTTTACCTGTATTGGCAGGCAACATTGGACGACGGAAAAGGGGACTGTGCTCTAAACCCATGTCGGCACGGATCTTATCGGTTAAGGTGCGACCGATGAGGAGAGGAATGCGCCCCCCTGCTCGGACTTCATCCAAAATGGTATCGGGCTTGAGCGTGAAGGTGGACACGATCGCCCCTGCCTCATTTGTGATTTCGCCTTTGTAGGGATAAATCGTAATCACATCGCCTGTTTCTAGTTGGGTGACATCGCACTCGATCGGTAACGCGCCGGAATCCTCCGCCGTGTTGAAAAAGATCGGCGCGATCTTGCCGCCCAAAATGTAGCCACCCGTGCGTTTGTTTGGTACGAAGGGAATGTCATCGCCGATATGCCACAGGACAGAGTTGATGGCAGACTTGCGAGAAGAACCCGTCCCCACGACATCGCCGACGTAAGCAACGGGATGTCCTTTCTGTTTGAGAGCGGCGATCGTTTCCAGGCTTCCTGGCTGCCGCGTCTCCAGCATGACCTGGGCATGGAGGGGAATATCGGGGCGTGTGGTGGCGTGTGGTGCAGGCGAGAGATCATCCGTGTTGGTTTCTCCCGGCACTTTAAAAACTGTAACGGTGATCGCGGCTGCCAACTCTAGTCGGCTAGTGAACCAATCGGCGTTTGCCCAGGAGTCGAGCACTTGTTTGGCGCAGGTGTTACCATTTGCCGCCAACTCTTGTACGTCATGGAACGCATCGTAGACCAGCAAAATTTTGCTCAGCGCTTTGGTCGCCGTTGCCGCAATGTCTGCATCGGGCACTTGCAGCAGTTCGATCAACGAATGAACGTTATAGCCGCCCATCATGGTGCCTAGCAGTTCAACAGCTTCCTTAGCCGACACCAAGGGACTGGTTGTTTCACCTTTGGCGATCGCGGTCAAAAAGCCTGCCTTGACATACGCTGCCTGATCGACACCGGGTGGCACGCGATCGCGCAACAGCGAGAGCAAAAATTCTGCTTCTCCGACCGGTGGCTGCTTCAGTAATTCACCCAATTCAGACATTTGTGCAGCACTCAAGGGCAGGGGAGGCACACCTTGAGCGGCGCGATCGACGATATGTTGGCGGTAGGATTCAAGCATAGTTCAGAGATTCTACAGAGCGACAAGAATGTATGGGTAAAGGCAGCGTTGAATGGTGCAGGTTAACGTCGATCGCTAAGGTTACTCTCGCCATGCCGCTGCTGCGGTGGGGATTGATACGGACTGCATAGAAAAGTTTACAGGACAGAGTTTCAATACTTGCCAAGCATAAAGGCTTAGTAGAACAAGGTTTTGAGCCATAAAGAGTGCTACGAACCTGACGCATTTTCTCCCTAAGCTGGATCTCCAGTCTAGCTCTAGCTCACTCCCTCTCCTCTAACCGCTGGTTGTACCAAAGCGTAAACCCATGTCCTGTAACCATTTGCGGTAAGCAATTAAGGTGCGATCGCTATTGAGCAGCAAATCAGTCTGACCATCAAGCGGCAGCAGTGGGGGACGTTGTGCCTGAATGATTGGAATGTCCTGGTTCAGAATTTTTTCTTGCCATGCAATCAAGTCAGCCGCAGGCGTTTCGTAGTCATAATTCAGCGCCATCCACATCCAGAGCGTACTTTTAAGGGCAGTATGCGGTGTGACGCAGAAGAGAATCGAAAACCGAGTACCCTCTGACTCTTTCGCCAGATATGCCGTGAAGGGTCGAAGCGCACGATAGGTATAGGCAACCACATCGCCCTGACCTGTGCCATAGGGATCGGGTTGATAAACGCTTACGCCTTTAGAAAGCACACCATCCGGCTCGATCGTCGTGCCATAATCCTCGATCGCGGGATGGGCAGCATCACCCAAAATGCCCTCATGAATGAAAGGAAAGTGAGCCACATCAAGAAAGTTTTCGATCGCTCGTAAGCCGCACAGATCAAAGGCACCATAGGGACCGCACAGCAGTTTACGGTAGGTGGGATCATTCCATTCTGGAAAAGAGGGCACGTCCTGCGCTGGTTCACCGAGCGCCACCCAAATCAGGCTATAGCGCTCTTGCACCTGGTAAGTCTTCACCTGAGCGCGTTTGGGGATCGTCTGCCCAGGGTGCGCTGGAATGTGGACGCATTGTCCCTCACCGTTGTATGCCCAGCCATGATAGGGGCAGATCAATCTACCATCCGTCACCTGTCCGCTGGAAAGCCGCGTCCCACGATGGGCACACAAATCCCGGCAGGCATGGAGTTGGTCATTCGATCGCCATAGCACCAGATCCTCTTCTAGCAAGTGAACGGGCAACAGTGCACCTTTCTGTACATCCTCCGATCGCGCTACCGGATGCCAATCGTTGATCACAACTGGATCGTCAACCATTTTGTTTTCCTCTGTTAAGCGACAGTCGGCTCATAGGCTTTGTTCTGATACGCTAGTTCGCCCATAACGTAAGTGGCATGAACCGCGCGATCGTCCCCCAAGATGATGGTGGCGAAGGCTTGATCAGCCAGTTCGGCGAGAGAAATCGCCCTTGCCGTGGCATTACGCCGTGCCATCAGGGGTGTAGCTCTGGGGTCAAGCACGACGAAATCCGCTTCTTTACCTGGCTCAAAATTGCCCAACGTGTCTTCCAGCGACAGTGCCCTTGCACCCCCCAATGTTGCCAAAAACAACGCCTGAAAAGAAGAGAGATTTTCTCCCCGCAGTTGCGTGACTTTGTATGCTTCACTGGCTGTCTCCAGCATCGAAAAGCTCGTACCGCCGCCAACATCCGTTCCCAAGCCGACTTTAATTGGAGTATCCGCCGACTTTGCTTTGGTCAGGTTAAACAGTCCACTCCCCAAGAAAAGGTTAGACGTAGGGCAAAACGCGATCGCCGATCGTGCTGCTGACAAGCGCTGAAATTCTGCCTCCGTCAGGTGGATGCCATGAGCAAAGACAGATTTAGAGCCAACCAGCCCAGCGCGATCGTACACATCTAAATAGCCATCACTCTCAGGAAACAGTGATGCCACTAACGCCACTTCGTTCACAGTCTCCGAGAGGTGAGTGTGCAGATAGACATCAGGAAACTCCGCCAGTAGCTTACCCGCCAGCCGCAGTTGCTCATCGCTGGATGTCACGGCAAAGCGCGGCGTAATGGCATACAACAGGCGATCGTGCTTATGCCATTTCTCAATGAGTTGCTTGCTTTCTGCGTAGGCAGTTTCGGGCGTATCGGTCAAAAAATCGGGCGCATGGCGATCCATCAACACCTTGCCTGCAATCATGCGTAGGTGCCGACGACTGGCTTCCTCAAAAAACGCCTCCACTGACTGGGGATAAACCGCAGCAAATACCAGAGCCGTTGTAGTGCCATGCTTCAGCAATTCATCTAAGAAAAAAGACGCAATCTCCTGAGCATAAGCTTTGTCTTTAAACTTGCCTTCAGTAGGAAAGGTGTACTTGCTTAACCAGGTCAGCAGTTGCTCTCCAAAGGCGGCAATCATCTCCGTTTGCGGAAAGTGAATGTGCGTATCAATAAACCCTGGCAGAATCAGTCGATCGGAATAAGTCGTCACAGGAACACCCGCATAAATTTCATGCAGATCGTCGTAAGTCCCTAGTAATTTAACTTTGCCGTCTTCTAAGACCAACAACCCATCGGCAAAGTAACGAACGCTGTCTGCCTCAGACGCATAGAATGGATCATCAACAAAGTCAAGAAACGCACCACGAAACGCTTTAAGACACACACTAATAGCCTGAATTGAATAGCTCACGGTATAGCCATGATTTACTCATAAAATCACACCGTTTCAGCCGCCACGTATCGAAAGCAACAAAAACAAGAAAAAGGCAAAGGGCTGAAGGCTGAAGGCTGAAGGCTAAAGGCTGAAGGCTAAATTAACTAGCGCTCAACACTTCAAACTCCCTACTCCCCACTCCCTACTCCCCACCTCCCACCTCCCACTCCCCACTCCCCATTCCCCACCCCCCATGACTGGCAAACTCACAACTCATGTTCTCGATACGGCTCGTGGCTGTCCGGCGGCGGGTTTGACGATCGCCCTTTGGTCGATCGATCCATCGGGTGAGAAAACCTTACTCAAAACCGTGATCACCAATGTCGATGGACGCACTGACAGCCCTCTGCTAACCGATGGCACACTGCAAGCGGGTGTTTATGAACTGGTCTTCAGCGTTGGAGAGTACTTTGCTCAACAGCTTCAAGACTTGCCAAATCCACCTTTTTTGAATGAAATTCCAATTCAATTTGGGATGGCTGACCCGAATGCTCACTATCACGTACCGCTGTTGGCTTCGCCCTGGTCGTATAGTACCTATCGGGGCAGTTAATAGCCGTCAGCAATCAGGCATCAGGAGTCAGAGAATTTTCAATCTTTTAAGCTGGCTATTTGTACGTTGAACCGCGGCAACTTTATCTTGTATAGCCGTAGTCACACTGGTTAGGACGGGGTGCAGGGGTAGAACCCCTGGCTGGGGGCGAAGCCCCCACACACCCTTTGATCCCAATGTCCTAAGTTCTGTGGCAATAGCTATACAACCAAAAGGCTTCACAGCTAAAAACTAATCACCAACAACTAAAAACTCTTTATCACCATGACTTCTGCAACGCTCGACCGTTCCACTACGCTTCCTGCTCGTATCGGCGGCTCTGTTCAAACCTATCAATGGCACTATCAGGGGCAAGAGTTCCCGATCGTTTACGAAACGCGAGGGCAGGGTGATCCGGTTTTACTGCTGCCTGCATTCAGCACTGTTTCTACCCGTGGCGAAATGAGTGGCTTGGCAGAACAGTTAGCCTCTCAGTTTCAAGTCATTGCTCTGGATTGGTTAGGGTTTGGAGATTCGGCTCGTCCGGCGATCGACTACCAACCAGCGGTCTATCATCAGCTTTTGCAGTCGTTTGTACGGGATGTGTGCGATCGCCCGATCGCTGTCATTGCAGCAGGGCACGCGGCAGGCTATGTGATGGAGGCAGGAGCGATCGATACACCCTGGTCGCGGATTGTGTTGGTTGCTCCAACGTGGCGTGGTCCGTTGCCGACTATGATGGGTCAACAAAAGCCCTGGTTTAGCACCATCCGACAAACGATTGGCACCCCGCTCATTGGTCAAGCCCTGTATAAACTCAATACACTGCCGTCGTTTCTGCGCTTCATGTATCGTCGGCACGTTTACACCAATGCCGCCACACTCACACCCACTTTTATCGAGCAGAAATATCAGATTACCCAGCAACCAGGCGCTCGGTTTGCCCCAGCCGCCTTTGTCACTGGAGGCTTAGATCCAGCCGCCAAACGCGAAGATTTTCTTAAGCCGTTTCAAAGCTTAACAGTGCCGCTGCTAGTGGTCATTGGTGAACAGTCGCCACCGTCTTCTAAAGCTGAAATGGAGTCTATAGCCTCACTTGCCAGCATCCAAAGCCAGCACTTTACCGGCTCTTTGGGTCTGCATGAAGAATACGGCTCTGAGGTTGCTGCGCTAGTGCTGCCGTTCTTGCAATCAGTCGCAAAAGCTGATGCCACATGACTTGGATCGCTATGCTATAGTTTCCCTACAGGATTATCTTCGGTCGTGTAATTCGTCTTTGTTCATTGACAAGCGTTTCTCCGAATGTAACTCTCACACACACTGAAATTTGGAGACAATCCATGTCAATTTATGTTGGTAACCTTTCGTACCAGGTTACTCAGGACGACCTTAAGCAAGCCTTTGAAGAGTACGGTACTGTCAACCGAGTTCAGCTTCCCACCGATCGCGAAACAGGTCGTCTGCGTGGATTTGCCTTTGTAGAAATGGGTACCGAAGAAGAAGAAGCGGCTGCCATCGAAGCCCTTGATGGTGCTGAATGGATGGGTCGCGACTTGAAAGTGAACAAAGCGAAGCCCCGTGAAGAGCGCGGTTCCTCTGGCGGTTGGGGTGGTAACAACCGTGGCGGTGGCGGCGGTGGCGGTGGCGGCGGTGGTCGTCGCTACTAAGACGCTACGCACAAGTTTTTGATTTCAGAGTCTCTGGCAGATGAAGGCAACGGCTCTGCTCTGCTAGAGACTTTTTGTATAGGCTCCAGCTACTGAACTTCAGAAGTGCCGCTTTAGACTATGGACTAAACGATATCGCCCCGCAGGTCGAAAGCTTCTAGCCTGCAAAGCCTTTTACCTTCAGTCCCTTGTCTTGAAGTTCAGTAGCAGGCAGCGACCTGTTCAACCGGAGGACAAGCATGACCCAGATCGTAGTTGGCGAAAATGAAGGCATTGAGTCTGCCCTACGACGCTTTAAGCGTCAGGTTTCTAAGGCAGGCATTTTCCAAGATATGCGGAAAAAGCGACATTTTGAAACCCCGTTAGAGAAAGAGAAGCGGAAAGCGATCGCCAAGCATAAGCAACGCAGACAGCGCTCCCGCTACTAAAACACGTAGATTGCCGAGCGTCCAGGCTGCAACCTGCTCCAAGCATCACGACTTTTTAGTTAAGATGGAGCAGGGTGCTCATCCTATCTGTATTGGTTGGGAGTGGAGCCAATATAAGGTTAGCGCAGGCGATCGTTGCCAGTTTCTACAGAGTAGCTTGAGGTGTCGGCTGTTTCGTGACAACTAATAAGCACGCATCGCAGCCGTGCTTCTGTAGCGTAACGCTGATCTTAAATGCAACTGCTTCTATTTGCAGTAAGCCACACTCATCTATCCCTTCATCTATTGACAAGATGTGGCTGACCGATTGGAAGCGTATCGCAAGTTTTCTCAAGAAAGTGCAACAGCAAACGATTGAATGGCTAAAGGTTTAAAACGATTCATCTTTTAGCGTGATGCTGGCTTTGTCTGGATTAAGCCTGGTTTTTCTTTTATTGATCGTTCAAAGCAAACATTTTTAGAGGCGTAGGTAGCGTGTGACTCCTGAAGCAGTGCAAATGGTTTCAAATTTAAGACGCGAGTTTTATACGCTTTTTGCTGCCGCAATGAACGTACCTGTAAAAGTAAGCGGCAGTTCGTACAACCGAAGCTCTTCTATTGCCTCCTGGGTAGACGAGCACGCCCAGTTGAATTATGTCAGCATCTATGCCTATACAGCACCGGATGAACTGTTAGTTGAACGCCCCTTTATTCTTCGGGTTTCGATTAACAAAGGCGCTGGTGGCATTACATTTTTTAAGCGCGATCAACCCTATGAAGGGATTAATCAGGGCTGGCATTTTGAGTTAACGGTTTTACCGGAAGAACTCTTAGCATTCATACCCTGGGTTGTGAGCCTGGTAAAAGCAAAAGCAAAAGACTCTCGTTTGGCTTTGCAGGAACCGCCTTACCCGGTGAGCCTTAACACCACTAGCGTGCTGCTTTCTACTGAGGCATGGTCTAAAGAAGCGGAGCGGATGTCCGAACTGCCGTGTCAGGCTATACCGCAGCTTTAATTTCCAGCATTCTTCTAGCCCAGCAGTTGCATGATCAGGCGGTTTGCCTGTGATTCGTAGCTGCCGCCAAACAAATTGAAGTGATTCAGTACGTGATAAAGGTTGTAGAGCGGTTTGCGCTGCTGGTAGCCCTCATCCAGCGGGAAAACCTGATTGTAGCCCTGGTAGAAAGCGGCAGGAAAACCACCGAATAGTTCGGTCATTGCCAGGTCAACTTCACGATCGCCCACATACGTTGCTGGATCAAAAATGACGGGTTCTCCTGTTTGGGTGACAGCGGCAT
>JBGTJW010000628.1:0-2747 GCA_041744955.1 Stenomitos sp. | reverse complement strand
GACCTAAAGTTATAGTATTAGCCCTATTGCGTTTCGCCAAACTTAACCCGGACTTACAACTCTATACAGGTTTATATAGGACTGGGATAGTCATTAACTACTTTGCCTTCCAAAAAAGAGAATGTGCTGTTGAGGCAAGGTTTCCTTTGTTTCTAGCCAGGTCAAACCAACGGCTGCCATTTCGCTGCGAACCTGCCGCTGGGTCATTTTGTGCAGGGGCTTGATCGCAATCAAGGGATTCTCGCCGCGATATTCGACGAGGACTAGACGCCCATCGGGTTTGAGCGCCTGGGCGATCGCCTGCATCATTTCTCTAGGGTGGTCAAATTCGTGATAGGCATCTACCATGAGCGCCAGGTCGATCGATCCAGCTTGCAAATTTGGCTTCGTGATGCTGCCCAGCACTGTCTCCACATTGCCGACCTTTTTTTCCTGTTTAAGCGCTTCGACAAGCGCCAACATTTCTGGCTGCACATCCACTGCCAGCACCTTTCCCTGAGGCACTAGCGCACTCATACGGAAGCTGAAGTAGCCGGTGCCTGCACCAATGTCAGCGACAACATCCGTTGGTTTGAGATCGAGGGCTTTGATCAGTGCCTGAGGTTGCTCTTCCCGTTCGCGGCTGGGGCGCTCTAACCAGCCAGCACCGAGATGTCCCATCACTTGCGCGATTTCTCTATTCATGTAGAATTTGCCAATGCCGTCCCTGCTGGGCGATCGCTGTTGGTAAACGGCATCAGCACGGGTCGTCGTCGCAGGCAAGGCTTGACAACCCGCTAGCAAAAGAGTGCAGCCGATCAGCAAGATCAGCGCACCATTCAACCAGCGAGACTGCCAACGATGATTCATAACCGTGTTCAAATCAGCCTGTATTCCGCATTCCGGCGGCAATGCCGTTGATGGTCAGCAGGGCACCCCGCAGCAGTTCACCTTTGCTATAGCGCGATCGCACAACACCCGTCACTGCTTCCGTATTGTGCTGCCGCAGCCGTTTCAGCAGCGATACTTGCAGGAAGCCAAGGGGAACGATCGTGCCGTTACGCAACTGCACCGATCGCTGCAAATCAGGATCGCCATCCAGCAAACGCTTGTGCCCCGTAATAGCAAGCACCATCTCGCGGGTCAGATGGTATTCATTGGAAATTTGCTCAAACACTGGCTCCAGTCGCTCTTTGTCTTCTGGTTTAGCAAGTTCATGAACGTAGTGTCCAGCAATTTGCAGATCGACTTTAGAGAGCGTCATTTCGACTTTAGAAATTGCCATCTTAAAGAACTGCCACTTGAAGTAGAAATAGCGCAAGAGCTTCAAATGTTCTTCAGGTTCTGCAATCAAAAAGTCGTTTAGTGCCGTGCCCATGCCATACCAGGCAGGCAGTAGAAAGCGGCTTTGAGTCCAGCTAAACACCCACGGAATCGCCCGTAGACCGCTGAGATCTCTTTTGCCGCCACCGCGCCGTGCTGGGCGAGAGCTAATTTGAAGCTGGCTGATTTCTTCGATCGGTGTGACCTGCAAAAAGAAATCCAGAAAATCCGGCTGCTCATAGATGAGGGCACGGTAATGGCTGCGCGATCGTGCCGCCAGTTCCTCCATGATTTCGTGCCAGGGCTGGATATCATCAAACCCAGTACGCAGTAAGCTGCCCTGAATCACGGCTGTCGTAACGGTTTCCAGGTTATACAGCGCCAGTTCCGGCAACGAGTATTTTGAAGCCAGCACCTCGCCCTGTTCCGTAATTTTGATGCGTCCATTCACGCTCCGACCGGGCTGCGCCAGGATGGCTTCGTAGGCAGGTCCGCCACCTCGACCGACCGAGCCGCCCCGACCGTGAAAGATGCGGAGTGACACATCGTACTGCTCCGCCACCGTCTGCAAAGCTTGTTGTGCCTTGTGGATTTCCCAACTACTGCTTAAGAAGCCAGAGTCTTTATTGCTGTCAGAGTAGCCCAGCATGACCTCTTGAAGCGATGGTGCTTGCGCTTCTAGCTGGGCATAGCCACCCGCTAACACGGCTCGATAAAGGGGCAACTCAAACAAGTGTTTCAGCACGGATGGCGCTTTAAGCAGATCCTCCACTGTCTCAAACAGGGGCACCACATGAAGGGCACTCGTGCCAGTCGCGGGATCGTACAGTCCGGCTTCCTTCGCTAAAAGCAGCACCTCTAGCAGGTCGCTCACCTCATGACTCATGCTAATCACGTAGGTGTTGCAGATGTCGGTACCAAACTCCTGCTGGAGCCGTCGCACCATACGAAAGGTTTCGACTGCTTCACGCGCTTTATCGGAGAAGTTTAACTCTGTAGGGATCAGTGGTCGGCGGGTCTGTAGCTCGGTCGTTAACCAGAGCGTCCGCTCGTATTCTGTTAGCTCGTTGTATGGCTTAGCCAGCAGTTGGAGGTAGTCAGCAATTTCGCCGATGGTGTCAGAGTGGCGCGTACTTTCCTGCCGTACGTCTAGATGTGCAAGCGTAAAGCCGTAGATTTCGACCTGGCAGATTAGTGTTTCCAGATCACGACAGCTTAAACCGGTTTCGGTCAGGCTCCGCTCAATGAGGCGTAATTCGGCTAGAAAGGCTGCACCAGAGGCATAGATGGTGTTGGGGTTAGAGTCTGGGGCATCACCGCGCAGGCAATCGCTGTTGTTGATGATGGCATTGCGATCGCGCGTATTCTCCAGACGCTTTTGAATGTACGACAGCTTGAGCCGATAGGGTTCTTGGCGGTAGCGAATGGCAAACTGATCGTAGACC
>JBGTJW010000627.1:0-16699 GCA_041744955.1 Stenomitos sp. | reverse complement strand
CAATTCAAATTCAACTATCTCTAAAAGCTCATCGTCGTACACCATGTCTTTCTTATTGAGAAAAACAACTAGCTGTGGAACGCCAACCTGTTTCGCTAACAGAATGTGCTCACGAGTTTGAGGCATGGGACCATCGGCTGCTGACACAACCAGAATGCCACCATCCATTTGTGCTGCCCCAGGGATCATATTCTTCACATAGTCAGCGTGCCCTGGGCAATCAACGTGAGCATAATGCCGCTCAGCCGTTTCATACTCAACGTGAGCCGTGTTGATCGTGATGCCCCGCGCTTTTTCTTCTGGTGCAGCATCGATTTCGTCGTACTTTTTAGCCGCCGCCTGACCCAATGCCGATAGGGTCATTGTGATTGCAGCGGTTAGTGTTGTTTTACCGTGGTCAACATGACCAATGGTACCGATGTTGACGTGGGGTTTATTCCGTTCAAACTTTGCACGTGCCATGACTTAGTTATTCCTCTTCCTGATTATGCGTTCCCTTTACTCTTAGCGATGATTGTTTCAGCCACACTACGAGGAACCTCATCGTAATGGCTGAACTCCATCGTGAATATGCCTCGGCCCTGAGTCATTGACCGTATATCTGTAGCATATCCAAACATCTCTGCCAATGGAACCTTTGTGGTTACTTTGGCAAGCCCCTGCTCGACTCCCTGAGCTTCAATTTGACCTCTACGAGAAATCAAGTTACCCATAACAGGACCCAGAAAGTCTTCAGGAACCTCAACTTCAACCTTCATCATAGGCTCTAAAAGAACAGGTGAAGCCTTCATAACGGCGCTCTTAATTGCCATTGAACCAGCAATCTTAAACGCCATTTCGGAAGAATCAACATCGTGATAAGAGCCATCTACTAACGTTGCTTTGAGGTCAATCACTGGATAGCCAGCAAGGATGCCCGACTCACAAGCCTCCTTCATGCCTTGTTCTGCTGGACCAATGTACTCCTTAGGCACGGCACCGCCAACAATCTTCGAGATGAACTCGAGACCGCTACCGGGTTCCGTAGGCTCCAGTTCAATGACTACATGACCGTATTGACCTTTGCCACCGCTTTGGCGAACAAACTTTCCTTCAGCCTTGACAGCTTTTCGGATCGTCTCTCGATAAGCGACCTGAGGCGCACCTACGTTTGCCTCAACTTTAAACTCCCGCAGCATTCGATCGACCAGGATTTCCAGGTGAAGTTCTCCCATCCCAGCAATCACCGTCTGATTCGTTTCTGGATCAACATTGACTCTAAAGGTGGGGTCTTCTTCAGAGAGTGACTGGAGGGCTTTTGATAGCTTCTCCATGTCTTGTTTTGTCTTTGGCTCCACCGCAACTGAGATGACTGGCTCCGGTATAAAGAGAGATTCTAAGATTACAGGCGCATCTTCATCACAGATTGTATCGCCTGTGAATGTGTTCTTAAGCCCTAAAACAGCGCCCAAATCACCGGCTCTCATTTCATCCACTTCAATGCGATCGTCAGCCTTGAGAATGATCAGACGAGAAACCCTTTCCTTTTTGTCCTTAGTAGAGTTTAGAACATAGCTACCTTTTTTTAGAACGCCAGAGTAGACCCGAATGAACGTTAACCGACCGTAGGGATCAGCCATGATTTTGAAAGCTAACGCTGACATTGGCTCTGTATCGTCTGCGTGTCGCTCAACCGTCTCACCGTCAGCCAAATGCCCTTGAATCGGTGGCACATCAATTGGAGCTGGCAGGTAGTCAATAACAGCATCCAACATCAACTGAATGCCTTTGTTCTTAAAGGCAGAGCCACACAGCATGGGGACGATCGTGCCGTCGATCGTCCCCTTCCGCAACGCTGCTTTGATTTCAACTTCGGTAAACTCTTCGCCATCCAAGTATTTGGCAGTCAACGTATCATCAGTTACGGCAACAGACTCAATTAACTTGAGACGATATTCATCAGCCAAAACCCGAACATCCTCAGGAATGTCTGTCTCTTCGATGTCCGTCCCTAAATCATTGTTGTAGATGAAGGCACGCATTCGTAGTAAGTCTACAATGCCTTTCAAATTGCTCTCACTGCCAATCGGTAGCTGAATGGGTACAGCATTCGCTCGCAATCGCTCACGGATCTGCCCATAAACCTTGTAAAAGTTTGCGCCCGTGCGATCCATCTTGTTAACAAAGACAAACCGAGGCACCTTATAACGATCGGCTTGTCGCCAAACAGTTTCGGACTGCGGCTGTACACCACCAACCGAGCAAAAGACTGCAATGACACCATCGAGAACTCGCATAGAGCGCTCAACCTCGATCGTAAAATCGACGTGTCCAGGCGTGTCAATGATGTTAATTTGATGATCTTTCCAATTGGTACTGATCGCAGCAGCCGTAATAGTGATGCCACGCTCACGCTCCTGAGCCATCCAGTCAGTGGTAGCTGTGCCTTCGTGAACTTCACCAATTTTATGAACCACTCCCGAGTAGAACAAGATGCGCTCGGTGGTTGTGGTCTTGCCAGCATCAATGTGGGCTGCGATCCCAATGTTTCGGATCCGTTCAATTGGGATAGTACGTGACACAACTGCCTCCTTTGCCTCTTCCGCAGCTATGAGCGTGCTGCTGCTTCCATAACTGATTTTAGACGTTCTGCACGGAACTCAGGGGAGTAGTTTCCACACCAATGCTTTAGTAACGGTAGTGTGCAAACGCCTTGTTAGCCTCTGCCATACGGTGCGTTTCTTCACGCTTGCGAATTGCACTACCTGTTTCGTTAGCGGCATCCATCAGCTCGTTGGCAAGCTTACCTGCCATCGTCCGACCGGGACGCTGACGCGAATATTGGATTAGCCAGCGAAGTGCCAGTGCTGTACCACGTTCAGACCGAACCTCCATAGGCACCTGATAAGTGGCTCCACCAACTCGGCGTGCTTTAACCTCGACCAGAGGAGTCGCATTTTTAACCGCTCGCTCAAACACTTCGATTGGATCGGCACCAGTACGCTGGGCGATCGCCTCAAACGCGTCATAGATGATGTGCGATGCTACGGATTTTTTCCCGTGATGCATGATACGCCGAACCATCATGCTAACCAAGCGAGAATTGTGAACTGGATCTGGTGGAACAGGGCGTTTCTGTATAGCAGTACGACGAGACATAATGAGCCTTGAAAAAAGTAGAACGTGTTAGGTCTAGAACAAGTTTCGCTTCCGCTAGAAACAAGGGCAAGCGACTGAAAAAGTGACTAAATGCCAAACTATGACAACATTAGTTTCGGTTTCGCTGCGGCAGGCAGTTGCGCCAAACCACAAAAACATTACATCCATCAGGCTACCAAAAACTAAGCGCTATCCAAAAACAAATACTTAGGGTTTGATAGCCTTGGCTGAACAAAAGCTTACTTTTTCGGGCGCTTGGCACCATATTTAGAACGAGCTTGCTTGCGGTCTTTGACTCCGGCGGTGTCTAGCGTGCCACGAATAATGTGGTAACGCACACCTGGGAGATCTTTTACCCGACCGCCCCGAATCATGACAACAGAGTGCTCCTGTAAATTATGACCGATCCCTGGAATGTAAGCTGTAACTTCATATCCAGAAGTCAGACGCACTCTGGCGACTTTACGAAGCGCTGAGTTAGGCTTTTTCGGTGTTGTTGTATAAACCCGCGTACAGACACCACGACGCTGGGGGCAACTCTTTAAAGCAGGCGACTTAGTTTTCTTCTGCGTCTTTTGACGCTCAGTGCGTATGAGTTGCTGAATAGTGGGCATGGTACAAGACGTATGCGATTCTGTTGAACTAGACTTTTGCAAACTCTAATGGTACTAACAACACTGAGCTTATGTCAACAGAAATTTTTGAACCGCAGTCTCCCGTTCTAGTCTGACTGCCACTAAAGAACTTAGAGTTCAGTAACCAGAGCGTTGTTGGGTTACGATGGCTTACTGAGCGAAAAGGAGTTGCCACAACCGCAGCTCTGGCTGGCATTGGGATTGTGAAACCGGAATCCACCTCCCATCAAGTCTTCAGAGTAATCAATGGTAAGACCATTAACGGCTGTAAGACTTTTGGCATCAACGATCACCTGGATGCCGCTACAGTCATACAACTGGTCATCTGGGTAACTAGCTGCGTCAAAGGTCATCGCGTAAGCTAGTGCCAAACAGCAACTTGGCTGAACACTCAAACGAAACTTAAGGTCTGGCTCATGACGTTTTGCCTTCAGCCTTGAGATTTCGCTAATGGCTGCCTGACTGAGACGTATCATCGAAATTATTAAAAATGACTACTCTACCAATACCTTACAGCAGCGCGAAGCGACAAAACAGTAATGGAAGGTGCTACGTGGGAAAGAAGTTTCCACGATATTAATAACTAACATCCCTTTACCCTCAGCCCTTTTCTAACAGAAGCAGTCTGAGGGTAAGGGTGTTCTCACAAACGTTCTACAACATCGCACACTATGCTGGTTTGGTAACGTGAGGCTGTTGAACGAGTTGATCGCTTGCGGTCAGCAATCGTTTATTGGGCACGAGCGTAGTCGTCTTGGAAGCGAACAATATCATCCTCTCCTAAATATTCTCCATTCTGTACTTCGATTAAGACGAGGGGGATGACACCAGGATTCTCCAATCGATGGGGCGTACACTGGGGGACATAGGTTGATTGATTGCTGCTCAGGACATGTTCTCGATCGCCACAAACGACTTTTGCTGTTCCTGACACTACAATCCAGTGTTCGCTACGATGATGGTGCATCTGAAGGCTTAAGCGATGACCGGACTTCACTTCAATGCGCTTAATTTTGTAGCCTCGTCCTTCTTCCAGAATTGTAAAAGAACCCCAGGGTCTTAACTCTGTCGCTGCAACTGTGTTTTGACTGCCATTAAGAGGCAAGGCAAGAGAGGAGCTTTGGTGGGTTTCTTGGGATTGAATCATATTGGCTATCTCTTTCAAAAGTTTTCTACTAGGGACGGGACTGGTTTCCGAATAGTGAAACCTCGATCCCATTTTGCTGAGTACCTGAGTAAGCGCTGTGGGAAGAATGAAATCGGTGTAGACAAGCTGATTGTGCCGAGAATCAACCTAACAAATTCTTCGCGACGGTTCTATCTGTACAGGTTTAATTGACTAAATTCACACGTAATCTTCATGCAAAAGTGGCGCGATTCAAACTTGGCTCAACTTGATGCGTGAGTCATAAGCCTGTCTTAACTTTCAGCTTACTCTCTGCAAAGCGTGCTAACGCGTTAAAGCCTCATTAACTGCTGACGCTTCGAGTGATTAAGTACGTTCAGGCTCGATCGCGCACTACAGCCGTAGCCATACTGGTGAGGACGGGGTGCAGGGGTAGAACCCCTGGCTGGGGGCGAAGCCCCCGCACCCCCTTTGATCCCAACGTCCTAAGTTCTGTGGCAATAGCTATACAGCGTCAGGCTTAGCGACTGGGTTGAAGGAAAACCCCAATGCCATTGTGGACGCGGGCGGCAGTACGAGGCAGCCGATCGAGGAGTTGCCCACCCAGGTATAGGGTCGTCGAGCTACCGCCGTCAAGGTTAAGCGCATTAACGGCACCTAACTGCTGCATCATTTGGGCAATGTTAGTGAGCGTGGCTCCGCTGCTATCTAGATCGGTATGGACAGTGGCAATGAGCAACTTACCATCAGCAGTTTGCCCGATCGCGCTACGACTTGCCTTTTCGATCACAAACGCATTGCTGAATTGTTCGGCTTTGGCATCCAGTACGATTTGACGGTTCTGGAGGAGAAGGGGACCGCCGCCAATGATTTGGTCATAACGGTTGAAGTCGGGGGGCGTAATGGCAGTCTCCAACTGCAACGATGTGCCAACGGTCAGTGTGGTGGCAGCATTACGATTCGATCGCACTGCTAAGAGATAGCCAGTGGCAGGAATCGGAACAGTGATGATGCCAGCGGCACCCAGGGGTTGCTGGCTCACGACCTGGTTGTTTTGCACGGTCACGAGCATTTCGTTGTCTGTAAAAGGGCTGTAGCTGGTGCCCCAACCGCTGGTATAACGAGCAATGCCAGCCTGAACATAGGCACTGTTGAGATGAGTGAGCGGCAACCGCTGTCCCGTTGAAGTCACAAGGGTTTCTTGAAGGGTGAGACGAGCGATTTTAGTTTCACCGGTGGCGTTCCAGGCGATCGCGCCCCGTCCCAGAATCGGACCAGAGAGCCAGCGTCCATCCAGTCGAACGGCACCTAGCGGCAACTGATTGTTGCGATTGAAAAACCCGCTATTAATCGCTGCTGCAACCTGAGCCTGTTGCGCGGTACGAAGCAGAGGAGCCGTACCCACCAGCGTGCCAGGGTTAGGCAAAATTGGCTTCAGGCTAACTCCGGGTTGGCGGGGATCAACCTCCAGCCAGGTCACGGGGAAACGTGCGGCTTCTACAGCGAGTGTTTGGGTACGCCAGCGAAGTCCCGGTGCCCAGAGGATATCGCGATCGACAGTTGAATCAGGACGAATATCGACAATCAGGCGATTGGTATTGGGGAGGCTCCAGACGCGAGGGCGTAAGGCACTGGAAAGACTCAGCCGCATCCGTGTCTGATTGGTTCCAGGTTCAATCTTGATGGCTTTAAGCCGATTGCCAACGCCAGGTTTGAAGCTTTGGAGGGTGGCGGCAGGGATCTGTGCAGCCAGCGTTAAAACAACTTCCTGGTTCTGTTGATCGACTTGCCAGGGTGCTGAACGATCGAGTTCAATCACAAGGCGATCGCCCCAGGGTTGCTTCCCTTGCCGTAACGCTCTCACCGTGGCGGGTGGTGAGGTGATTTGCAAAACGGCACCATTGACCTGTAGTTGCCAACCCGATCGCTGTGCTAATTCAGTAATATCAAGATAGCGGAGTGCGCCAGTTAAGCGTGTTGGAAGCTTCAATGGTGCGGTAGTAGGGTCAGAGAACCATTGCACAGGTTGTCTCGTAGCGTCAGCGGTGTTGAGTAGTTCGACTCCGATCGTCTGCGAGAGTCCTGCCTCACTGATGCCAAGGCGTTGTCCGCCAGCAGACCATTGCACCCAGGCAGCAGACAGCAGACGACCATTGAGCAGAATTTGATTCCCCTGTTGGCTTTGTGCAGGCAAGGATGGGGCTTGGCTCACAAGATGGGGTCGGTCTGGTAAGGACTGGTTCGGGGTCGGTTGGTTCGGTAAGGCTTGGTTATGAGCGGTCGTGGCAACAGTATTAAACTGCGGCATGAGACAGCTTACGGTCAGCAACCCTGCGATCAAAAGTAGACTTTGGGCACAGCGCGATCGATTTGGTCGATCGCCTGCTGAACCGACTGATTGCTGGAACCGCTGATTGACATCACGTCTGATCACAATTTCCCTCTGACAACAGGAGATATAAGGCAAGTTAATTTTATGAACGTAGCAGAAACCGGGCAACGGTTTGAGCAAATTACTGCTTTTGGGTGGATCTCTGTCCCAACCTAATTGCCACAACTGTCAGAAAATGATGACTAAGCGAGTGGTGTCAATGTTGCCAGCCCAGACCGAAGGTCGATCGAGCAACCAGCTTTTTTACTTCCGTGATTGTTGGCATAGTAGGTCGAAGCGTCACCGCAGCTACAGAAACAACTCCTAACATCGGCAACTCACAGGCAAGATTCTTTAGAATCCACGGCAACAGATTTAAAAGCGTTGCGATCGGTGAGGGATTGCAAGAGCAGGCTATTTCCTATAAAATGCTCGTCCTACAGAACGTGTACCTGACGCTTGATCGTGTATTTGTCGTTATCTGGAAGGCAGCGATCGTGGTCAAGGTTGTAACAAATGCCGTTGGCTCTTGCAGCTAGCATGAAGCATTGAAGCGGGACATAGCTGCTAATAGGCTGGTAACCGGGTTTGTAGCGCTGACCGAACGAAAGGCGATTGGCTAGCCTTCGTGAAGCGCATATTCTATGTAGAATCGGATTGACGCTACTGATATTTTTTTGCTGAGTTAGAGCGATCGCCCGTTCTGCTCAATTTTGAAGTTTTATCCTTAATCGCTTGACATTGCTTCTACGACTACAAGTGCCAGAGCAGCGAGACGTGCCAGAGCCGCGCTGCTGAACACCACCACACCTTTTATCAACAAACGAACCGGGCCATCTCATGGATAGAACAACTGTGAATCACGATCAGAATCAGGGAACGGGTGTGTACGCTGGTCAGCCCTGGTTGGTAGAAGAGCGCGATGCCTGCGGTGTAGGGTTCATTGCCGATCAGCAGGGGCGTGTCAGTCACACCTTGATCGAAAAAGCGCTGGCAGCACTGACCTGTCTGGAGCATCGAGGTGGCTGTAGCGCTGATCAGGATTCTGGGGATGGTGCGGGTTTGATGACAGCGCTTCCCTGGGATTTGTTGCAGCAATGGTTGGCGGATGAGGGTATTCAGGTCGCGACATCGGCTCAGATTGGCGTGGGAATGGTCTTTTTGCCAGCGACGGTAGAGGCAGCCACGATCGCCCGTCAGGTGATGGAGCGGATTGCCGTTGAAGAAGGCTTAACCGTTTTGGGGTGGCGGGTTGTTCCCACGCTGCCTGAGCTTTTAGGTAAGCAAGCGCGTGAGAACTTGCCTCAAATTGAGCAGGTTTTGGTGCAGTCTGAGCAGCAGGGTGATGCACTAGAGCGACAGCTTTATCTCACTCGTAAACGTGTCCACAATGCCATTCGGGCAGAAGTGACGGGTGCCACGCTGAAAACGGCGTTTGATGACTTTTATTTCTGTTCGTTTTCGAGCCGCACGATCGTCTACAAAGGCATGGTGCGATCGGCGGTGCTGGGCGACTTCTACACTGACCTGAAGAACCCGGAATATAAGAGCGCGTTTGCGGTCTACCATCGTCGCTTTAGTACGAATACGCTGCCGCGCTGGCCCCTCGCACAGCCGATGCGGCTACTGGGTCACAATGGCGAAATCAATACGCTGCTGGGTAACGTTAACTGGATGGTCGCGCGGGATGCCGATCTGGCTCACTCCTGCTGGGGCGATCGGATTGCCGATCTGAAGCCCACCGTGAATCTTGACAACAGCGATTCTGCCAACCTGGACAACGTGTTTGAACTGCTGGTGTGGTCGGGTCGCAGTCCGCAAGAAGCACTGATGATCATGGTGCCAGAAGCGTACCAAAACCAGCCTGATCTAGTGAACCATCCTGAAATTACAGACTTCTACGAATACTACAGCGGTATCCAGGAACCCTGGGATGGTCCGGCGTTGCTGGTGTTTAGTGACGGTAAGGTCGTGGGTGCGACGCTCGATCGCAATGGCTTACGTCCTGCTCGTTACAGCATCACGCGCGATGGTTACATTGTGGTTGCCTCTGAAGCAGGAGTTGTGGATTTGCCCGAAGCAGACATTATCGAGAAAGGTCGTCTGGGTCCGGGGCAGATGATCGCGGTGGATCTGGAGACGCACGAGATCCAAAAAAACTGGGAAATCAAGCAACGGGTTGCCAGCGCGAAGCCCTACGGTGAGTGGCTCAAGCAAAATCGCTACGATCTCAAGCACGAGCCGTTTGCTGAGAACGTGCCCTACATTCCCTCTGGAAATCTGCTGCGCTATCAAACTGCCTTTGGCTACACAGCAGAAGACGTAGAGATGATCATCCAGGAAATGGGCGCACAGGGCAAAGAGCCAACCTTCTGTATGGGTGACGATGTACCGCTGGCAGTGCTGTCTGCCAAGCCACGCTTGCTGTACGACTACTTCAAGCAGCGCTTTGCTCAGGTGACGAATCCGCCGATCGACCCTCTGCGTGAAAAGCTCGTGATGTCCCTGGCAATCCAACTGGGCGAACGGGGCAATCTGCTGGAAGCTGGCGCAAAGTACGCCCACTTGCTCAAGCTAGAATCCCCTGTCCTCAGCGATGCCGAGCTGGATCAGATTCGCCAATCTGGGTTTGAAACTGCCGAGCTTTCGACGCTGTTTGAACTGTCGCAAGGACCCGATGGTCTACAGCGTGCGGTGACAGCACTTTGCCAAAAAGCCGCAGAAGCCGTTCGCGCCGGCAAGAAAATCTTGATCTTGAGCGATCGCGCCGTTCAAGCGGGTAGCCCCAGTCTGAGCGAGGATTACACCTATATTCCGCCACTACTGGCGATCGGAGCGGTGCATCATCACCTGATTCGTCAGGGCTTACGGATGAAAGTCTCGCTGATTGCGGATACTGCCCAATGCTGGAGTACGCACCATTTTGCGTGCCTGATTGGCTATGGAGCAAGCGGCGTTTGTCCCTACCTGGCGCTCGAAACGGTTCGCCAGTGGTGGACAGACCCTAAAACCCAAAGCTTTATGGAACGGGGCAAGCTGAAGGCGATTACGCTGTCTGCGGCTCAAGGCAACTACCGCAAGGCGATCGAAGAGGGGCTGCTCAAAATCCTGTCCAAAATGGGCATTTCGCTACTGTCGAGCTACCACGGTGCCCAAATTTTTGAGGCGATCGGCATTGGTGGCGACCTGTTGCATCTAGGCTTTGCAGGCACCGCTTCACGGTTGGGCGGCTTAAGCGTCGCTGATCTGGCGCAGGAAGTGGTTTCGTTCCACCAACGCGCGTTTCCAGAACTGCACGCCAAGAAGCTGGAAAACTATGGCTTCATCAACTATCGTCCCGGCGGCGAATATCACATGAACAGCCCGGAGATGGCGAAGCACCTGCACAAAGCTGTGGCAGACAAGAGCTATGACCACTACACGCTGTACAAGAAATACCTGGAAGAGCGTCCTCTGACAGCGTTGCGCGATTTGCTGGATGTGAAAAGCGATCGTCCCTCCATCCCCTTAGATGAGGTGGAACCTGCCAGCGCGATTGTGCAACGCTTCTGCACGGGCGGTATGTCGTTAGGAGCCTTGTCACGCGAGGCACACGAAACCCTGGCGATCGCCATGAACCGCATTGGCGGCAAATCTAACTCTGGCGAAGGGGGCGAAGATCCGACTCGGTTTCTGGCTCTCGACGATGTGGATGAGAAAGGGCTTTCGCCGCAGTTTCCTCACCTAAAAGGATTGCGAAACGGGGATACCGCTAATTCTGCGATTAAGCAAGTCGCTTCGGGTCGCTTTGGGGTCACGCCAGAGTATCTCATGAGCGCCAACCAGCTTGAAATTAAGATGGCTCAAGGCGCGAAGCCGGGAGAAGGGGGGCAGCTCCCTGGACCCAAGGTGAGTCCATACATTGCAATGTTGCGTCGATCGAAACCGGGTGTCACGTTGATTTCCCCACCGCCGCATCACGACATCTACTCGATCGAAGATCTGGCTCAGTTGATCTTTGACCTGCACCAAATTAATCCCGCAGCGCAAGTTTCAGTCAAGCTGGTCGCAGAAGTCGGCATTGGCACGATCGCGGCGGGTGTGGCAAAGGCAAATGCCGACATCATCCAGGTTTCGGGTCACGATGGCGGTACGGGTGCCTCGCCGTTGAGTTCTATCAAACACGCAGGTAGCCCGTGGGAACTGGGCTTGACAGAAGTACATCGGGTGTTGATGCAAAACCAACTGCGCGATCGCGTCCTGCTGAGGGTTGATGGCGGCATTAAAACAGGCTGGGATGTGCTAATGGCAGCGCTGATGGGTGGCGAAGAGTTTGGCTTTGGCTCCATTGCGATGATTGCGGAAGGCTGCATTATGGCGCGGATCTGCCACACCAACAACTGCCCGGTAGGGGTTGCTAGCCAGCGCGAAGAGCTACGCAAGCGGTTCCCTGGAATGCCAGAACAGGTGGTCAATTTCTTCTTCTTCATCGCCGAAGAAGCCCGATCGCTGCTGGCAAAGCTGGGTTATCGCTCCCTGCACGACATCATTGGCCGCGCTGACCTGCTGAAGGTGCGGGAGGGCGTAACCATTCCCAAAACCCATAAGCTGAATCTCGATTGCCTGACGCAACTGCCCAACACGCGGGACGATCGCACCTGGCTAACTCACGAAACCGTCCACAGCAATGGTTCTGTTCTGGATGACCAACTCTTGAGCGATCCAGACATTCAAGCCGCGATCGCGAACCAGACTAGCGTGACCAAAGACCTGGCTGTGGTGAACACCGATCGGACGATCGGCGCACGCATTGCAGGTGCGATCGCACGTCAATACGGCAACAACGGCTTTGGCGGACAGCTTACGCTCAACTTCAAAGGCAGTGTGGGTCAGAGCTTCGGAGCCTTCAACCTTCCCGGCATCACGCTCAATCTAGAAGGCGAGGCAAACGACTACGTGGGCAAAGGCTTACACGGTGGCGATATCGTGATCGTGCCCCCTGCGGCTGCCACCTATAACCCCTCCGACAACGTCATCATCGGCAATACCTGTCTGTATGGTGCAACGGGCGGGACGCTTCTAGCCTATGGTCAGGCAGGGGAACGCTTTGCTGTGCGTAACTCTAAGGCGCAGGCAGTCGTTGAAGGCGCTGGGGATCACTGTTGTGAATACATGACGGGCGGCGTGATTGTCGTGCTAGGCAACACCGGACGCAATGTAGGTGCAGGAATGACGGGCGGCTTGGCGTACTTCCTGGATGAAGACGGCAGCTTCCCCACCAAGGTCAATCCAGAAATTGTGAAAGTCCAGCGGGTAATTGCTTCTGCTGGAGCGCAACAGTTGAAAGAGTTGATTGAGTTGCATGGCGATCGCACTGGCAGCCAAAAAGCCAAAACCATCCTGGCAAATTGGTCTGATTACCTGCTTAAGTTCTGGCAACTGGTGCCCCCGTCTGAAAAAGACTCACCCGAAGCCAACCCCGAAGCAATGACTGAAAAAGTGCTGACCCCAGCCCAATAAATCAGTCCGTAATCTCAATCAGGCAGGGGATCTTTGTAAAGTAGAGCTTTGCTCACGACAACAAAGATCCTCTATATCGTTATGGAAAACGAAGTTAACCTGAGTTCGGGATAAGCTGAAACCCTTATGACACCGTTGCTGATGTCAAGTCTGCGCCAACGTGTTTGTGCCGTTTCAGCCGATCAGCACCGCATCAGCATTCTTAACCCGAACCGACGTTAAACCAAGACCCTTAGTGAGTAGTCGTATGCACTTTGAGCACGATCGCCAACCAAAACCGCCGAAGATCCCCGACTTCTTTATCAGGTTCAGCCAATCAGTCAGCATGGCATACAGAAGTCGGGGATTTGGCAAGACGGGTAGCGATCGCAGTCGGCGTACGTAAACAGATGTAGCCTGCACTACTTCCAGTAACATTGCTACATAACTAGCGGTCACACTGTAGGCGTTTCATGAAGTTCATAGTGCGCGATCGTGATCTTACTGATTTCTGAGGGAAACATGAGTAAGGCGCAATTAGACTCGGCTCTGGACAAATAAAACAGACATAAGGCATATATTATGACTCAACAGTCTGAAAGCATTAGGCACACAACAGGTCATATGGATTGGAGCAAAATTTTAGACAGTATTCCGTCTAATGCTCCAGAGGCAGTTGTTAGCGATCGCTTTGTAAATCCTTTGCTTGAAGCTCTAGGATTTGGTCGTAATGAGCAATACCCTCAGCTTAAAACAGGTAAAGGAGCTGATCGGGTAGATTTTGCGGCTCGTAAAAATAGTGGTGAAGACATATTTTTCTATTCAAAAACAAGTCCCTACTTATTGGTTGAAGTAAAAGGACGAGCCACTGATGCAGGTGGCATCATTAATCTCACAGAGGGCACTCCACAGTATCTCAGTACCAAGCATCAACTTGAAGGCTATCTGCTTGACGAGAAATGCAACACTGCTCAATGGGGTATTATTACCAATTCAGTTCACATTCAGCTATTTCGCAGACACGGAAAAGTTGTAGTTCCTGCAACTCCTAGTTTACTGATTAAAAAGGATAATATTGTTGAGACCATTTCTCAAATTAGACATTTAATTGAAAACACTCCAAAAGCTCTCACGATATGTGTCTATAACAACAAAGGTGGCGTAGGTAAAACGACGACGACAATTAACTTAGCAGCAACCTTGAGAAAGCAGAATAAGAAGGTTCTCTTGGTCGATTTTGATTCGCAGGCAGATCTCACCAAATCTCTCAAGCTAGAAGAAGGTAAGGTGAAGTTGTCTGATTGTATGATCGATACCAAACTAGATATTCACGCTTCTGTTGTTCCTTTCAACCTTGTCAACAAGTTAGGCAATGCCGTACATATTTTTGATGTAATTCCATCAGATCCCAACATGGAGGGATTTACCAACGACATTAGCCAAGTTGAAGGAAACACAGCTAGGCTAAGAAACCTACTCAAAGCTTTTATTGATGAGTACGACTACATACTGATTGATTGTCCCACTCAATGGCTATTTTTCAGTCAAAGTG
Organism: Stenomitos sp.; assembly: GCA_041744955.1. GTDB lineage: Bacteria > Cyanobacteriota > Cyanobacteriia > Leptolyngbyales > Leptolyngbyaceae > Stenomitos. The sequence goes on along the minus strand of JBGTJW010000627.1, from coordinate 2,399 downwards.
GTATTCGTGCTACTGATGTAGTTTTTATTCCAACCAAGCACAATGGCTTGGCATCATTACACAATGCAGCCAGAGTCATTAAAGACTTTATCCCAGAGATCAAAAAAATCAGAAGCGATGGTGGTCCTATTGCACTACCAATATTTTTTAACGGAGAGAAAGTAACAGACCCGCAGCTACATACAACTAACGTCGAAATTGCCCAGATCCTTACTACAGAGAAAGACTTTAACTTGCAGCCTTACTTCTGGTCAAAAACTAAAAGAGGGAATGTCGATAAAACGGTCTTCACGATTCCTGGCTATGCAACAGTTGCTAATGCTACCTTTTCTCACATTCCAGCAGTGCTGGCAAATGTCACCGTTTCTGAACACTATCTTGCTCTAGCGAAGGAGTATTTTCTACATGGGTAAGTTTGACGACATCGGTAAGTTGATGCACCTACCGCTAGATAGTATTACATCCAATGAAGAATTTTCCGCATCTGAATTCATTGTCCATGCAGCAGCAGCAGCAATTCATGAAGCAGATGGACGAAATTGGATACCTATAGTAGTTAAGAAAATTGACGACTATCAATATCAAGTTGTCAGCAATCACTTTGTTTATGCAGCGGTTCAGCAAGCTGCACTAGAGCGTGTTTGGTGCATTGTTATTGAGCCAGAGCCAAGAGCCATCGAGCAAGCAAAAATCTTGACTTTAGAAACCGTACCAAGAGTTAGCCTTAGCACAGCCTCAAGAGAAACCATTTCTGCTGCATTGAGGTATTTAGTTGCCGAACCTGGCAGTGCGTTAAAAGGACTAGATGTTACTGTAGCTACCAATCGAATTGAAGCAGCAGCTCGAGAAATATGGACTGATTTTAGTCCTATTACTAAACTGAAGTGTGGAATCACTAAAGGTAAGAAGTTAGATGAACTTACTAAAGTTTTCTTTCTTTCTGCGCCAATGCCGCCACCACCACCGCCAGAAATTACTGGCATCAAAGCGGCATCAAGAGAAGAGATTTTCACTCGGTTAAGCTACTTATCTACTTTCAAAATAGGTGGATTTGAAAAGATCGATCCCAATGAAGTAGCTGATACTATTTTCACTGCCAGCAAAGGAAAGTGGAAAAGCTTAAATCCTATTACAAAACTTGAATGCGGTATTGATACTGCAAAGATCAAAGCACTCAAAACTGTATTCAGTTTGTAGATGGATATGAGTGATTGGTACAATCGCTTCTACTTCCTGCGCGATTTGGTAGTGGATTGAATAAGCAATGTGCGAATCGCTCTACGATCGCTTCTGTAGTCTACGGTTTGTTAAGATCAAGCGCACCAGTGACCTGCTGTAGGAAATAAGCGTATGACGATCGTAATTTCTCTTAGCCCAGAAGTAGAAGCGCAGCTTCGCGAGAAAGCGGCAAGGCAGGGGCAAGATATAAACCTTGTTGCAGCCGAGCTTTTGTCCAATGCCTTGGCATGGGAACTGCAAGACTCTGAAGCAGCGATCGAAGGCATTCAGTATGGGTTAGATGCCTTTGAGGTAGGGCAGTCTCGCTTCTTTCAAGCCTTTGCTGAAGAACAACGCCAAAAATATAATCTGTCAGCCGATGCATGACCTCCCAGATCGAAATTTCTAGTGTGGCAGAGGCTGAAGCAGACAGCGCTTATTTAAAGCTGGCTCAAGTTATCTCCCAGGAGAGTGCAGCTAGTTGGTATAGCAGTTTGCTAAACGCGATCGCATCTTTATCAGAAATGCCAAAGCGTTGCTCGTTAGCGCGAGAAAATAGCTCTTTTAGTCAAGAGATTCGACAATTGCTATATGGCAAAAGACGCAATGCATACCGCATTCTTTTTACTGTTATAGAAGATGAAAGCCTCCCAATCGTTCGCATTCTTCACATCCGCCCTGCTACGCAACAAACTCTAGGCGAAACTCAAGAATCTAACGATATATAGCCCATGTCGAACAATCGCTTTTACTTTCTGCGTGATTTGATAGTGGATTGAAAGCGCGATCGCTTCTACCCTACTTTACTGACAGCGATCGCTACTCTTTTGCCGCCTAATCTGATAGACCAAGAATCATGCTGAGTGAGGCTTCAATTTCTTTCATGGAGCTATCGTCTAAGCTACCCAGCGTTCTAATCAGCCTAGATTTATCAATGACCCGGATCTGCTCACAAAGCAACACCGAGTCCTGACTCAATCCTCCCCTACCTGCTGATACGAAGACATGAGAGGGTAAAAGCCGCCGCCGAATTTTCGTTGTAAAGGGAGCAATGATGGTATGAGGGCTTGCTGCATTTGCCCGATCGATTTGCAAGACAACGACTGGTCTAATGCCAGCTTGCTCGGTGCCAACGACTGGATTCAAGTCACACAGCGCCACATCACCCCGATTGATGCTTA
>JBGTJW010000626.1:0-23185 GCA_041744955.1 Stenomitos sp. | reverse complement strand
AAAGAACATCTTTGTCTGAAATCATGAAGTCTTAAATATCCATTACTGGCAGTTATTAATTTGCAAGTATCTTCATTTAGCTTTTCTAGGTTTTTTTGAGTGGCAATACTCAGTCATATAGCAGCCTCAAAAATTAAAAGTCTAGTATCAGGTTTCGAAAAACTTCTGAAGCTGAGGCGATTTGAAAGGTCTTTAGCGAGTGACTTACAGCAGATTTGAAATCATTAATGACTGCTTCAACTGAGGTAGCGTTCCATCCTCGGAAAGCTTGTAAATCTAGTTGGCGCAGGATTCTTGAAAAATAGTTGGTGCAAGATTACTAATCTTTTGCAGAATTGTGAACGTCACACTCTACAGAAGATTGTGTCTTTTATCTGGCTATCCTTTGACGTTTTTAATGATGAGTTAGATACTGTGGTAACTGTTTCGTCGGTAATAAACGGGGTTGTTTTCTGTTTACTTGAACGTGTCTTACTCCAGCTCTTTTGAGTGCATTCTATGAAGATTATTGAGGATTTAGAGTCAAGAGTTAGGAGTTATAGCCGTTGTTTTCCAACGGTTTTCTCAAAAGCAAAAGGATACAAGATTTGGGATATTTCAGGGCGAGAATTTGTTGATTTCTTTGCGGGTGCGGGTGCATTGAATTATGGGCATAATAATCCCCAAATTCAGCGCCGACTGTTGGATTACATCACCAATGACGGAGTTGCCCATAGCTTAGATATGGCTACGGCGGCGAAGGTAACATTTTTACAGCGATTTTGGGATGTGATTTTAGTACCTCGAAGCATGAATTACAAAATCATGTTTCCGGGTCCAACAGGCACAAATACGGTAGAGAGTGCGCTAAAGTTGGCGCGAAAAGTGACGGCTCGATCCACGGTGATTAGCTTCACCAATGCCTTTCATGGCATGACACTTGGTTCGCTCTCTGTAACGGGCAATTCATTTAAACGCCACGGTGCGGGTGTACCTCTGCACTACTGTGTGCGGATGCCATTCGACGGTTACTTTGGTGAATCGGTGAATACGTTGGAGTATCTGGAGCGGTTTTTGGAAGATCAGGGGAGTGGTGTTTCTCTCCCGGCTGCGATGATTCTGGAAACGATTCAGGCAGAGGGGGGCGTGAACGTCGCGAGGTTAGAGTGGCTGAAACAACTGGAGCAACTGTGTCGCCGTTGGGATATTCTCCTGATTGTGGATGATGTGCAAGTGGGCTGTGGACGTACAGGTCCATTCTTTAGTTTTGAGTCGGCAGGCATTGAACCTGACATCATCTGTTTGTCTAAGTCGATCGGAGGCTATGGCTTGCCAATGGCACTGACGCTGATTAAGCCAGAGTACGACATCTGGGAACCGGGCGAACACAATGGCACCTTCCGGGGCAATAACCTTGCATTTGTGGCGGCAACGGAAGCCTTGACTTACTGGGAAACGGATGCCTTTAGCCAGGAGATTCAGGTTAAGGGAGAGGCTGTTCGCTCTTTCTTAGAACGCTTGGTGCGCGAGTATCCAGAGATCCAACGAAAGGTGCGGGGTCGAGGGCTGATTCAGGGCATGGTCTGCGGTGTCAATGGACTAGCTTCAGAAATCTGTGCGGCTGCATTTGAGCGTGGTCTGATGATTGAAACGTCGGGATCCAGCGATGAGGTTGTTAAACTATTACCGCCGCTAATCATTGACGAGGCTGGGCTGGAAACAGGCTTTAAGATTCTGGTTGACAGTGTTGATTGGTGTGTAAATCAGCGCCGCGAAACTCAGAAAGATTTGCTCGGTACAAATAATGGCTTGCCTGCTCTGGCAGAGTGAGAAACAGAGATAGGACGGGCGATCGCGCCACCGACTTTTTTGAACAGATTAACTAGAAACAAGTGAGAGGATGTGATGGAAACTCCTGAACTACAGGTTGTATTGGGAACTGGACAATTGGGCGCAGCCGTGGTGCAGGAATTGGTCGCTCAGGGCAAACGTGTACGAGCTGTGAGCCGTCGAGGACAGGCAGTCTTGCCATCTGGGGTTGAAGTCGTCAAAGCCGATGTTAGAGAGGCTGCCAGTGTGCGTCAAGCCTGCACAGGCGCAACCGTGGTTTATCACTGTGCCTGTGCTCCGTACACCGAATGGACGCAGCAACTCCTGCCAATGATGACTGGAATTTTGGAAGGGGTATCGGCAGTCGGAGCCAAGCTCGTTTACGGGGACAACCTTTATATGTATGGTCCGGTCGTTGGACCAATGCGAGAGGGTTTGTCAAATAGCGCTACTGGACGTAAGGGACGGCTACGGGCGAAACTCGCTGAGATGCTGATGACCGCGCATCGCAGTGGCAAAATGCGGGCGACGATCGGGCGTGCTTCCAACTTTTACGGACCCAGAGTCACTGATTCCGTCATGGGTGAAGGCGTCTTTGGGGCAGCATTAAAGGGACAACCAGCACAGGTTCTGGGTGATCCAGACTTGCCTCATACCTTCACGTTTATCAACGATTTTGCTAAGGGCTTAATCACTTTGGGCGATCGCGAGGAAGCCCTTGGAGACGTTTGGCACATCCCTAACGCGACTACTATAACGACGCGTAAATTTGTTGAATTGGTCTTTGCTGAAGCAGGTACACCTGTGAAGCTCAGTGTTGCACCAAAATTGGGCATCCAATTTTTGTCGCTATTTAATCCAATGATGCGAGAAGTGCAAGAAATGCTCTACGAGTTTGAGGAACCCTTTGTGGTTGACCACAGCAAGTATGAGCGTGCCTTTGGCAATGCTGCTACTCCTGTCCAAGAGGCGATTTGGCAGACCGTGCAATGGTATCGGCAGCGATCGCTACCACCCGTCAGCGCGCGGGAGTTTGCCACGCAAAATTCTCAAGCTCGGCGCAATTAATTACGCTGTTGCATTGATCAGACTTTGATGAATGGCACAGTTTAACGCTCTGTGCCCCCAATCTGTTTGGGCAATTAGGAAGATTACGACTGTTTGATTGGCAAAGTCTGATAGCCAAAGATTTTAGCTTTTCTAACAAGCTTAGATTTTGATGCATTAATCGACTTCTCAGCGAGTGAACGTTCTGTTTGATGGATGTGCAAACTCACATTCTTTTTGAGTGCCTTGATCACTGTGGGGATGAGGAAATAGTATGCAAATCGAGATGGATCAAGTGCATCTTCCTACGGTGGAAGATGCGATGAAAAGTGCAGTGGTCGATCGCGGTGAAGGCACATTGGAGCCGATCGCAATTATTGGAATTGGTTGCCGCTTTCCGGGCAATGCCGACAGTCCAGAAGCCTTCTGGGATTTGTTGTGCAATGGAGTCGATGCAACGCGGGAAGTACCGAGCGATCGCTGGAATGTGGATCTATATCACGACCCAAACCGGGCGAAACCGGGCAAGGTTGTGACTCGGCGGGGTGCCTTTTTAGAGCAAGTCGATCAGTTTGATGCCAATTTCTTCGGTATTTCACCCCGTGAGGCAGCCCACATCGATCCGCAGCAGCGCCTCCTGTTAGAGGTGAGCTGGGAAGCAATGGAAGATGCCGGACTCGTGCCCGATCATCTGATTGGGTCACAAACGGGCGTGTTCATGGGTGCCTTTACACTCGACTACAAGGTGTTGCAGTTCCGTGAGAGTAACCGGGAACTGATCGCAGGGCATACGGCAACAGGGACAATGATGACCCTGATTGCCAACCGTCTCTCCTACACCTTCGATTTGCGCGGTCCCAGTGTCGCTTTAGATACGGCGTGTTCGTCTTCGCTGGTTGCGGTTCACCTCGCCTGTCAAAGTTTACGCAATGGCGAATGTGAGTTAGCGCTGGCTGGCGGTGTCAACGTCATGGTCACTCCAGAGTACACGATCGCCGAATCGAAGGCGGGTATGTTGTCGCCGGATGGTCGTTGCAAAACTTTTGATTCCAGAGCGAATGGTTATGCTCGTGGCGAAGGGGCAGGCGTGATTGTGCTGAAACCGTTGGCGCAGGCGATCGCAGATGATGACCCCATTTATGCGGTGATTCGTGGCAGTGCCGTCAACCAGGATGGTCATACCAGTGGGATTACGGTGCCCCGTCGGGAAGCGCAGGAAGCCCTGATTCGAGAAGCCTATCAACGGGCTGGCGTTTCGCCTAAAGATGTGCAGTATGTAGAAGCCCACGGCACAGGAACACCCGTTGGCGATCCACTAGAAGCGAATGCGATCGGGACAGTTTTATCGAGCGATCGCTCCGAAGACAATCCCTGCATTATTGGCTCCGTCAAAACGAATATTGGACACACGGAAGCAGCAGCCGGGGTTGCCGGGATGATCAAAGCGGCTCTCTGCTTGACACACCGAGAAATTCCGCCGCATCTGCATTTTCAGAAGGCGAACCCGCAGATTGACTTTAAGGCGCTGCGGTTGCAAGTGCCCACGACCCTGATGCCGTTTCCCAACCAGGACGGGCGAGCGTTAGCAGGTGTCAACTCCTTTGGCTTTGGTGGCACCAATGCCCACGTCATTTTGGAAGAGCCACCCTACTGTCGCTACCACCATCCGGAACCCATGGTGGATGAGAGCGGTTCCTTTCTGCTGCCACTGTCAGCTCGTAGCCCGGAAGCGCTACAGGCAATGGCTCACTCCTACAAGCAGTTTTTGAGTGCCAAAGCATCGATCGCCCAATTGCGCGACATCTGCTACAACGCGAGTGTGCAGCGCAGCCATCATCCCTACCGACTGGCGCTAATGGTGCATTCGCGTGAGGAACTGATGGATCATCTGGATGGCTTTCTTCAAAGTGAAGCCCGTCCCGGTATGGTTTCCAGTGTGCGTGGCAATGAACCCATCAACACGCTGCCAACCGCACCAAAACTTGCCTTTGTCTTTTCTGGCATGGGTCCGCAGTGGTGGGCAATGGGGCGGGAACTGATCGAACACGAACCCGTGTTTCGGCAGGCGATCGCGGAGTGCGATCGCTGGATGCAGCCCCTTGCTGGTTGGTCACTCATGGCAGAAATGCTGGCAGACGAAGACCAGTCGCGGATGAACCATACGGAAGTCGCGCAACCCGCCAACTTCGCGCTGCAAATAGCATTAGCCGCCTTGCTGAAGTCTTGGGGCATTGTACCCGCTGCCGTCATCGGTCACAGTGCAGGAGAAGCGGCCGCCGCCTATGTCGCCGGAGCCTTAAGCTTAGAGGATGCAGTGCGGGTCAACTTCCACCGGAGTCGTTTGCAGCAACGGATGGCTGGACAGGGCAACCTGGTTGCTGTCGGACTGTCCTTAGAAGAAGCGGAAAAAGCACTGGTCGGCTACGAAGACCGTGTATCGATCGCGGCGATCAACTCAGCAACATCAGTAGCCTTTGTGGGCGATCGGGCATCCTTAGAAGCAGTGGTTCAACCCCTGCAAGAGCAGCAAATTTTCTGCCGCTTTGTGCATGGCGATGTGCCCTACCACAGCCGTTTTATGGAGCCGCTGCATGACGAACTGCTGGCGTCTTTACAAGGGATACAGCCCCACGCTGCCACGATTCCGTTGTTTTCAACCAGCCTGGGCAAACAGGTCGATGGTCAGGAACTAGATGCTAATTACTGGTGGACAAATATGCGGGGTATGGTGCTGTTTGCGCCTACCCTAGAGGACATGCTGCAAGCAGGCTACACCACTTTCGTCGAAATTAGTCCTCACCCCGTACTGGCAGGTGCAATTTCTGAGGGCTTGCTGCAACACAAGCAGGCAGGCATTGTGCTGCCGACACTACGCCGTCGTAACCCCGAACTCGATTTGATGCTCACTTGTTTGGGTGCCCTTTATACCCAGGGCTGCTCGATCAACTGGAATGTCCTCTATCCAAAGAAGGGTCGGTTTGTGCGGTTGCCGTCTTACCCCTGGCAACGGGAGCGCTACTGGCAGGAGTCTCCAGAATCGCAGCAGTACCGTCTCGGTGGAGAGATGCATCCTCTCTTAGGTCGTCGCCTGCCCACGCCTCACCCCATGTGGGTATCCGAACTGGATGTCCGCCGTCTTGCTTATCTAGACGATCACCGGATTCAGAACACGATCGTCTATCCCGGTGCAGCCTATGTCGAAATGGGACTTGCTGCTGTGAGGGAAGCACTGGGCAGTGGCACTTCGACCTTGAGTATGCAAAACATCGAGTTTCGCAAAGCACTATTCATTCCAGAAGGCGACACGCGCAAACTGCATCTGTTGCTTGACCCCACCAGTGGTTCCTTTGGTATCTACAGCCAGTCCACCGCTGACTCAAGCTGGACCCTGCATACCAGTGGAACCGTCAAGCCACAAAACCAGCGATCGTCGCAACAGATTCAACTGGAACCCCTTCAAACTCGCTGCCAGAAAGCCATCGATCGCGACGTGTGCTACCGCCAATTCCGTAACCTCGGTTTGGAGTACGGCGAAACCTTCCAGGGGGTTCAGCAACTCTGGCAAGGCAAGAACGAAGCGCTGGCAAAAGTTCGGATTCCAGACACGATTCAGCCCCAGGTTGCGGATTACCTGATCCATCCGGCGGTACTGGATGTCTGCTTCCAGGTGCTTGCTGCGGCACTCCCTTTCTTTGCTGAAAGCAGCGAAAATACCGTCGTTTACATGCCGATCGGGGTTGAGGATGGGTGGGCAACGGGTCGCCTCTATCCCGATATGTGGATTCACGCCATCATTAACGAGCAAGACGACACGTTGCTCAAGGGTGACATTCGCCTGATGGATGAAGCGGGCAACGTGCTCATTGAAATTCGTGGGTGTCGGGCTAGGGCGCTCAAGGATGAAAGTCGATCGCCCAGCCTCAAAGCTCCGGCATACTACGAGTTCAAGTGGCAAGCCCAAGATCGTGTGATTGCCGAAACGGCAACCGCCACAGAGCCATCGGGCACCTGGCTGATTCTGACTGATGCTCAGGGAGTCGGCAGAGCGCTGGCGGAGCAGTTGCAGTCCCAGGGCGATCGCTGCGTGTTTGTCTCCCCCGCAGAAACCTACCGCAGTTCTGAGGATGGGCAGCACTACTGGCTGAATCCCGCTGAGCCTCATGCCTTCCAGCAACTCTTACAAGCAGTGCTAACGGCAGCCCAACCGACCTGCAAAGGCGTAGTGCATCTATGGAGTCTGGACCTGGCAGCGCCAGAAGACCTGACGGTCGATCACCTTTACGAAGCAGAACGACTGGGTTGCAATGCGATTTTGCATCTGGTGCAGGCACTTTCCCAGACGATTAAAGGCAAACCGCCTCGTCTGTGGCTCGTGACACGCGGGTCGCAACAGGTAGAAGAAACGCCTATGCCTGTGAATGTGGCTCAGACGGCACTGTGGGGCATGGCGCGAGGATTGGGACACCAGGAACACCGCGATCTGTGGGGCGGTATCATTGACCTCGATTCCCAAGCTTCTGCGGCTGAAGTCGCAGCACTGTTAGCAGAATTTCAGCACAACGACGGCGAAGACCAACTTGCTTTCCGGAGTGGTCAGCGGTATGTGGCGCGGTTGAGAGACAGCGGTGACTTATCGCTGCCGTTGCCGCCTACGCTGCGCCCCGATGGCAGCTACCTCATTACGGGTGGTTTCGGTGGGTTGGGCTTACTGGTGGCTCACTGGCTAGTGCAGCAAGGCGCACGCCGCATTGTGTTGATGGGTCGCAGTTCGCTACCCGATCGCACGGAATGGAACCAGGTAGACCCCGACAGCCGCGTTGCCAGTCAGATTGCTGCGGTGAAGCAACTGGAAGCACTGGGCGCGAGTGTACATGTCCTGGCGGCGGATGTCACCAGTGAATCGGCGATCGCGGTGGCGCTGCAAACCTATGAGCAGGCGGGCTATCCTCCGATTCGGGGAGTGTTCCATTCGGCGGGAACGGCGTTTCCACAAATCATGCTGCAAATGAATGCCGCTGATTTCAACAAGGTGTTGCGTCCTAAAGTGATTGGAGCCTGGATCTTACATCGCTACTTTGAAGATAGACCGCTCGATTTCTTTGTTCTCTTCTCGTCGATCGCGGCGCTGGTCGTTTCGACAGGACAGGGCAACTATGCGGCTGGAAACACCTTTATGGATGCGCTGGCTCAGTATCGGCAGGCGAAGGGATTACCCGGTGTCAGTATCAACTGGGGTCCCTGGGCAGAGGTGGGCATGGCGACCAAGCTCGACCTGGTGGAATTCTTTGAGAAGCGCGGTAACTACACCATCAGTCCGGCAGACGGGTTAGCCATTTTGGGTCACCTGATGGGGCAAAACCGTCCGCAGGTAGCGATCGTGGCGGCAGATTGGGCTACCGTAGCCGAGCGCAACTACGTCATGGGAATTGCACCGCCAATGCTGGCAGAACTGGTGGCAGCAGATCAGCGAACAGGCGGGGCGGCTCAAAGCGCTGAGTCGGGCGATACCAGCTTTAGGCAGCAATTCCAGCAAGCCGATGCTGTTGATCGCCCCGCACTACTGGAAACTCACCTGCAAGATCTGGCTGCACGCGTCCTACGCTTCGATCGCAGTCGCTTTACCGTCGAGCAACCGCTGAACACGCTGGGTCTGGATTCGATGATGGCGATCGAGCTAAAAAACTACATCGAAAACAGCCTCAGCGTTAGCATCGCCGTCGTTGACCTGCTGAGTGGTCCCAGTATCGCCGAACTCGCTGCTAAGCTCCTGCCTGACCTCCAGATTGAAGCCGCCGCCGATAGCGAGGAAGTTCTGGCACTGCTAGAGCAACTGTCTGAGGACGAAATCGCTGCTCTCTTGAGCGAGGTTGATGTCGAGTCCGTCCAGTCAGATGCCGCGCAGTTGGATGAGGCCAATTCCCCCTTGCAGGCATAGCCATCCCTCACTCGCAAGCATTGGGTTGAATCCCGATTTTGCCCAATGCTTCGCTCCGTTCCTCTAACCTTTTCTGCCCAGGAGACTCATCCATCATGACATCGCTTTCGGAGCGGCTTGCCTCACTCTCGCCAGAACAACGCGCTCTACTGACAAAACGGCTCAAAGATTCTAAGCACAACGGCACTAAAGCTCAGATTCCAGCCCAAAGCCGCGATCGCAACACCTTCCCGCTGTCGTTTACCCAGCGCCGTCTGTGGTTTCTCAACCAGCTTGAACCGGACAATCCGTTCTACAACATCCCGTCTACCTTTCGCTTCACTGGACGGCTTAACGTCAGCGCCTTAGAAGAAAGCCTCAATGAGATGATTCGGCGGCATGAATCGCTGCGCACCACCTTTCAGTTGGCGGCAGATGGACAACCCACTCAGACGATCGCCGCTCCCTATCCGCTAGCCTTACCGATCATTGATCTACAAGCTGTACCGGAGGGCGATCGCGAAGCTGAGGCGTTGCAGATTGCGATTAAGGAGTTTCAGCAACCCTACGACCTGACGACGCTACCGCTGTGGAGAGCCGTGCTGCTGCGGCTACAGGAGCAAGAGCATCTGCTGGTGCTGACGATGCACCACACCATTTTTGATGGCTGGTCATTGGGCGTGTTCATTCGGGAACTCGCTGCCATCTACCAAGCCTTCGACAAAGGACGACCTTCGCCCCTACCCACGTTGGAGATTCAGTACGCCGACTATGCCCACTGGCAACAGCAGGAGTTCCAGCAGGAGATCTTAGACAAACAGCTTGGGTATTGGCAGCAACAGTTAGGGGGGCGGTTGCCGATTCTGGAATTGCCCAGCGATCGCCCTCGTCCTCAGGTGCAGGGCTTTGAGGGTGAACTGCACGCCATCTTGTTGCCATTGGCACTCTATGAAGCTTTGAAGGCACTGAGCCGTCAGGAGCAGGCGACCCTGTTTATGACCACGTTGACGGCTTTCTATGTCTTGCTGCATCGCTATACGGGGCAAGAAGACATCACCATTGGATTCCCCATTACGGGTCGCAATCGCCAGGAGATTGAGGGGCTGATGGGTCCCTGCGTCAATACTCTGGTGCTGCGAGCAAACTTAGCAGGCAATCCGACCTTCCGCGAACTGCTGGCTCAAGTGCGCGACATGACGTTACAGACCTACGCTAATCAGGATTTGCCGTTTGATCGCCTGGTAGAAGCCTTGCAACCAGAGCGCACCCTCAGCCACAACCCGCTGTTTCAGGTGATGTTCACGTTGCAAAATTCCCTAGGCGACATTGAGCTAGACGACCTCAAAATTGTGTTTGTCCAGATGGACAGTGGCACAACCAAGTTTGATTTGTCGCTGGATGTGTTTGAAGGTCCCGAAGGTCCCAACTGCGTCTTTGAATACAGCACCGATTTGTACGATCGCGATCGCATTCAACGCATGGCCGGACACTACCAGATGCTGCTGGAAGGTATTGTCGCCAATCCCGATCGCCGCCTGTCAGAATTGCCAGTCTTAACAGCGACTGAACAGCAACAACTCCTTCAGGACTGGAATCAAACAGCGGTTGAATATCCCCTGGAGCACTGTTTTCAGACCTTATTTGAGACGCAGGTACAGCACACTCCAGACGCTATTGCTGTCGTTTGTGAAGGCGAATCGCTCACCTATGCTGGGCTGAATCAGCGAGCGAACCGACTGGCACACGAATTGGTCGCCGCAGGTGTGGGAGCCGATACCGTGGTTCCCCTGCTGGCTGAACGGAGCATCGAGTTTCTGGTGGGCATGATCGGTATTTTTAAAGCGGGTGGAGCCTACTTACCCCTCGATCCGCGCCATCCGGCTCAACGGCTTGGGCAAGTCATTCGGCAAAGTCAGGTGGGTTTGGTTCTAGCCAGTCAGGGCTTGACCGCTGCGCTGCATACTGCCCTGCACGAAAGCTCGGTAGAAGAACGACCGCAAGCGTTGGCGATCGAACCATTGATTGCCAACGCCACCACCGAAGACAATCTGCCCTGCCGTAGTACTCCAACCACACTGGCTTACGTCCTGTTTACCTCCGGTTCGACGGGCACACCCAAAGGCGTAATGATTGAGCACGCGGGGATGCTGAACCACCTGCTGGTGATGAATCAGGAGTTGACCCTAACGGCAGCAGATGCAGTGGCGCAAACGGCTTCTCAATGCTTCGACATCTCAGTTTGGCAGTTTCTCTCCGCACTGCTAGTTGGCGGACAGGTACAGATTCTCAAGGATGACGTGGTGCGCGACCCAGCTTGCCTGTTGACCGCGATCACGCAGCAGCACATTGCTGTTCTAGAAATCGTGCCGTCGCTACTGCAAGCAGTGCTGACAGAAGTAGAAACCCAATCCACTCCGGTTGACCTATCTGCGCTGCGCTGGCTGATTCCGACTGGAGAAGCCCTCACCCCCGACCTTTGCCGTCGCTGGTTGAGCCGCTATCCCACTATTCCTTTGCTCAATGCTTACGGTCCTGCTGAGTGCGCTGACGATGTGACGTTGTATCCCATCACGGAGCCACCCGCTGAGGATGTGCTGCATATCCCGATCGGTCGCCCAGTGGCGAACCTAAAAGCGTATGTGCTGGATGGGCAGCGATCGCCCGTTCCAGTAGGCATCCCTGGCGAACTCTACATTGGCGGCGTGGGTGTAGGACGTGGTTACTTGAACGACAGCGATCATACCGCTGAAGCCTTCCTGGAGAATCCCTTTGAACCCGGCACTCGCCTGTACAAGACTGGCGATCTAGCGCGGTACTTGCCCGATGGCAACCTGGTGTTCTTGGGACGAGCCGATTACCAGGTGAAGCTACGTGGCTTCCGGGTGGAGTTAGGCGAAATTGAAGCGGTGTTGCAGCAGCATCCAGCGGTGCAGGCGACTGTAGTGCACGTCTGGGAAGAAACGCGCGGCGACCAACGCTTAGTCGGTTACGTTGTGACCCAGGACGGTCACGACCTCAACCGCGACGACTTGATCCAGTTTTTGAATGAGCGGCTCCCCGAATACATGGTGCCCGCCACCTTTGTCGAGCTGCCTGCCCTGCCGTTGACTCCAAACGGGAAGGTCGATCGCAAAGCCCTCCCTGCTCCCGAACCTCTAAAAATTGAGCTAGACGGCAATTACATCGGCCCTCGCACCCCGGCAGAAGAGATGATGGCGGAGATTTGGTGTCAAGCGTTTGGCTTGGGTCGTGTCAGTATTCATGACGACTTCTTCGGCTTGGGGGGACACTCGCTGCTGGCGATTCAGATTGTGTCTCAGGTGCGACAAGCCTTCCAGGTGGAATTGCCGCTCAAGAGCTTTTTCCAGACCCCGACTGTGGCAGGGTTAGCCGCCATCATCGCCGAGCGGCAGGGCAGACAAGCCGAGTACGACGACTTTATCAACGCGTTGCCTCAGGTCAAAACCGATCGCGCTAATCAGTACGAACCCTTCCCGCTGACCGATGTGCAGCAGGCGTACTGGATTGGTCGCAGCGCCGATTTTGAACTGGGCAACGTCTCTACCCACAACTACGATGAGCTGGCGTTTGAAGACATCGATCTGGATCGCTTCAACCAGGCGTGGGACAAGCTGATTCAGCGCCACGAAATGCTGCGGGCGATCGTTCACTCCAACGGTGAGCAGCAAGTTCTGACCGAAGTGCCACCTTACCAGATTCCGATTCTCGATTTACGTGGCAAACCTGCGGAAGCGATAGAAGCAGGGCTGACCAAACTGCGGGAGGAAATGTCGCACCAAATCCTCGATACATCCAAATGGCCCGTCTTTGACCTGCGGATCTCGCTGCTGGATGACCACACGGCTCGGATTCACACCAGCACCGACTCACTCATGTTTGATGCCTGGAGTTTCGTCGTGCTGATGCGAGAGTTAGTCCAACTGCATCAGGATTTAGACACTGTACTGCCAGCGCTCAACTTCTCGTTCCGTGACTATGTGCTGGCTGAGAAGTCACTGCGCGATTCTGCCCACTATCAGCGATCGCTGGCGTACTGGCAGGACATTATTCCCACCCTACCCGCTGCACCCGAATTGCCGCTAGAAAAAAATCCCAGTGCGGTTACCCGTCCTCACTTCACCCGACTGCACAACACGCTAGAACCGGAGGTGTGGCGCAAGTTAAAGTCAAAAGCAACCCGACGCGGCATGACCGCCACAGGCATTTTGCTGGCGGCTTATGCTGAAACCATCACCACCTGGAGCAAAGACCCGCAGTTTACCCTCAACCTCACTTTCCTTAACCGCTTGCCGTTCCATCCCCAAGTCAACGAATTAGTCGGCGAGTTCACGTCATTGACCCTGCTGGGCGTAGACAACTCCAGCCATGATCCGTTTGAAGTCCGGGCGCGGCGCATTCAAGAACGGTTGTGGAGCGATCTAGAACATCATTATGTCAGCGGCATTCAAGTGCTGCGTGAACTGAAGCGACAACAGGGTGGGGTTAAAACCGCGAAAATGCCCGTTGTGTTCACCAGTGCCCTAACGCTGCCCATTCCCGACAAAGAAAACTCACCCATCTCCCTGCGACCAATCCATAGCATCACCCAGACCTCTCAGGTCATGCTGGACTGCGGGGTTTGGGAAGATTCTGGCGCAATGTACTGCAACTGGGATGTGGTGGAAGAACTGTTTCCACCGGGAATGCTGCAAGAGATGTTCGCCGCTTTCTTCCAGTTCTTGCATCAATTGGCGGATGAGGAAGCGATCTGGAGTGAATCGATCGTGCCGCTGGTGCCCAATGCCCAACTCGAAGCGCGAGCAACGATCAACGCCACTGATGCTGCCATTTCCTCAGAACTGCTGCATACGCTATTTGCTGCTCAAGTGGCAGAGCGATCGCACCAGCCCGCTGTCATCACAACCTACCGCACCCTCACCTACAACGACCTCGATCGCCAGTCCAATCAACTTGCCCATCGGCTGCAACAATTGGGTGCCCGTCCGAATGTGCTAGTCGCCGTGGTCATGGAAAAAGGCTGGGAACAAGTCGTAGCAACGCTTGGCATTCTCAAATCGGGCGCGGCGTACCTGCCGATCGACCCAGAACTGCCCCAAGAGCGGCTCTGTTACCTGTTAGCCCAAAGTGATATCCAGGTGGCTCTAACGCAATCTTGGCTAGAGGGCGTGTTGGAGTGGCCCGACTCGGTACAGCGGCTTTGCGTCGATACTGCTGACTTGAGCCAGCTAGATGACCAACCTTTGGCGGTGGTGCAACAGCCCGAAGATCTCGCCTACGTCATCTTCACGTCGGGTTCCACTGGCTTACCAAAAGGCGTGATGATCGACCATCGCGGTGCGGTTAACACCATTCTGGATCTGAACCAACGTTTCAGCATTACTCACCGCGATCGCGTGCTGGCGCTGTCTGCCCTTAACTTTGATTTGTCGGTCTACGATATCTTTGGCTTGTTAGCGGCGGGCGGCGCGATCGTTCTGCCCGATGCGGCGGCAAAACGTGACCCTGCCAATTGGCTCCACCTGATGCAGCAAGAAGGAGTCACAATTTGGAACTCGGTGCCTGCCCTGATGCGAATGCTGGTCGAAGATAATTCCAGCCTCAACCGTCGCCTGCCCGCTTCTCTTCGCCTGGTAATGATGAGCGGTGATTGGATTCCCGTTTCGCTGCCGGATCAGATTCGCTCGCTAACCTCCACGCACCTGCAAATCATTAGCATGGGCGGTGCTACCGAAGCCTCAATCTGGTCGATTTTATACCCGATCGAAACCGTTTCTTCCGACTGGCAGAGCATTCCCTACGGTCGCCCGATGGTGAATCAGAGCTTCCACGTGCTCAACGATTCCCTGGAACCTTGCCCCCTTTGGGTGACAGGACACCTCTACATCGGTGGGATTGGGTTGGCGCAAGGCTATTGGCGTGACGAACAGAAAACCGCTGCCAGTTTCATCACCCATCCCAAAACGGGCAAACGCCTGTACAAAACGGGGGATCTGGGGCGCTACTTACCCGATGGCAACATCGAGTTTCTGGGTCGAGAAGACTTCCAGGTAAAAGTGCAGGGCTACCGGATTGAGTTGGGTGAAATCGAAGCCGCTCTGCTCCAACACCCGGCTATCCGCCATGCAGTCGTTAACGCGGTGGGCGATCGTGCTAGCAACAAGCGATTGATTGGCTACTGGGTGCCGCAAGCGGACTGCGCTGAGCCTCTGCCCGACGAAGCGGCATTGCGCCAGTTCCTGCGTCAGAAAGTTGCAGAGTACATGGTGCCGGCTGCCTTCATCACCCTGGAGACCCTACCTCTGTCTGCTAATGGCAAGGTCGATCGCAAAGCCCTGCCCCTGGTGCATCTGTCTCGCTCGGAGTCAAAAGTGAACTTTGTGGCTCCACAAACCGCTACTGAGCAGCAATTGGCCGACATCTGGACAAGCCTGTTGCATCTGAATCGAGTCAGCATTACCGATGACTTCTTTGTAGTTGGTGGTGACTCCATGTTGGTCGTACAGATGAACAACCAAATTCGTGAAGTGTTCAACTGTGAATTGCCTCTGCGTCAGGTGTTTGAAACACCCGCGATCGCAGACTTGGCTCGCTCGATTGAGGCTTTGATTGCGGCTCAAACTCCCATCGTCGATGCTTCATCCATTGATCTAGCCGAGGATTCTACTACACCAGAATCAGCTTTTCCATCGAAGCTGCGAATCTACGCCAAGACTGTTTGGAATTTCTTGCAAACGCCAGTCTTTTAAGTTCAATCCTTGTATGCCGTAGGTTGTTAGAACTAGCCAATGCTCAGAATTGTCATTCGTATAGCCAACCGATTGAAAATGACCAGCAATCCACAATGAATCACCAATGACAATTCTGAACTACAACTCTATCAACTAGATGGCTTCATTAAAAAACTCTTCTGCAAAGGCTCCAAGCCTCTGAAAAGTCATGAAAGTTCCTTACCAAGATGAGTGCCGAGCAAACTTTTTGCAACTGTGGGTCGAGATCGAGCTTTTGCAACAAACACTAATGGCGCAAAAGTCAAAACGGATGAATGCTGTACAACCTAGTTCTACCGCTGATTCAACCCGACAGCCAGCAGACAGCACGTTGACTACCGAGTCCAGCGTGAAACCATCGGTGTAAATTGCTTTCATTCCATGAACCGTAACGTTTTTCCACTCTTTAATCCCCGATGACTATGCTCAGTTCACCGCCCATTAGCCGTTGGATTGCTCAAAACAAACCAAACTCAAGAGCTAACTTAAGGCTGTTCTGCTTTCCTTATGCAGGCGGCAATGCTCAGATTTATCGCGCTTGGTCTGAAAACCTGCCGACTGCGATCGAGGTCTGTCCGATCGAGCTACCTGGACGGGGTGCGCGCTTGACAGAACCCTTGTACAAACAAGTGTCACCGTTGGTGAGTGACATTGCGACAGCGATTCACCCCCTGCTTGATCTGCCGTTTGCCTTCTTTGGGCACAGCCTAGGCGCACTCGTCGCCTTTGAACTAACCCGTTTGTTACGTCGAGACTATGCTCTGGTGCCCGTGCATCTGTTTGCGTCGGGTCGGGACGCACCGCAAACCAGCGCAGGCGTACCCCGATTAACGCCCGTCTACTCTTTACCAGAGCGCGAGTTTTTAGAAAAGTTACGCATTCTCAGTGGCACGTCTGATGCGGTGTTGCAAAATGCTGAACTAATGCAGTTATTCATGCCAGTAGTGCGGGCAGACCTGGAGGTAAGCGAAACCTATGTCTATACACCAGAGGCTCCATTAGAGTGTCCAATCACAGCGTTTGGCGGTCTCCAAGATCCAGTCACGACTCCCGATGAGTTGGACGCTTGGCGCGAACAAACCAGCATTGACTTTGCCCTGCATCTGCTTCCTGGCAATCATTTTTTCATTAACAGTGCCCAGTCCCACCTGTTACGGGTCATTGCCCGATCGCTCTAATTCAGCCTCTTTCCCTGTTCACTTACCGCAGACCTCGCTATGAAACTCCCCTTCCCTGACCTTGGCAAAAATCCTTCTGCCACCCTGAAAGTGAGCGTTCTACTCATCTTTGGCTTGATTGCAGGCATCGTCCCTATTGCAATGTTTTGGCAAGCGAAGCCTCGACAAGAAAGCGTTGCGCCAGTCGTGGCTCAGCCTGCTACCGCTAACCCAGTCAGTGCGTTGGGTCGCATTGAACCGAAGGAAAAAGTGATTCGGCTGTCTGCTCCAGCAGGGACTCAGTTTCCCCGTGTCGAAAGAGTAATGGTCAAAGAAGGCGATCGCGTGCGGGCTAACCAGGTCATTGCGTTATTAGACAGTTATGACTCGCGAATCGCAGCTTTGAAGCAGGCTGAAAATCAAGTCAGCGTGGCAACTGCCCGACTCGCACAAGTCAAAGCAGGCGCAAAAACGGGAGAAATCAATGCTCAGAGCGCCGAAATTGCCCGCTTGAGGGCAGAAAATCAAGGACAAGTTGCGGCTCAAAGTGCTGTGATTGCACGGTTACAAGCAGAATGGCAAAACGCCCGATCGCAGTGCGATCGCTATGAAGGTCTGTACCGCAGTGGAGCTGTTTCCCTAGCCAGTCGGGATAGCGAATGTCTCACAGAAGCATCGGCTAGAAATCAATTGAGAGAAGCCGTCGAAAACCGCGATCGATTGGTTGCAACGGGTAGGGAACAGGTAGGGCAGGCGCAAGCAAACTTAAATCAGATTGCCGAAGTTCGCCCAGTTGACGTGGCTGTAGCCCAAGCCGAGTTAGAGCAAGCTAGAAGTGCGATCGATGCTGCCAAAACTCAACTTGCCTTAGCAGAAGTTCGTACGTCGTTTAGCGGTCGCATCCTCAAAATTCATGCCCACCCTGGAGAATTAGTCGGGGAATCGGGGGTTGCCGATTTGGGTCAAACAGACCAGATGTATGTCATGGCCGAAGTATACCAAACGGATATTCCGCGTGTGCGAGTTGGACAAAAGGCTACGATTACGAGTCCCGTCATTGGCGAAAAACTCGTGGGAACGGTCGAACAAGTGGGTTGGCAGTTGGGCAAGCGCAGGGTTTTAGACACAGATCCTAACCTGGATGTAGATGCCAAAGTGATTGAAGTCAAAGTGCGTTTGTCACCTGAAGCCAGTCAAAAAGTGAGCAAGTTATCTAATTTGGAAGTTCAAACTTTAATTGAGCCTAGCCAGACATAAGTAAATCGCTTTAAGCAAGGGCTGATGATCTAGCAATTCTTGAACAACTGAGGTACGCCCCATCCTTGGTAACAAGGGGCTTAAGTCCCTTGCCTGTACCTCACTAGAAATGGAAACGCTATAACAATTTCATCCACTCTAATTCAGCCTTGACGAGCGACTGTCATCTAAAACTGTGTAAAAAATCATCATGCGCCCCATGCAAAAGAAGTCTCGTCCACGCCAAAAGGGAAAGAACTTTTCGATCGCGATCGCTCAACTGAAGCACGAAAAGATCCGCTTTCTGGTCGCTCTTTCTGGCATCATTTTTGCCGTTGTCATGATGTTCATCCAATTAGGATTTCGGGATGCTTTATTTGACAGCTCAGTTTTGTTACACAGAAGTATGCAGGGAGATGTCTTTCTCCTTCACCCCAAATCCAGTGCGTTACTGGCGCTCAAGAGTTTCTCTAGATACTACCTCTATCAAACGCAGGCATTTGACGAGGTTGAGTCTGTCAGCCCGGTGCATCTAGGCTATGCCACCTGGAAAAATCCCTGGAACTTTGACACGCGCGCCATTTTTGTTGTTGGCATTGATCCGACCAACAATTTGCTGAATCTACCTGGGCTTCAGGAGAATTTAAACCAGATTACCTATCCCAATACCGTGTTGTTTGATGAAGCATCCAGAGCCGAATTTGGTCCAGTTTTAACTGACTTTCAGGCAGGTAAACCCATTGTGGCAGAACTGCAAGGTCCCTTACTGAAGGAACCCAGAAACGTTCAGGTGAGAGGCATCTTTAAACTAGGCACGTCATTTTCTGCTAACGGTCATTTGCTGACTAGCAACAGCAACTTTATCAACATATTAACCAACCGAGATAAAGAACAGATCGAAATTGGCATTATCAAACTCAAGCCTGAAGCAGATATTCAGAGCGTTGTAAAAGCACTTAAAACTAAACTACCCGATGATGTCAGGGTTTTGACAAAGCAAGAGTTTATGGATGTTGAGACAAACTACTGGAAAAGTAGCACTGCGATCGGGTTTATCTTTTCACTCAGCACAACCATGGCGTTTATTGTTGGGACAGTCATTGTCTATCAGGTTCTCTATACCGATGTGTCTGAACATTTACCGGGATACGCCGTTCTAAAAGCGATCGGGTATAGAGATATTTCCTTACTGTGGATTATTTTGCAAGAGGCGTTGATTCTATCCGTCCTGGGTTACATTCCTGGATTTCTCATCGCCATGATCAGTTACCATCAAACTCAAGCAGCCACTCTACTTCCCATCGGCATGACCGTCGATCGCGCCACATCTCTGTTCATGCTGACCGTGATTATGTGCGTTGCTTCAGGTCTGGTTGCAGTTCGCAAACTGCGTGATGCCGATCCAGCCGATATATTCTAATCCCCTCTCCCACCTTGTATATGACTTCAATCAACCCTGTTCTCAGCATCAAAAACTTGCACCACAGTTTGGGGAAAGGTTCTCTGCAAAAGCAAGTCCTATCCAATATAAATTTGGATTTGTATCCGGGTGAGTTTGTGATTCTAACGGGTCCCTCTGGTTCCGGAAAAACAACTTTGTTGACTTTACTCGGCGGGCTACGCTCGGTTCAAGAGGGCAGTCTTAAAGTGCTTGATCAAGAGCTTTGTCGGGCCAAGAATCATCAACTGGTTCAAGTGCGTCGCAAGATTGGCTATATCTTTCAGGCACACAACTTACTGCCGTTTTTAACCGCCGTTCAAAATGTGCAAACCGCTATATCGCTGCATAGAGAGGTTTCTGTAACTGAGGCGTATGCACGATCGCTTGAAATGTTAGAGGCGGTTGGTTTAGGCGATCATGTGCAGTCTTACCCCCGCCAACTATCCGGTGGACAACAACAACGAGTCGCGATCGCACGGGCGCTAGTGTCCCATCCCAAACTCATTGTGGCTGATGAACCTACAGCGGCACTGGATAAACAAACTGGTCGAGAGGTAGTGGAGTTAATGCAGCGTCTATGCGACCAATTCGGCTGCACAATCTTGCTAGTCACCCACGATAATCGCATTGTCGATGTCGCCGATCGCATCATCTGCATGGATGATGGTCGTTTAGTAGACTCACAAAAGACTCAATCACAAGCAATGGTTACCGCCTTCAGTCAATAACAGCCGTTATTTAATTAGTTCCTAATAGCTGTATGGCTTCCTCACACCAAGCAATCCAGTCAGTTTCATATCGAATGCCGCGTCGCAGCGTCAAATACAAAAACTTCTTTTCTAAAGAAAGATGGGGCAGGTCGGGAAAGTCTTTACACTCCATATCCTTCAACGTGATTAACTTTTCTTGATGAATCTCGTAGCGGCGTTTTAGCTCATCTAAAATTTTTTGTTCAGAAACTAGATGACCCGCTAACATTTTGACCATGAGTTCTTCTCGAATCGCTGTGGGTTCGCTGGATGCCTCGATCCACTCAGTCAATTGCGCTTGTCCCAGAGCTGTTATGCAATATACCTGCTTGTTTGGGCGACCTGTTTGAATCACCGTTTCGCAACTCACCCAGTCTCGCTCCTTGAGTTGCCGCAACTCTCGATACACTTGCTGGTGAGAAGCTGCCCAAAAGCAACTAACCCGTTCATCAAATCGCTTAACCAGATCGTAGCCACTACAAGGGCTTTCAACGACAAGAGACGCTAAAATTGCGAAGCCCAAACCCATAATCATTCCCTTTAGCGAGTAATCTTCTGCGTATTACCACAGAATGATTGATACTAGGGATGATCTTAAATCTCTTCTGGCTTAGATTAGTCGAATAGGGAGAACTCCTCCGATGTTTAGGCTTTCTTAGGTGTAGCAGACTGCAATCATAAACCGTCAAACCTGCAATCAAGACAGTTTCAAACCAGGATGAACTGCAATTATAAAAACGCTCAAACCAGCATTAGTTGCAACTGAGCCGAGATTAAGGTGTAACGAACCTGCAATCATCTGCTTAAATCAGGATTAATTGCAAATAGGCTGCACCCGCTGCTGGACAGGAGTGGCTTAGTTAGTCGATTAGGGAGGACTCCTTCAATGTTTAGGCTTGCTTTGTCTTCTCCGTTTCTCTCGCTTTTCGGTTTCGAGAGTGCCACAAGATTTAGCCTTGCATCGTTGTGAGCCTCCCCCTCACAGAAGCCTGCCTGCGGTTTTCCCGCACAAGCCTCTTCATTCAACCGTTCACCCAACAGAAAGAACAGGAAGCAGCGAGACTAAACGTCCCGGTCGCGGTAGCGGATATCGCGCCATATACCTGAGAAAGCGATCCCAAGTAAAGCTGCGTCGCTGGCTGCGACGGTTTAACCACTTGAACAAGAGAGCTTGAACCAATCACTCAAATTGGTATAGTGCCCGACTATTGTCGGTCACTCCAAAGTAGTTGAAGTGACCTCGCATCTTGCTCCCAAGCGCTTGCCACAACTGCGGTAATTTGCGGGCGTTACGTTCTTGGCGTAACCATTGTTTCAGGTCTACCAGAGCACGTCGCAACCGCTTCTTCGAGGTTTGCGTTTCAACCTAACCTTCACCGTCTGGCTCCGTCCCCAGTAATGGGTGAAGCCCAGAAAATCAAAGGTGGGGAGTTTATGTCAACTCTTGATGTGAAATGTCAATTACATAGACCGCTTTATTGCCTCAATTTTCTTCTTGATTTCAACTCAGGATTGACCTCAAACACGATGGCGTAGGATCGCCTCAAAAGGGAAAAGAACGATCAGATCGCGAGAGTGAAAACAACCACTCAGGTTGCTGTACTACTCGAGTGGACTAAATCTGGACTGCAAGCTCAGTCGTACAGGCGCAAAAATGCCACAAAAGGCATCAAACTGAGCTGGGAAAGACCCACATTGACGCTGGTCTTCTGCTCCGGGGTGCAACTAACCAAGGCGATCACCCCATCTGACCTTGCCCAGGCTAAGCCGTAGAGGCTCAATCGCAGTACGGCTCAGTATCAGGATTGCTGCTTGTGCAGCAGGGCAAAGAGGAAAAAAGGGAAAAGGCTGCTGCGTAGGAGTTTACAGCGGTTGTTGATTGAGTAAGCCACAACTTGATAGCCTAAGCGAGTCTCGGAAGCTAGGAAATAGCAACTCATGCCTCCCCCTTTATCTATGGATTTACGGCAACGCATTCTCGCAGCCTATGAAGCGAAAGAAGGATCACAACGGCAACTAGCGGAGCGCTTCAAGGTGAGTTTATCGTTCATCAGGGATTTGAGGCGGCACTACCGGGAGACGGGCAGTGTGCGACCCAAACCTCATGCTGGAGGAGCCGTTGCTAAGTTAGGGAAAGGGGAATTGCCCATCGTGGAAGCCTTAGTCACGGCTCAACCGGATGCCCTGCTCAAAGAGTTGTGTGAACGCTTTGCTGAGCAAACTGGGGTGGCGGTGAGTGTATCGACCATGCAACAAGCAGTGTGCAAGCTCAAGCTCAGCGTCAAAAAAAAACACTGATTGCGGCTGAACAAGCCACTCAACGGGTGAAGGAACTGCGGTTTGCTTATCGCCTGTGGAGTTTCACCATCGACCCTCGCAACTTGGTCTTCATTGATGAAACAGGTATCCATCTAGCCATGACACGCTTGTATGGTCGTGCCCCGATTGGCGAACGTTTGTATGACAGTGAGGCTCCTGGTGATGGCGGTAAGAACATCTCGTTGATTGGGGGCATGAGTCTCGATGGGTTGATTGCCACCCTGAGCATCGTTGGCAGTGTCAATACCGACGTGTTCTTGTTCTACATCCAAGAGATTCTGATTCCTCAATTGTGGGTGGGAGCGATCATTGTGATGGATAACTTGCCAGTTCATCATGCTGTAGTGGTACGAGAGGTCCTTGAAGCGGTCGGTGCAAAAGTTGTGTTTTTGCCACCTTACTCCCCAGACCTTTCGCCCATTGAGTTATGTTGGTCAAAACTCAAGCAACTGTTGCGCTCAACTAAAGCGCGAACCAGAGAAGCACTTGACCAAGCGCTCACACGAATGATCAATCAGTGTATTTCCGCTGCTGATGCCCTCGGCTGGTTCGCTCACTGTGGCTTATTCATCTGAAAATCGCTGTAAGCGAGTGGTTTCTCCTTCCACCCGAATCATGTAGGTCTTACTAACAATATGGTCTTCGTCTGAGATCAATAGAGGATAAACCCGATTGCTGTCGGTGACAGAGAAGCAGCAATGCCCGAGCACGACCAGCTTCCATCA
>JBGTJW010000625.1:0-4082 GCA_041744955.1 Stenomitos sp. | reverse complement strand
CGGACGAAGCACTGGATGATGACTCGATGGATTTGGAGGAGCTAGAATTTGACGATCCGGAATACCAGAGCGACATGGAGACAGTGGCTCATCTGGTGAATCAGCTTTCGAGCGCGACAACCGATGCAGTTGAGGACGATCGCCTCCTGCCAGCCTCCGCTTCAGAAAATCTGTTGCCCGAAGCCGAATACACGTTCAACACAGACGATTATCTCATTCTGCCTGACTACCCCAAAGAGCCAGACTCGTTGGAAGCAGCCCCAGAAACGGCAGATGGCTCTGAAATACTCGTACAGCATGGAGAGGCGCTTACAACTACGGCGGCTGATGCCAGTCGTGTTGAGGTCTACTCAGAGTTGGCGAGGATGCTGGCGGAAACAGGGAAGCTGACGGAGGCGATTGCAACCTGCCATCAAGCCGTGCAAGACAACCCTCATGATGCCAATGCTTACTATCGTCTGGGCATGGCGCTCAACCAGCAAGGCTATGTCGCAGAAGCGATCGCGGCGTATCATCAGGCATTGAGTATCAATCCCGCTGTGGCTGAAATTCACAATCAGCTAGGGTTGGCGCTCTCGCAGCAGGGCAATCTCAGCGAGGCAATACGATCGTACGACCATGCCATTCAGCTTGATCCTAACTTGACCACTGCCAGACGCAATCTCGAAATTGCGCTCCTCCGGCAAGGCAATGTTGGTCCTGCAAAGCCACTGCTGGAAGGTTCACTCTTCGACCAACAACACACCACAGAACAAAAAGCCTTCGATCACTCCAGAAGCAAGCTGTTAGCAGGTCATACGGGTGCCGTCATTGCTCGACCTAACGTGCCGCCTTACCGGACGTTGCTATGGTTCGGTGCTGGCATCTTGGCTGCACTGGCGCTGGGCGGCTGGTTGTTGCGCGATCGCTGGTTGCCAACACCCTCAATCCAACTCCCCGAAGCTGCCTTTAATACGGTTAAAAGCACTGGCGATTTGCAGCGCGTCAGTACTAGCGTCGTGACAGCTCTGGCAACAGAACACCTCAATAAGGGGAATTTTGCTGATGCTCAGGCAGCGATTGAAACCCTACTCGATCGTGGTGCCTTGACCCAGGCAGCGACCGTCCTAACCCCAGTCCTACGCCAAAAGTCAGGCGACCCTACTCTTAACTTTATGATGGGTCGCCTCGCGTGGCAGTCGGTTAAAGTCGGCAATAAAGACTACAGCCTTGATGATGCGCGGCGGTATTGGGAAACTGCTGTCAAGCAAAAACCGATCGCAGAGTACCAGAATGCTCTGGGCTTTGCCTACTACAGCGAAGGCAAGCTCGATCGTGCGAGCCGCACATGGATGCAAGCGCTGAAGTCAAGGGCGCAACAGAGCAGTCAACCCGCAACCCAGGCAGGCTCACCGTCAGCATCACACACGCTCACGGCTTACGCTGGACTCGCTCTAGTGGCGGCAAAATCTGCTGCTAATCAGCCACCCAGCCAACAAGCCAACCTGCAAAACGAGGCGATCAAGCTCCGCCAAACCGTCCTTGCTGATGATCCAGTTAGTTTTCAGCCCGAAGAACTCGCCAAAAACTGGCTGTGGTCTGAGGCGGCTATTAAGGACTGGCGATCGATCCTTGCCCTTAAGTAAGTTAACAAGCTGGGATAAGTCAACAAGCTGGGACATTCACCGCACCACCTCGCTCCGTCTCGGACTGCAAGGAATAGGCTCTGGTTTGCTTGCCGACGAGGCTGGCATAGAAAGATTTTTAGCATACCGATGTGAGCAAGGGCGCAACGATGTAAAGTAGTACAAACGCTCTTTGTCGCCTTATGCAATCGTTACTCACGCAGCCACAGCAGCGGGTTTTTACCTGGATTGAAGACTTTACCGCTCAACATGGTATGTCGCCGACCTATCGTGAAATTCAGAAAGGGTTGGGCTATCGATCGCTTGCATCCGTGCAGCTTCATATCGAGACACTAACGGCAAAGCGGCTCATTAGCCACGCCCCTCGCAAATCTCGCTCCCTCAAAATTCTGCGACCGAGCGATGGGATTCCCTTAGTGGGCACGATCGCGGCGCATAGCCTGGTCGAGAACTTTGCCGATCAGGACGTGCAGCATCTAGAGTTGTCCTGCCTGCCAAAGCTGGCACATCTTTCCCAACATGAACGCTCCCAGCATTTTGCGCTGCTAGTACAGGGCGACAGCATGATTGGCGCATTGATTGATCACGGTGATCTGGTTGTGATGCGGCGCGAGTCCAATCCCCGTGCGGTTCGCAATGGCACGATCGTCGCGGCTCGACAACAGGGCGCGACCACGCTGAAATACCTCTATCGCCGAGGGCAGCAAATTACGCTTCAGCCTGCCAATCCCAACTACAAGCCAACTGTGATTGATACAAGTACCGAAGAAGTAGATATTCAGGGCGTTTATGTCGGTTTGCTGAGGGGTCTGGTCTAGCGATCGCGTCTTTAAGCCAGCAGCAAGTAGAAGTGTTTGGCGGTTAAAACCGCGATTATATCAACAAAGTCCGCCGACGCGGACTACCGAAAGGCAAGGGTTTTACAACCTGCGGCGGCAGGTTGAGTCTCTGTAGCTGCGACTTTAGTCGCCAAGGTTACAAGAATCTGGACTTTTAAAACATCCTCTTCGATAAACTGAAGGCTGACCGCTGACGCTAAACGCTACCAACCATGCTGCAATTTCATCCACCTGGAATCGGTCAACGAGTAGTCAAAACTTCGTTAGGGGCAATGGTCTACTACACCCCTGTAGGTCAGCCGTGGTCAATCCCATCACTCGAAGCACCGCCGCTACTTTTTCTGCATAGCTTTGGCGGTGGCGCATCCGCGTATGAATGGTCGAAGGTGTATCCTACCTTTTTGGACTCACATCGCTTGCTGGCTCCCGATTTGCTGGGGTGGGGGCAGTCAGATCACCCTGTAAGGGATTATCAGGTGGCAGATTATCTCACTACGTTGACAGAATTTATCCAGCAAACCTGTACCGCTCCAGTGACGATCGTTGCGTCTTCTCTCACAGGCGCGATCGCCATTCGTCTTGCCATTCTGCAACCGACTTTAGTGAAAGCCTTGTTTCTCGTCTCGCCCTCAGGCTTTGCCGATTTTGGACAAGATGCTGGACGACGGTTACCGCTGCAAGTCATCAACACACCGCTGCTCGACCAACTCGTTTATACGCTGGGCGCAACCACTGACGTGTCTGTACGCAGTTTCTTGGAGCGTTTTTTGTTTGCCCAGCCCGATCGCGTCTCTCAAGAAATGGTCAAAGCCTATCTAGAATCTGCCCGACAGCCGAACGCTCAATACGCAGCACTGGCTTTTTTGCGGGGCGACCTCTACTTTGACCTTGCCCGCTATTTACCACAGCTTTCTACACCGACCGCTATTTTATGGGGTGAACAGACGCAGTTTACCAACGCTACTCTGGGTCAACGGTTAGCCAGCCTCAATCCATCCAGTATCCAAGCTTTTGTGCCGATAGCGGATGCAGGTGTGTTAGCACATCTAGAGCAGCCTACGATCGTCGTTGGGTTACTGCATCAGTTTTTGCGAGACTTGGAAGCATAGTTTTAATCACAAGTAGGAACGCCTATGAATCAGAAAAATGCTCACGTACTCAAACAAGATTGTTGAGAAAAGCATGGCAGAACCATTAGATTCATCGCCGCAACAGCTTAGACAGGATATTTTGAGCATACAGAAAGAGATTAACCAAAGCCTTGCTCGGTGGAAGCAAGAAGGAAATGCTGGCACCGTTGAATTGGCAAAATTGTTAACGAGGCAGGCTCAGTTAACAGCACTAATGAATGTTGAGGCACAGCAAGCACTTAGCGATCGGGGCGCAGACAGTACCCTCACAAACCAAAAGATACAAGCTATTGTTGAGCGTGTTTCAGAAACAACTGTGTTAGTAGAACGACTTTCTAGAACAATAAGCTGTTATGCATTTAAACTGTGATAAGAGCATCACCCTTGTTTTTGAGCTTTCGTTCCCACTTAATAATCAGCCCTCCTTCGTTTAGCAGCTGATGCAATAAAGATTCTAGCTCTTCAATTGACTTAAACAGTCGGTTCGC